>JAFAZV010000312.1 GCA_019239445.1 Solirubrobacterales bacterium
CAGCGCTGCCACCTCCTGCGTGGTCAGGCCCTCATCGAAGTACTCGAGCAGCGGCGCCGGCGTGTCAGGCGCCGGCCGGCGCTCGAGCGTCGGGTCGAGATTGCAGATCAGCACGTCGTAGGCCTCGACCGGCTGAAACCCGCCGGCGACGAGCCGCAGACCGCCGTGCTCGAATTCGACCGACGGCGCCGTGAAGCGCACAGGCCCATCGGTGGCCGCGGTCTTGCCCTGCAGCTCGGCCGCTGAGCCGGCGGCGCTCCGCGCCCGCGCCTTATCGCGCTCGTAGGCTTCCGTCACGGCGGACGAATCGAGCGCACCGACGATTTCGCTCGCCTCGACGCCCGGAACGGCCGCGAGCACCTCGAGCAGAGCGGCTTCGTCGTCGAGCAGCATCCGGGTGGTGAAGTTGGCCAGCTGCAGCGCCCGGAAAACGCGCCATTCGCTGCCCGGGCTGATCAAGCGCGCCGCCACGACGGCCCGGCAAGCACGCGCGGTGCCACTCAGCCGCGGCTTCGGCGCAGGCGCGAACGGCATCCCGTAGCGGCGGAAGCGCAGCTGGCCGAGGGCGCCGCGCAGCGGCGTGTAGCCGCGCGCCTCGTATTGCGACGCATGCTCGGTGAGACCGATCAACACGAGCTCCCAGTCGAGCTGCGAGCCGTAGCGCCACTCGAGCACCCGCAGCGCCGGGCGCTCGGAGTACGCCCACGGGCAGGCCGGATCGTTGTAAAGCGTGGCCGAGATCATCTGCTTGATGCCTCAAGTGTATGCACGAGCTCGCTTCCGGCTCCGGCGTCGCCACCGACCACCTCGATCCCGCGGCGCACCTCGACGTCGGCGAACCCGGCCGCTCGAGCCGCGCGCGCCGCCTCGGCGACGGAGGCAAAGTGCAGGTGCACCTGTCCCCGCACGAACCCCGCGAGCAGCAGCCTGAACATGTGCACCTGGACGTTCTGGACCGCGCCGATGTGCAGATCGGAGATGTAACGCCCGGCCCGGAACGTGGCCAGCGTCCGCGCGAAGCGGCGCCACATGCCCGCCAGCGCCGCGGCGTCGACGTAGGCGAGCAGACCCTCGGTGACAATCGCCGTTGCCTGGTCGGGATCGAGGTTCCCCGCCACCGCCTCGAGGCTGTGCGGCCCCGAGTCGCTCAGAGCATCGAGAGCCGCCACCCGATGGCGCTCGCCGAGCGCGCCCATCCGCTCCAGCGCCTGGCGCTTGCGCGCCGCCATCTCCGGTAGATCGGCCTCGACGTAGGTCAGCGCGTCCTCGTAGCGCCGCGCGAACCGCCAGCCTCGAGGCGAAAGACCAGCGGCGACCTCGATCACCTGCGTCACCGCTGCCCGCTCGATCGCCTCGGCGAGCAGCGCATCGATCGCCCGGTGGCGCGTGAGCAGGTAGGCCTCGAGCGACGGGCCTCGGAGCAGCCGGCTGGTCGCGATGAACGGCCGCAGCGACTCAAACAGGATCCGGCCCTGAGCGGTCACGAGCTCGGGATGCGAGAGCCCGTGGCGCGACCACACGTACGCGGTGTAGTGGGCGGTCGGCCCGATCGCGTGGCCGGGACTCATGCCGACTCGTGCTCGAGGCGCTCCAGCAGAGCGACCTGGGCCGGATTTATCTTCTCTCGCGCCGGCTCGAGGCCGAACCACTGCGCGCGATCGACCTCAGGAATCTGGATCCATTTCCCCGAGCGCGGCGGCCATTGGAACGGAAACGTGTTGCTGGTGATCGCCGAGGCGTCGAAGTCGCCTTCGAGCGCCCAGGCGCGGACGAGCTTGCCCGACTTCTGGCGCACCTCACCGAGGTCGTGGGTCTCGCCGTCCGGAGGTGGCGCCCCGAGCTCTTCGGCGAACTCGCGCCGCGCCGCCGCCAGCGCGTCCTCTTCCGGGTGGTACTCCCCCTTGGGAATCGACCAGGCGCCGAGGTCGCGCTTCGCCCACGCCGGGCCGCCCGGATGCACGAGCAGCACCTCGATGCCGCCCCCCGCGGGGCGGCGGTAGAGCAGAATCCCGGCGCTGCGGTTGGTCGACCTCCTCGCGGGCAGGCTGCGAATACTGCTACAGCGCGAGCGTGTAGTGCTGGTAGACGATGCGGGGCCCCCAGTCGCTCCGCCCCCGCTCTGAGACGACCTCGAAGCCCACACCCCGATAGAGCCGGGCCGCGGTGTCCAGCGCGCTGAAGGTGTCGAGCTCGAGACGCTGCATCCCCGCGTCGCGAGCCGTTGCCAGCAGCTCAGAGAGCAGGCTCCTCCCGAGGCCGCGTCCGCGCAGGGCCGCCTCGAACACGAACCAGCGCAGCTGTCCGCGCCGCTCGTCCTCGGCGGTCAGGGCAAGCGACCCGCACGTCCGTCCATCCTGCTCGACGATCCACACGGCGCCGGCGTCCTGCGGCCATCCGCTCGCCACCGCCTGCTCGAGCGTCGCCGCCACGGCGGCCACGAAATCGTCGTTCATGCCGTGCTCCGGGCCGTACACGCGCCGGTGCAGCTCGGCAATCGCTCGCGTGTCCCCCGGGCGCAGCCGGCGGCGGATCTGTATCTGGTCGCGGTCGAGGGCCAGCGTCATCCGTCGCAGAGTTTGCCCCACAAGGATTGATCGCGTCAATGCAATTGTGCGAAACTTTTTATCTTGTATCACGATGGATATTCGTCAGCTCCGCTACTTCGAGGCCGTTGCGCGCCACCGCCATTTCAGCCGGGCCGCGGATGAGCTGCACGTGGCGCAGTCGGCGCTCTCGCACCAGGTGCGCCGGCTCGAGCGCGAGCTGGGGATCGAGTTGTTGCTGCGCACGACCCGCTCGGTGCAACCGACCGAGGCCGGCGAACTCGTCGCCGCGCGGGCCCGAGTCGTGCTGGCCGAGACCGACGCCCTCCGGGGCGAAGTCGATGCGCTGCGGGGACTCGTCCGCGGTCACGTCTCGATCGGCGCGATGCTGTTCGGCGGCGAGCTCGACATCCCGGCGATGCTCGCGCGGTTCGCCGCCGCCTACCCGCACGTCGAGATCGGGCTGCAGGAGGGCACTGCTTCTCAGATGACCGAGATGCTGGCCGACGGCAGCCTCGACCTCGCGTTCGCGCTCGAGCTCGAACCGCTCGCCGACGTCGAGCGCCTCGAGCTCTCGCACGAGGAGCTGGCGGTGGCGATGAGTCCGGGGCATGCGCTAAGCGGACAGGGTCCGCTGTCGCTCGATGCCCTCGCGGGCGCGCGGCTGATCGCGTTTCACCGCGGCTCCTCGACGCGCCGGCTTCTCGACAGTGCGTTCGCGCGAGCCGGCGTCGAGCCGCAGATCGCGCTCGAGGCCAACGACCTCGCGCTCGTGCGCTCGCTCGTCGCCCGGGGGATTGGGCTGGCGATCCTGCCGCGGTCATTTCTCGAGCGGCCGGGGGCGAGGATCTCGTTCAGGCCGCTTGCCCCGGCGCTGGGGCTCAAGGTCGTCCTCTGGTGGCGCCAGCGACGGCGCCTCTCGCCGGCGGCTCGGGCGTTTGTCGAGTTCGCCGCTGCTCATCGGCCGCGGGAGCGCGACTCGGCCCCGAGCGCAGCCGTATAACCTCGCGCCGCGATGAGGCCGCTCGCGCGCTGGTGCTTCGGGCACCGCTGGATCGTCCTGCTGGCCTGGCTGGCCGCGCTGGTCCTCGCAACAGCGCTGCACATCGCCGCTGGGAGCGCCTTCTCCGACAACTTCCGCCTGCCGCACACCGACAGCCACGCGGCGCTCGTCCTGCTGCAGCAGGCCGCCCCGCGCGTCTCAGGCGACAGCGAGCAGGTCGTGGTCGCGGTGCGCTCGGGAGCCGTCACCGACCCGAGGGTCCGCACCCGGATGGCAGCCTTGCTGGCGCGGATGGCGCAGTTCCCAGACGTGACGACGATCGTCTCACCGTTCTCGCGCGCGGGGGCGCGTCAGATCGCGCCCTCGGGACGGGTCGCGTTCGCCACCGTCACCTTCGACGTCCCGGCGAGCGTGCCCTCGCACCTCACGGCGCAGCGCTTCGTCTCGCTCGTCACCTCCGCCTCGGGCGGCGGCGTTCAGTTCGAGGTCTCCGGCCAGCTCGCGCGCCAGGTGGTCGGCCACAACGACAACAGCGGGCTGCTGTTCGGATTCATCGCGGCCGGGTTGGTGCTGTTCCTCGTCTTCGGGTCGCTGCTGGCGATGGCCCTGCCGCTGCTCACGGCGGCGCTCTCGCTCGGCACCGGCAACGGAGTCATCGGCCTGCTCTCCCACGTCATCGGGATGGCGTCGTTCTCCGGTGAGTTGGCGCTGCTCATCGGCCTCGGGGTGGGCGTTGACTATGCGCTGTTCATCCTCACGCGTTACCGCCAGTCCGTCCTGCGCGGCGTCGCGCGTGAAGACGCGGTGGTCGAGGCGATCGACACCTCGGGGCGCGCCGTCTTGTGCGCCGGGCTGATCGTCTGCATCGCGATGCTCGGGATGTTCGTGCTCGGAGTCAGCTTCCTCTACGGCGTCGCGGTGGCGGCCTCGATCGCGGTCGCGTTCACAGTGCTGGCGGCGCTCACGTTGCTGCCGGCGCTGCTCGCGCTGTTCGGGCGCTTCGCGCTGCGCCGGCGTGAGCGGCGATTGATCGGCGAGCGCCGCTTCCGCATCTCGGATGAGTCCTCCGCCTGGACGCGCTGGAGCGAGGTCCTCGAAGCGCGACCGGCGCTGTTCGCGGCCGCCGCCGCCGCCCTGATGGTGATCGTCGCGCTGCCACTGTTCTCGATGCGCCTCGGCACCGCCGACGCCGGCAGCGACTCCTCGAGCATGAGCTCGCGCCGCGCCTACGACCTGCTCGCGCAGGGGTTCGGGCCCGGCTACAACGGACCCTTCCAGCTCGTCGCCGAACTGGGTTCGCCCGATCAGCGACCGGCGTTCGCGCGCGTCGTGCAGGCGGTGGCACGGACGCCCGGTGTCGCGGGTCACACCACGCCGGCGATCACGCGCGGCGCGCGTCCGGTGGCGATCGCGCGCGTCTATCCACGCGGCGCGCCTCAGGATGCCTCGACCTCAGCCCTTCTGCACGAGCTGCGCGCGCAGGTCGTGCCCGCCGCCGAGCGCGGCAGCGGCCTGCACGTGCTGATCGGCGGTCAGACCGCGGTGTTCGTCGACTTCAGCCACGTGCTCTCCGACAAGCTCGCGGTGTTCGTCGGGGTCGTCGTGCTGCTCAGCTTCCTGCTCTTGATGGCGGTCTACCGCAGCCTCGCGATCCCGCTCACGGCGGCGGCGATGAACCTGCTCTCGACCGGCGCGGCGCTCGGGATCGTTACCGCGATCTTCCAGTTCGGCTGGGGCGCTTCTCCGCTCGGGATCGACAAGACGGGGCCGATCGAGGCGTTCCTGCCCGTGCTGCTGTTCCCGATCGTGTTCGGCCTCTCGATGGACTATGAGGTGTTCCTGGTCAGCCGCATCTTCGAGGAGTGGCACCGCCGGGGCGACAACGCCGCCGCCGTGCGCCACGGTCTCGCCGCCACCGGCCGCACGATCACAGCCGCCGCGGCGATCATGGTGCTCGTGTTCGCCGCCTTCGTGTTCGGCGGCGAGCGCGTGATCAAGCTGTTCGGCATCGGCCTCGCCTCAGCGGTGCTGCTCGACGCGCTGATCGTCCGCTCCGTGCTCGTGCCATCGGTGATGATGCTGCTCGGCGAGTGGAACTGGAAGCTCCCGCGCGCGCTCGACCGCATCCTTCCGCACTTCCGCGTCGAGGGCGAGGCGGCCACGGTGGCACCGGCGCCGCAGGGGGAGCCGGTGCGAGAGCCGGAGCCCGTGGCGTCTTAGATGCTGTTCGGGGGCGCGCATGCGCGCCCCCGCGGGTCGGCGCATGCGCCGACCCGGCCCGGGCCGCATGCGGCCCGGGCTCATATGCTCACCCCACGGGTTCCTCGGCCACGTCGCGCGCTACCAGGCTCGCGTACAACCCGCCACGTTCGAGCAGCGCCTCGTGCGTCCCGCGCTCGACGATCCGCCCGTGGTCGAGGACGACGATCTGGTCCGCGTCGCGCACGGTCGAGAGGCGGTGCGCGATCGTGATCGTCGTGCGGCCTTCGGCCAGCCGCTCGAGCTCCGCCTGCACCGCCGCCTCGGTCTGCGTGTCGAGCGAGCTCGTCGCCTCGTCGAGCACCAGCACCGGCGGGTTGCGCAGCACCGTGCGCGCGATCGCCATGCGCTGCTTCTCGCCGCCTGAGAACCGGTAGCCGCGCTCGCCGACGATCGTGTCGTAGCCGTCGGGCAGCGAGGAGATCAGATCGTGGATCCGCGCCGTGCGCGCCGCCTCCTCGATCTCCTCGTCGCTCGCGTCCGGGCAGGCGAAGCGGAGGTTCTCGCGCACGCTGGCGTGGAACAGGTAGGTCTCCTGCGAGACGACGCCGACGGTGGCCGCCAGCGAGGTCAGCGACGCCTCGCGGACGTCGACGCCATCGATCGTCACGCGGCCCTCCTGCGGCTCATACAGGCGCGCGACGAGATACCCGAGCGTCGTCTTGCCGGCGCCGGTCTCGCCCACGACCGCGGTACGCGTGCCCGCCGGCACGTCGAGGCCGATCCTCTCGAGCGTCCATGGGCCCGAGTCCGAATAGCGGAAGGACACCTTCTCGAAGCGCACCTCGCCCAGCACCTCGTCGGGTCGCAGCTGCACCGGGTCCGGCGCCTCGACGATGTCGACCGGCAGGTCGAGGTACTCGAAGATGCGGTCGAACAGCGCCAGCGACGCCTCGATGTCGGTGCCGGTAGAGAGCAGGCTCTGGATCGGGAACAGCAGCCGCGTCTGCAATTGGGTGAACGCCACCACGGTGCCGATTGAGATCGCGTGCCCGCCGTGCACGAAGCTCTGGCCCGCGATCCAGTAGACGAGCGCCGGCTGGATCGCGAACACCATCTGGATCGTCGACATCACCCACCGCCCGGCCATGCGCGAGCGCACCTCGATGTCGGCGATGTCACGTGACTCGGTGGTGAAGCGCTGCGCGAGGTCGCGCCCGCGCCCCATCGTCTTGCCGAGCATGATCCCCGACACCGACAGCGACTCCGACACCAGCGCGGACAGATCGGCCAGCCGGCGCTGGCGCTCGGTGGTGATGCTGCGACGCAGCTGCCCGACCCGGCGGGTCAGCCATACGAACGGCGGCACGAACACGAGCGAGAACGCAGCCAGACGCCAGTCGAGCAGCACCATCGCGATGATCGTGGCGATGACCGTGGTCGCGTTCTGGGCGATCGACGTGGCCGTGGTGGTGACCACGCTGTCGATCCCGCCGATGTCGTTGGCGATCCGCGACTGCACCTCGCCCGTACGCGTGCGCGTGAAGAACGCGAGCGACATCTGCTGCAGGTGCCGGTAGACGGCAGCGCGCAGGTCGTGCATCACGCGCTGGCCGATCACGTTCGAGATGTAGGTCTGAACGACGCCGATCGCGCCGGTGGCGATCGCGATCGCGATCATCCCGGCGACCAGTTCGGTCAGCAGCGTGCCGTCGCGCTTCGGTAGCGCCGTGTCGAGCACCGCGCGGAGCAGGAACGGCGAGATCATCGCCAGCCCGGAGGAGAACACGATCAGCGCGACGACCGCCGCGAGGCGCCAGCGGTAGCGCGAGAACAGGCGCAGCACGCGGCGGTTGTCGCGTTCGCGTTCGGGGTCCATCAGCGGCGGCGGCGGCTCAGCCGCGGACGCGCCGCCGCTCATGCGTGCGGCTCGGCCTGACTCACCTCTGAACGCGCTCATCCTTCACCCATGATGACGCACGCCCTTCGTGGTCTTGGATCTGAGGGGGCGTATAGCACGCTCGAGATCCGAAGACCCCGACGCGGGGCGGCTCCCTGCCGCCGCCCCACCGCGGCGACAGGGAGCCTGGGCGAGTGGACCCCGCCCACTGGGGGCTTACTTGGGCGGGATCAGCACCGCGTTGATCACGTGGATGATCCCGTTGCTGGCCTTGACATCGGTCTTGATCACGCGAGCGTTGTTGACGTAAACCTTTCCGCCGCGCACGCTGATCTTGATGCTCGAGCCCTCGAGCGTCTTGGCCGAGTGAAGCTTCACCACGGTGCGGGCGGGGACGGCGCCCTTGAGCACGTGGTAGAGGAGCACCGCTTGGAGCTGCTTCTTGTTCTTCAGCAGCGCGTTCAGCGTCTTCTTCGGGACCTTGCTGAACGCGGCATTGGTCGGCGCCAGCACCGTGAGCTTGGACTTGCCGGACAGCGCCGAGACGAGCCCCGCCTTCTTGACGAGGGTGACCAGGGTCGAGAACTGCGGGTTCGAAGCCGCGACCTGGACGAGGTTCTTCGACGAGCTGGCGGCCGCTGCCGACGGCACGACCGTTGCGGCGATCGCGAGCACCGCGATCAGGGGAAGCATGAAGCGCTTCACTAGGGTCTCTCCTTTCGTTGGTTGACCGGCTGGCAGACATACGAGCCGGAGCCGGCGAACGGTTGGAAGTCGCAGAGTCCGCGATACTGCTAGCGATGTCCGGAGCTGAACTCGGCCTTGCGGTCTCGGTGTTCCTGGCCTGCGCGGTGGAGGCGGTGGAGGCGCTGACGATCGTGCTCGCCGTCGGGACCACGCGCAGCTGGCCCTCGGCCCTGTTCGGCGTCGGCGCGGCCGCTCTGGCGCTTGCGGCCGTGATCGCCGCCCTCGGTCCAGCGCTGAGCGCCCTGCCCCTCGGCGTGCTTCGGCTGGTGGTCGGGGCGCTCCTGCTCGTGTTCGGCCTTCAGTGGCTGCGCAAGGCGATCCTCCGCGCCGCCGGCTTGAAGGAGCGCCACAACGAGACGGCGGCGTTCGCACAGGAGCGCGAGGCGGCACTTGCCGCGGGCGCGGTCGCTGATCGCGGGTTCGATGGCTATGCGTTCACGATCTCGTTCAAGGGCGTCCTGCTCGAAGGGCTCGAGGTCGCGTTCATCGCGCTCACGTTCGGCTCAAACCAGCACCGTGTCGGTCTTGCCGCCGGCGCGGCCGCGGCCGCGGTGCTGCTCGTCGCGGGCGTTGGCGTGGCGATCCATGCGCCGCTCGCGCGGGTCCCGGAGAACTCGATGAAGTTTGCCGTTGGGGTGATGCTGACCTCGTTCGGCACCTTCTGGGGCGCCGAGGGCGCGGGCGCCAATTGGCCCGGCGGCGACGCCGCGCTGCTCGTGCTCATCCCCGGCGTGCTACTCGTCTCGCTCGCGTTGGTGGTGTGGTTGCGCCGCGCGCCCGCGCGCGCTGGGCGGTCCGGGAGCCGGCGGGCGAGATCAGCGGCGAGTGGGGCGATGTGAGCGTGCTGGCGCGGATCGCGCGGGCTGTGTGGGACTTCGTCGTCGGCGACGACTGGGTCACCGCCGTGGGCGTCGCCATCGCCCTCGGCGTGACCGCGGTCGTGGCTGCTGTCGGCGCCGGCGGCTGGTGGGTCATGCCGCCCGCGGTGATCCTGCTGCTTGCCCAGTCGCTGCGCCGCGCCGCGCGTTAGAGAGTGCGTGCGCCGGGCGGACCGGGCGCAAGCAACAGCGAGTAGTAGCGCTGCGGCTGTTCCCGCGTGGGCTGTCGCTTCGCCCTGGCGCGCGCGGACAGCTTTGGCTTAGCCTGACGCCGACCTGCTCCCGGTCGGCGGGATGACAACAGCTTCATCCCTATTTGGGTACCAGATTTACCTGCATGAGCGCCAACCTTCACGTTTAGAACCAACATGAGCGCTACTCCGGCACTGCTGCTCGCGGCTGGAGGTGTCGGCTTCGGTCACGCGGTG
>JAFAZV010000347.1 GCA_019239445.1 Solirubrobacterales bacterium
TCGACGATCTCCGGCATCCCGTCGTCGCGGGCATTGACGGCAACGCGAACCGGGACGGATAGGCGGCGCGGACCAGTCATCCCTCGAACGGGGTCAAAACGGCGCGACGTTCGGGGAAGCGGGAATCAGGGTCGACCTCGAGCACCCTCAGTGCTGCCTCCGGTCCGGCCACCGCACGAGCCTGCCGAATAGCCTCGCGCAGGCGTGCCCTTCGTCCTGCCGCGGGATCCTCGAGCAGCGGGCGCTGATCGCTCGTCGGCGGACCGAAGCTGTCTACGGCCAGGCGCAGCAGCTCGGCCGGCGCCGGCATCAGCGCCAGACGGGGCGCCAGGGCGAGACGCATTCGCAGCGGATCGGAAAGCGACTCGCGGAAGACGACCTGATCGCGCCAGGTGCCCCCCTGCTCGACAAGCACGGCGGAAAGGATGACCGAGCGAAATGTCCGGCCGCGTCGCTCGCGTCTAGCGAGCAGGCGATCGATCAGCAACCCGAGACCCTGCTCGAGCTGGACTCCAGATGCGGCCTCAGGCAGATCAAGTGACTCACGCAGAAACTCGGCCGCGGGCCGTGGACGCAATGCACCATCGCCACCGCTGGCGAGCTCGTGCGCGAGCAGACCGACACCTCCAAACCGATCGGCGAGAGCAGGCGCAGGCAGCGCGGCAAGCTCACCCAGCGTTCTGATCCCGAGCCGCTCCAATGCCTCAGGTAGATCAGCAAGCGCCGGGCGAGACCGCAGCAGCGAAACCGGCAGCGGCGCGAGGTAGGCGCTGGCGCTGGCGCGCGCGCCGGCGTGAGAGACGCAGGCGCTAGCGTCAGGGGCATCGGCGCCAGCGCGGTTGGTGCGAGCTCGCATCGAGGAGCCGAGGCCGGCAGCAGCATCATCGACAATCTCAGGGCGGCGCGCGCGTGCCTGTGAGGCCGCGGCGACAGCAGCGAAGCGTGACGGCGCCACTCCGAACCGGGCGGATACGCCAAGCGCCCGCCGAGCCGCGCGCAACACGCCCTGGATCCCGCCGTGCAGGCGCAGCAGACCCCCGGCGTCGAAGCAAACCAATCCCGGCCGCTCGGGCTCTACCGCGGCGCCAATTGATTCCAGTCTCACGAGCAACCGCTCCCACGCATCAGCGACACCAACCGGATCCGGCGGCACCAGCATGAGCCGCGGGCAACGCGCAAGCGCCTCGCCCATACGCATACCGGCGTGGACGCCGAAGGCTTCGGCCGCGAGCGAGACCTCTCCAACGTTCTGGACGGCGCCGGGTTCGGGCGCAAGCGCTGCCGGCGTCTGGAGAAGCTCACTCCGATCGCCGGCGGCGATCGTCAGCTCAAAGCGCGGGAGCAGGATGCAGACAACTTGGTCCACGACGAACGCATGTTCGCATGACCGGCGGACAGAACGCTTGGTAGGGTGCTCCCATGGAGCCGCCCAACATCACTGACTTCGCGGTGCGGGGCGCCCAGACGCTGCGCGCGTTCAGCCAGCGTATCCCGGGAGCAGGCGGAGTCATAGCGCGCTCGCTGCACGAGGCGGTCAGCAACCGGACGGTGATGATCACCGGCGCTTCGTCAGGGATTGGCAAGTCGACGGCACTTGAGATCGGAAAGGCGCAGGGAACGGTCCTGCTGGTGGCGCGCTCCGAAGACAAGCTGGCGGAAATCAAGCGCCAGATCGAGGTTCTGGGCGGCACGGGATTCGTCCATCGCTGCGACCTCAGCGACCCGGACGACATCGACAGGATGGCCGCTGAGGCGCTCGAGCAGCACGGCAGCGTCGACATCCTCGTCAACAACGCCGGCAAATCGATCCGTCGTTCCGTCAACCGTGCCTACGACCGTTTTCACGACTACCAGCGGACGATGAACCTCAACTACTTCGCGCCGGTCAAGCTGATTCTCGATCTGCTGCCGGTGATGCGCGAGCGCGGCTCCGGCCACATCATCAACGTCTCGACGATCGGCCTTCAGATGAACACGCCACGGTTCTCCGCCTACCTGGCGTCAAAGGCCGCGCTTGATGCGTTCGCGCGCTCGATCGGGCCCGAGATCATCGACGACGGCGTCCACATCACGACCGTCTACATGCCGCTGGTGCGGACCCCGATGATCGCGCCGACGAAGATCTACGACCGGTTTCCGACGCTGAGCCCCGAGGAAGGGGCGGAGATGATCTGCGACGCCATCCGAAAGCGGCCGAAACGGGTGGCGACGGCGCTCGGAAACCTGGGGCAGCTTGGGTATGCGATCGCACCAGGGGCCCAAGACCTCGTCGTCAATCGCGCCTACAAGCTGTTTCCCGAAGGCGGCGAGAAGCAGCAAGTCGAGGACGCCACGGCCGAGCAGCGAGCGTTCGCGAGGGCGACGCGCGGCGTTCACTGGTAGCGGCGCGCGCGGCGTCACCGCGGGCACGTGCGGCGTTCACTGGTAGCGGCGCGACCAGAACGGATGAAGTCAAGCCCACGCGGCAGCTCTCGTGCGGCGGGCGAACGAGTTCATGCCGGCGCTAACGCACGGCAGCAGCGGCCGTGACCGCAAGGCGTGCAAGCTACCCGCGGTGCTTGATGGCTCAACTACCCCTGCTAGGCTTACGCGGTATGTAACGACAGAGGTAGACGGACGCGAGGTGACGAGATGAAGCTCGAGGGCATCCACCACATAACGGCGATCACTGCCGATGCCCAGCAGAACGTGGACTTCTATGCCGACACGCTGGGGCTCAGGCTGGTGAAGAAGTCGGTCAACCAGGACTACACGTCGGTGTACCACCTGTTCTACGCCGACGAGACCGGCGACGCCGGGTCCGACCTCACGTTCTTCGAGTATCCGGGTACACCGCGCGGCCGCGCCGGCGCCGGGATGATCCACCGGATCGTGTGGCGAGTCGGTGGCGCAGATGCGCTCGACTTCTGGGAGAAGCGACTCACCGGCTTCGGCTATGACGCCCAACGAGGCGATGAGAGCCTGCGGTTCGCCGATCCTGAAGGCCTCGAGCACGAGCTGACGGTGGTGCAGACGAGCGATGAGCCGCTGATTGCGAATCACCCGGAGATCCCGGCTGAGGTCGCGCTCCAGGGATTTCACGCCGTCCGGGCGTACACAGTCGACCCGCGGCGCTCGCAGGCCTTGCTCGTCGACACGCTCGGGTTCGACGCGCAGCCGGCCGGCGACACCTACGAGGTCCGTGGTGAGCGCCGTGGCGGCTGGTACATCTACGACGCAGCGCCGGCTGAGCGGCCCCTGCAGGGCGCCGGCACGGTTCACCACGTGGCCTGGGCGTCGCCGATGGCGGAGCACGAGGAGTGGCAGCGGCGAATCGCCACGTCGGGACGAGCGCATCCGACGCCGATCATCGACCGGCACTACTTCCACTCGATCTACTTCCGCGAGCCTTCAGGCGTGTTGTTCGAGATCGCGACGCTGGGGCCCGGCTTCACCGTCGATGAGCCGGTCGAGCACCTTGGTGAAAAGCTCTCGCTGACGCCGCAGTTCGAGCACCTGCGCGAGCAGATCGAGCCGACGCTGACACCGATCCGCAACCCGCGCGACAGCTGGACGCGCCGCTAGGCGCGACGGTGAACGCCGCACGTCGCTCAGCGGCGTGCTCCGCGCCGCTACCAGTGAACGCCGCGAGTCGCCCGAGCGAACGCGCGCTGCTCAGCCGTCGCGTCTTCGACCTGCTGCTTTTCGCCGCCCTCGGGAAACAGCTTGTA
>JAFAZV010000362.1 GCA_019239445.1 Solirubrobacterales bacterium
CCCAACGCTGGTGGTCGACATCGGAGGCGGGTCAACCGAGCTCGTCATCGGAACCGGGCGCGAAGCTGAGTTCTACGTCTCGACGCAGGCCGGCGTGGTCCGCCAGAGCGAGCGCCACCTCCACAGCGATCCACCTACTGCGCAGGAGCTGGCCGAGCTCGCCGGCGACGTCGACGAGATCCTCGCGAACGGAGTTCCAGCTGGGCGGCGCCGGGCGGTGCGGCACGCGATCGCGGTAGCCGGGACCGCGACTCAGCTCGCGGCGGTGGCCCAGGAGCTCGAGCCCTACGACCCGGCGCGGGTCCACGGCTACGTGCTACGGGACACCGAACGGCAGCGGCTGCTCGAGCAGCTGGCGGCGCTGAACCTGGAGCAGCGGCGCGGCGTGAAGGGACTCGACCCGGCGCGTGCGCCGACGATCGTGGCCGGTGCGGTGATCCTCGGCGAGGTGATGAAGCTGTTCGGGCTCGACGGGGTCGAGGTCTCCGAACACGACATCCTGCGCGGCGCGGTCCTCGGCCTGTAGGGCGCCAGCGCCGGCCGGAAAATTCTTGGCCCTTCCCTGTTTGGACAATTTGTAACGCGCCGGCGGCACATTCTGGACGAATGTACGATTGTGGCCGCCAGAACCACCGGGGAACATAGCCGGCGGGGCCAGTTGCGCGAGAGCGCTTCGGGTCCCGTCATAGGCTCGGGCGAAGCCGCAGACATCGGCGCCTCCCGCCGTCCGAGCCACTCCATCGGCCCTTTCCGGCACGTACCCCTGCCCGTCCTGATTGGGCCAAACCTGGATCGGAAACCGCCCGCACTAGCTGCGGGCGGTTTTCGTTCGCGGGCGGTCACTCGGCTGCCCACCCGCCGGGTGAGCCAGACTTTGGCGAATCGGTTCGGACAGTCCGAACCAAATCGCCAGTCCTGCGTTCAGGCCAGGTTCGAGCGGCGGGGATAGGCCACCGCGGGATCGGTTAGGACGTTGACCAGCGTCGGACGGGTGCAGGCAAGGCCGCGTTCGAGCGCCGGGCGGAGCTCGAAGGGCTCGCGGACAAGGGTGGCCTCGCAGCCGAGAGCTTCGGCTACCTGGTCGTAGCGCGTCTCGGGACGCAGTTCGGCGGCAACCGAGTACCCGTACAGGGCTTCCATCGGGTGCTTCTCGAGCGCCCAGATGCCGTTGTTGCCCACGATCGCCAGCACCGGGACGTTGTGCCGGGCGAGCGTGTCGAGGTCCATGCCGGAGAACCCGAGCGCGCCGTCGCCCAGGAGCAGCACGACCGGCTGGTCTGGGCGAGCCAGCTTGGCGCCGAGGGCGTAGCCGATCCCGCTGCCCAGACAGCCGAACGGTCCAGGATCGATCCAACACCCTGGCTGGTAGGAGTCGATCAGCCGCCCGGCGAACGAGACGAAGTCGCCACCGTCACCGATCACGATCGCGTCGCGCGGCAGCAGCGTCTGCAGTTCGCCGTAGATCCGCATCGGATGAAGCGGCGCGCGTGAATCGGCGAGCTCGGCGGCCTCGGCGGCGCGCCGCTGTGTCTCGGTCTCACGCAGGCGGGCGACCCACGCCTGGCGGCGGGAGGCGAGATCGCCCGGGCCGGGGCCGCCGGCTGCGACGCGGAGCCCCTCGAGCGTCGCCGGCAGCGCGCCGTACAGCTCGGCGGCGACCGGACGAGGATGGTCGCGCTCCGGCTCAGTGGCACCGACGATGACGATCTCAGCGTCATCGGCGAAGGCGCCACCGAACCCGAGGCGGAAGTCCAGCGGCACACCGATCACGAGCGCCACATCCGCCTCGCGAAGGGCCGTGCTCCGGGCCCGGGAGAAGAACAGCTCGTGGTCAGCGGGGAGGCATCCCCGTGCCAGGCCGTTGAGGAACACCGGGATCCGCAGCTCCTGCGCAAGCTCGCGCAGCGCCATTTCGCCGCGGCCCCAATAGAGCCCCGTTCCGGCCATGATCACCGGACGCTCGGCTTCGCTCAGCACCGTGACGGCACGGTCGAGGGCGCGACCGCCGGCGCCGGCGCCGGTCCAAGGCTCGGGCAGCGGCGGCGGCCCGGATTCCGGCTCAGTCCCGGGCGCGAACACATGGTCCAGCGGGAAGTCGACGAACGTCGGACCTGAGGGTGGAAAGAGCGCCGTTCGCATCGCGTGGTCGAGCAGACTCGATATGTCCGCGCTCTCGGCTGTCGCCGCCAGCTTGACCAGCGGTCGCACGAACGGGATGTGGTCGATCTCTTGCAGCGACCCCTGGCCCCAGCGAAACTGGGGCGCGCGCCCGCCGAGGACGAGCAGCGGGGAGTTGTTCTGAGCCGCGGAAGCGATCGCGCTCATGCCGTTGGTGACGCCCGGTCCCGCGGTCAGGGCGCAGACTCCTACGGTGCGGGTCACTTTGGCCCAGCCCTCAGCCGCGAACGCCGCGGTCTGCTCGTGCCGGACATCGACGATCTCGATCCCCTCGGCCCGGCAGCCGTCGTAAAGCGAGAACAAGTGACCGCCGGAGAGCGTGAACAGCTTGCTCACGCCGTGCGCCCGCAGCAACTGGGCGGCGCGGCGCCCGCCGTGCAGCTGGGCCTCGGTCTCAGTCGCCATCTGCCGGCACGCTAACACCCAGCCGCAGCGCGTTGACTATCGCCCCGCCGAGGATGATCACCGCCAGCACGTAGAACCACGCGAGCACGATCAGCACGAACACGATCGTCGTGCCGAACCGCGCAATCGTCGAGATGTTCGACAGGTAGACGGGGAACGCGTAGCTGATGACGGCGATCGCCAACGCGGCACCGAGGGCGCCCGGCCACACGGCGCGCCACGGGACGGGGCGGTTCGGCACCCGCGCGTAGATGAGCGCGAGCGAACCGAACAGGATGAGCAGGCTGATCGCCAGCGACAGGCCGTAGACGAACCCGGCGACGTGGGCGAGGTCGAACGGCAGGTCCTCGGCGCCGGCCTTGAGGATGCTCTGGACGGTGGGGACGGCGACGGTGGCGATCATGAACAGCAGGACGACGAACACCATCCCGAGCGCGAAGCGTTTCTGCTCGAGCCAGCGTCGCGAGGAACAGCCGTAGATCCGGCTGAAGGCCGTGTCGAGCGCGCCCCAAAACGAAGACGCCAGCCACAGGCTGGCGATCAGCGCAAGCAAGCCGGTGCCCGTTGTCGAGGAGCGGATCTGGTCGAGCAGCGAGTTCAGCGTTCCCACGGCCGCGCCCGGGAAGATGTCGCGCAGGTCGCTCAACACGCTCCGCTGCACCGCTTCGCTCGACAGAACCTGACCTGCGACGAACAGCCCCAGCAGCGCCACGGGAATCACGCCGACGAGCATGTTGTAGGCGAGCATCGACGCGTTGCCGGTGATGTTGGCCTGCCAGGCCAGCTGCCAGAAGCGGCGCAGGCCTCTCCCTACACGCCGGCGCACGCTCGTCCGGCGGCGCCGCGTTCGAAGCCGTACCGGCGAAGCCGGGTCGGCCGATTCGCTCACGTGCGCAGTATGAACCCGCGCCCGACAGTCCGGAGTCGCCGGGACGCGGCGGGCTCAGCCGGCCGGGGCTAACCCCGCGGCGCGGCGGGCTCAGCCGGCCGGGGCTAACCCCGGGGCGCGGCGGGCTCAGCCGACCGGAGCCAGCGGGCCGCCGCGCACGCTGCATTCCTGCATCAGTGCCGCGGCGCCCGCTAGCGCCCCCTCGCCCTGCAACCAGCTTCCCTGCATGTTGATCGCAGGCAGGCGCTGGATACCGCGCTCTTTTAGCCCCCGCGCGGCGGCTTGCAGGGCCCCGTCCTTGGAGTCATCGCGCGCCGCCTGCACACATCCGGCGGGAGAGATGCCCGCTGCGGCGGCCGCCTCGCTCAGAACATCCATGTCCTCGAGGTCGAAGCCGCCGCAGAAGGCAAGCCTGGCTGCTGCCAGCGCGAACTGCACCCCTGCTTCAAGCTCTTGGGCGAATCTCGCCGCCCGCAGCGCGGACAGCGTCCGGCCCCGCAACGGATCCGGCCACACCAACGGTAGCCGCAGATCCGCCGCCTGGCGCTCCGCCCTTGCCCGCTCCGCCCGGGAATGGCAAGGATGGCGCTCGCCGGCTGTGGTGATCGTGACCGGTATCCACTCGACGTCGCTCAAAATGCGCTCGACGCGCTCCGCGGCGAGGTACGAGAACGGACACGCCAGGTCGAAGAAGAAAACGGCCGGCCCGCTCGCTGACCGCGCCACCGGAGCCGCAGGCGCACCGACGCTCGCCTCCGCCTGTCGGCGCACCTGTCGCTCGCGATAGCGATCCAGATCAATTAGTTCTCCCACGTCTGTCCGAAACGAACGACGAAGGTAAAACTCGCGCAAACTTGCGCGACGCCGTCAAAGTCTTGCCCTGCCAGTTGTGCATGCGCATGTGCGGGGATTTTCTGGCGGCCCAACCTCCGTTAGACTCAAACTTGGTAGGTAGGTCCGCCCGCGGACGGAGGCAGCGATCCCCCAGGTACCAGCACCGAAGCGTCACCCGTACGACCAGTGGTCCCCGGACGCTCGCGCACTCGATCTCGTGGGCGACAAGTGGACGCTGCTCATCGTCCGGGATCTGGCCGCCGGGCCGCGCCGCTTTGTCGAGCTGCAACGCGTATTGCCGGGCATCTCCACCGAGCAGCTGCGCTCGCGCTTGAACCGCATGGTGGCGGACGGGATGCTGACCCGCAAGCGCTATCGCGAGGTGCCGCCGCGGGTCGACTACGAGCTGACCGAGCGAGCGCGCGAGCTCATGCCGATCCTCGGCGAGCTGGCGCGGTGGGGCTACGACTGGGCCTGGAGCGCGCCGCGCGCGAGCGAGGCGATCGACATCGGCGCGATCTTCCGGCTCGCCCCGGGGCTCGTGCGTGCCCCCGCCGGCGTTGCAGGGGTGGTGGAGATGACGATGCACTATCCGGATGAGGCTGATTGCTCCTACTCCGTTTCGGTCTCGGCGCAGGGCGTGACTGTGCGAGAGTGCGCGCCCGAGCGTGCCGACGCCCGCGTCGACGGCGATCGTGAAGCCTGGGTGGCGGCGTTCTCGCCCTCCGCCGACCGCAGTCGCCTCGCGGTCAGCGGTGACCAAGGCCTGGCGAGCGCGCTGCTGGACGGCCTCTCAGCGCGTTCGCGCCGGGTTGCCGCGGGTACCGCCTCGGTGGCGGCCTGATCGGCAAAACACCCTCGAGTCCATACCCGGGGCGGGACTCGAACCCGCAAGCTCTCGCGAGCAGCGCTTTTTAAGAGCGCCGACTTTGCCACTTTGTCCACCCGGGCTCGCGCGGCATGTTAGCCCTGGCGATGACGCTCGCGTAGCCCTGGCGATGACGCTCGCGTAGCCCTGGCGATGACGCTCGCGTAGCCCTGGCGATGACGCACGCGCGAACCCGCCGGGCGCCAGAAATCTTCGCCAGCTCCTAAGGTAGGCCGCAACTTATCCGTCGATTCGGTGTCCTCTTAGCCAGGATCCTCTTTCCGCTCGCGTGGAAGTCTCAGCTCTCAAATACTCCGGGGGTATCGGCCTGCATGCGCGCTCGCCGCTGCTGAGGCTGCAATCCGACGAGAAGCTCGTCGCGCTGGTTCGCCGCGGCAGCGGCAACGCGTTCGAGGTGCTGGTGGGCCGCTACGAATCGCGCCTGCTGGCCTTCTGCCGGCACCTCCTCGGCTCGCGCGAGGATGCCGAGGACGTGCTGCAGGACGTGTTCGCGGCCGCGTTCAACGCGATGACCGCCGACACGCGCCCGATCAACGTGCGTCCTTGGCTGTACCGGATCGCCCGTAACCGGAGCCTCAACCACCTGCGCCGGATCCAGGCCACGGGCGTCGACTCGATGGACGTGCACCTGTCGGAAAATGGCGCCAGCACAGCCGACAAAGTGCACGAGCGCGAGGAGTTCCGCCTCCTGGTCGGCGACATCCATGAACTCCCCGAGACGCAGAAGACCGCGCTCGTGCTGCGCGAGATGGACGCGCTCTCCTACGAGCAGATCGCCGAGGCGATGGAAACGACCGTCCCCAGCGTGAAATCGCTACTCGTCCGCGCCCGCGTCTCCCTAGCAGAGGCGGCCGAGGCGCGGCTGCTCTCCTGCGACGAGGTCCGGATCGAGCTGGGCGAGGTCGCCGAGGGGCTACGGCGCCGGCCGAGCCCGCTGGTGCGCCGCCACCTGCGCGCCTGCGAACGGTGCTCGGCCTTCCGCTCGCAGCTGAAAGAGACCAACAAGGCGCTGGCCGCGATCATGCCGATCGGGCCGCTGGTCGTGATCAAGAAGCTGATCGTCACGCACCTCAGCCACTCCGCCGGATCGAGCGCCACCAGCGCCGGCGCCGCAGGCTCATCTGCCGCCGCCGGGTCAACCCTAGTTGCCGGGTCAGGCGCGGGCGGGTTCATCTCGGCGGGCATGGGAGCGATCGCCACCAAGGCCGCCGCCGGACTCGCGGCCGCGGCACTCGTCACCGCCGGCGCAGTCGAGGTCGATCACTCCGGCCGCCGCCATGGCCACAGCCACGCCCAGGCTGCCCTGCCGGTTGCGAGCGTGCCCGCGCCCGCGGCCCCCGCGACTCACGCCAGGACGACCTGGGTGGCGCCGGGTCATCACATCGATGCCCAGGTCAAGCCGGCGCTGAGCCCTCCGCCGCCGGCGCCGCGCCCAACCAAGCCGGCGAATTCAGTCGCCGCGCCGGTCAGGCCGGAGACCAAGGCAGCGGACAAGCCGACCGTCAAAGCAGCTCTGACGAAGACCACCACGAGCCCAGCGACTAAGCCGCCGCTGCCGCCTGGGGGCACCAAGACCACAGCATCCTTGCCGGCAGCGCCGGAGCCGCCGCCTGGCCGCACGCAGACCGAGAACGACCCCACGCTCCTCGCGCCAACGCAGGCGAATTCGAGCGCGGCGTCACCCACGCCGACGGCAGCCTCCGCGTCGGGCCCGACGATCGCCCCCGTCTCACCGCCGTACGGCGATCCGGGCCCGAGCTCGGCGGGAGGCGCGCCGCCGACCCCACCGGCTCCGCCGGCAGCTCCTCCCGGACCGAGTTCCGGATCCGGCACCGGCACCCCCGCCGCCTCCGGCACCAGCACCGCACCGCCCGCAGCGACCGATGCGCCTCACGCCTCGCCCCCGGCCGACGCCGCTCCACTGGCCGGCGGTTCGAGCCCACCTAGTGGGCACTAGAAGCGTGATCGACATAGACCACTTCGACGCAGTCGACATGCGCGTCGGACGAGTCCTCGCGGTCGAGGAGTTTCCCGAGGCTCGTGTGCCGGCGTGGAAGCTGACGATCGACTTCGGCCCCGAGGTCGGGGTCAAGCGCTCCTCGGCGCGGATCACCAACTACTCACTCGACGAGCTCCGAGGCACGCTCGTCGTCGCCGTGATCAACTTCCCTCCGCGCCAGATCGGTCCGTTCTCCTCCGAGGTGCTCGTGCTCGGCGCGCTCGATCCGGAGCTGGGCGTCGTGCTGCTTCGGCCCGATCGGGGTGCGGCGATCGGCTCCCGGATCGCCTGACGGCGTCACCCAAAGCGGCTACGGCCCCGGCTCGCCGCCGATCGCCAGTGCGCCGCCCGTCGAGCCGTCTACCTCGATGTCGTACTGCCCGGCCCGCAGCCCTCCGATCCGGATCGAGGCGCGGCCGCGCGCGGGCACGCTCAGGGCATACGGCTTCGGCGTCCGCACGATGATGCGATGCGAGCGAGCATCGCCCGAGGCGACCGTCAGCTGGACGGCGAGGAACGTCGGGATCGTGATCACGGGCGGGTTCAGCTTGCCGCCGGAACCGACTACGAACGTCGCCGGCACGCGCGCGTTGCTCGCCCCGCCGGCGGCCTGCTCGGTGCCCGATCCCCGCGGCGCGCCGCTCGCGGACGACGCCCAGCCGGACGTCGTGCTGCCACGAGGTTGAGTGGACGAGGTGCTGGTGATGCGCTTCGTTGTGCTCGCGGTCTTCGTCGCAGTCGTCGTCACGCTCGACGTGGATGGCGGAGCGGAGGTCGAACCCGGAGGCGAGCTGGAGGATTTGGAGCCCCCGCAGCCTCCGAGGGTGACCGCGAGCGCGACGATGACGAAGATCCACGCCCGGCCGCTCACGCTTTTCAGCATAGATTCCGCGCCGTGAGCGTCGCGCTGCTGACCACCTACCTAGCCCCGTACCGCGTTCCCCTGTACGAGCGCCTGGCCGCGGAGCACGCCGTCGAGGTGCTCTGCTTCGGTGGGGGCACGCGCTACGTGCCGCCTTGGTTCGCAGACCTCGATGCCCAGGTCGCGGCCGCGCCCTTCCCCGCGCGGCGCATACATGGCGTGACCGGCGCGATCTCGGCGGCTCGCAACTACGACGCCCTGATCGCGCCGTTTGCCGGCGGCGCAATTCTCCCCGCTGCCTACGCTGCCGCCAGGCTGAACCGGCGACCGTTCGTGCTCTGGGCTTCGGTCTGGGCACAACCACGCTCCTGGGGGCACCTGGTCGCGCTGCCGGCCGTCCGCCACATCTATCGCCGCGCGGACGCAGTCGTGACCTACGGCGAGCACGTGCGGCGGTTCGTCGCGAGCCTGCGCGGCCGCGGCAATGACGTGTTCGTCGCCCCTCAAGCGGTCGAGCCGGAGCTGTTCGGGCGCCCCGTCGGGGAAGAGGAGACCGCCAGTTTTCGCCGTCACCACGAGCTTGGCCATGGCCCGCTCGCGCTCTACGTTGGGCGCCTCGTACCCGAGAAAGGTGTGGCGCTCCTGCTCGAGGCGTGGCGCGGGCTCGGCGCCGAGGCATCGCTGGTCCTGGTGGGCGACGGGCCGCTCGGCGACGCAGCTCGCGCCGCCGCACCGTTCGGAGTCCGGTGGCTCGGACCGCTGCCGCGCGAGCAGCTGGCGGTGGCCTATGCCAGCGCGGCGTTCGCGCTGCTCCCGTCGATCCCGACCGCGCGCTTTCGCGAGCCGTGGGGCCTCGTCTGCAACGAGGCCATGCTGCAGGGCCGAAGCGTCATCGCGAGTGACACGGTCGGAGCCGTCGCCGGTGGCCTCGTGCGCCACGAGGAGACGGGACTGGTGGTCTCGGCAGGAGACGCAGCCGCGCTGGGGCGAGCGATCGCGCGCCTGCTCGGCGATGAGCACCTACGGTTGCGGTTGGGAGAGGCGGCCCGGGAGGCGGCCGGCGCCTACACCTACGACGCAATGGCCGAGGCGTTCGGGGCCGCGCTCGCGGTGGCCGGCGTTCACTGACCGACCGAGAACATCGCCTCGAGGTCGTGCCGCGAGTAGACCTCGAAGGCAACCATCGTCTGCGTGCGCAGCACCCCCTCGATCTGCGAGATCTCGCCGGTCACCACTCCGGCTAGCTGGTCCGGATGCCGCAGCCGCAGGATGGCGGCGAAATCCCACTCTCCGGTGACCGAGTACGCCTCGGCCACGCCCGCGATGTCGGCCAGCTCACCCCCCAGCGTGCCGAGCGCCGAGCGATCCGCCTCGATCAGGACGATCGCGTGGGTCACGTCGAATGGGTGTCGCCGGGCTCGAGGATCACCACCGACGCACCCGCCGCCGACTCGACATCCGATTTGAACGCCGCGGCGTCGGCTTCGATCGGCGGGAAGGTGTTGTAGTGACACGGGATCACGGTCTTCGCGCCGACGAGCTGCGCGGCGTCGACGGCATCCACGCGGTCCATCGTGTAGTGACCGCCGATGCACATGAGGGCCACGTCGATCGGGGTGCGCTTGCCGACGAGCTGAAGGTCCGAGAACAGGCACGTGTCGCCGAGGTGGTAGATGACGGTGTCTTTGAAGTTGATCAGCAGCCCCGCGGGCGTGTTGACGGTCCCCTTCGGCGTCGTCGAGGTGTGCCACGCCGGGACCAGCTTGGCCCAGCCCCAGTCGAAGCGGTGAGTGCCGCCGAGGTTCGGGTCGACTACGTCGACGCCCTCCTGGCCGATCTCGCTCGCGAGCTCGACGATCGCCATCACCGGCGCGCCGGTCCGCTTCGCGATGTCCACTGTGTCGCCGATGTGGTCTGCGTGCCCGTGGGTGAGCAGGATCGTCGTGGCGTTGATGTCTTCGGCGGAGATCGCAGCCTTCGGGTTTCCGGTCAGAAATGGGTCGATCAGCACCGTGGTGTCGCCGTCCGCGAGCGCGAAGCAGGCGTGGCCGAGAAACCGCACTTCCGTCATTGATCAGTCCTCCTGTGTAGTTGAAGCCGGCGGCTGGCGCTCCAGCTCGCGAGCCAGCTCAAAGCCGACCGCGACCCCGATGAGCATTCCCAGCCGGGTCTCCTCGGCGACCAAGGTTCGCACCGCTCGGACGCGCTCGTGAGCGTCGTCCTGTCCGGCCGCCTCGCGGATTGCTTGGTCGTGGCCGGCGTCGAACCATCCACCGTCCTCGAGGGCGCTGGCGAGCACCCTCTGTAGCGAGGGTGCCGTGCGCATAACCAGATCCTGCGCCTCCCGCAGTCTCTCGGTGTCCGAGATCGCGGCGATGGCCGCGTCGATGTCTGACTCGCTGTAGGCGGGGTCGGGCACGCGCTTTCGGGATCATACGTGTGTGGTTGTGCCCCTGACATCGCTCTCCCACGGCGCCGGCTGCGGCTGCAAGCTACCCGCCGCCGCGCTCGCGCCGGTGCTCGCCGCGCTGCCGCGCAGGTCCGACACGAACGTTCTCGTCGGCTTCGACACCGCCGATGATGCCGGCGTCTACCGCCTGACCGACGACCTGGCCCTGGTGCAGACGGTCGACTTC
The DNA here is from genome assembly GCA_019239445.1 of Solirubrobacterales bacterium. Taxonomy (GTDB): domain Bacteria; phylum Actinomycetota; class Thermoleophilia; order Solirubrobacterales; family Solirubrobacteraceae; genus Palsa-465. The sequence continues at coordinate 10,693 of JAFAZV010000362.1, forward strand.
TTCACCCCGATCGTCGACGATCCGTTCGACTTCGGACGCATCGCCGCCACCAACGCGTTGTCAGACGTCTATGCAATGGGTGCGAGGCCCGTGAGCGCGCTCAACCTGGTCGCGTTCTCGCTCGCCGACCTGGGCGAGGAGGTGCTGAGCGAGATTCTGCGTGGAGGGGCGGAGGTGGCGAGCGACGCGGGTGTCGCCGTGCTGGGCGGGCACTCGATCGACGATCGCGAGCCGAAGTTCGGGATGGCCGTCACGGGCGTTGTCCATCCGGACCGGGTGCTCACCAATCGTGGCGGTCAGCCCGGGGATGCGCTCGTGCTGACCAAGCCGCTTGGCGCGGGTGCGGTCTCCACGGCGCTGAAGCGCGGTCTGCCGGCCGCCCCGCTCACGGCCGCAGTCGAAGTGATGACGACGCTCAACCGCGATGCCGCCGCTGCAGCGCAGGCTGCCGGCGCGCACGCGCTCACCGACGTGACCGGTTTCGGCCTCCTTGGGCATCTGCACGAGCTGGCGCACGCCAGCGGGCTCGCCGCTGAGGTGCGGGCGGCGGCCGTCCCGGCGATCGACGGCGTCTTGGCGTTGCTCGAGGACCCGGAGGAGCGGGCGGTAGCCGGCGGCACCCGGCGCAATCGCGCGCACGCCGAGCAGTTCACCTCGTTCGCGCCTGGCGTGCCCGAGGCACGTCGTTGGCTCGTATGCGACGCGATGACTTCCGGTGGGCTGCTCGCAGCGGTCGCGCCCGGGCGCGCTGGCGCGCTTCCGGGGACGGTGATCGGGCGCCTGGTGGCGGGGCCCGCAGGGACCATCACGGTGAACTGAGCCGTGAACCGGCCCGCGGGCTGAGCTAGCGGAGCGTGCTGCGCGCCAGCGGCAGCCCGACCACGATGCCGGCCAGGACGCCGACTCCGCCGGCGATCCAGCTGGCGTGCGTGACGGCCAGCGGCATCAGCGCCACGACGAGCGCGATCGCCGCAGTGCCCAGGAGATCGCCCTCAATCTCCTCCCCCGAGCGCAGCGACAGCAGATCGGGAATCGCCCACGCGACCAGCAGCGCCAGCGCCGCTCCGTTGGCGCCGGCCACGACCGGGAACGTGTAGACCGCGGCCGTCGCGGCCACGCCGCCGACGCCCCCGAGAACGAACAGCGCCAACACCGGCAGCGCGCCGTGCCGGCGCTCGAGCAACCAGCCGTAGAGGGCGATCGTCCCCAGAGTGACGAAGGCAAAGCCGGTGTTGGCGTAGGTGAATGGCGCGCTGAGGATCCGCCACCAGTGGCTCCCCGGCTTGCCGACCACGGCGACGTCGGCGAAGCTGACCAGCGCCGTGCGCCACAGCAGGCAGCCGATGATGCCGGCGAAGACCAGCGCGAGCGTCACATAGGGCCGCGAGTCGGCGCGGATCCCGGGAATCTCGCCCCGGCGCAGGCGCGGCAGCGCCGGCGTCGCGGGCCGCCGGCGCCGGCGTTCGGTGACGCGACCGTCGCGGTCGATCTTCGGCGCGCGCTTGCGCAACCGGTTTCCGCAGTACGGACATTCCGTGATGTACGGGCTGACCTCAGATCCGCAGCTCTTGCAGATCACGAACAAGTCCGGGCCGCCGGTGCTCACGAATCGATTGTAAAGGGGCCGTAAGGGCTGACTCGCCGAATGTCAGGCTGCGGGCGATCAGACCGTGGTCGCGGCCACGATCTCCGCCATCACCTCGCGGAGGTCGTGGTTTGCCTCGTAGACGACCACCTGGCGCGCCGCACCGTTGCCGCGCTCGAGCAGATCCTCGACGGCCTCGAGATCGGTCTCTGAGCCGAGGTCGCGGCAGTGCTCGCGCATCCGGTCGATCAGCCGCCGGGCCAGCGCCCGGGTCGGCACGCGCTCGGAATGCGGCAGATCCACGAGCTCGCCGTCGAGCCCGTGTCGCGCCGCCAGCCACTTGTTCTCGTCGAGCATCTCGAACGGATATCGCGACAGCTGCTTGCCGGCCTCGAAATGCTCCGAAAGCTCGCGCACGAGCCCTTGGACGAGCGCAGCCAGCCCGAGCGTGTGCTCGATGTGGGTCTGCGAGTCCATCACCCGCACTTCTACCGTGCCGAAGTTCGGGTGCGGGCGCACGTCGTGCCACAGATACGTGTAGTCCGCGATCACCTTGGCCTTGATCATGAACTCGATCCGGCGCTCGTAGTCCCTCCAGTCGTTGTAGCTCGGGGGAATCCCGACCCGCGGGAAGGCCCGGAAGATCGGCGTGCGCACCGAAGCGAGGCCGGTGGCATCAGCGCGCCAGAAGGGCGAATTCGCCGAGAGTCCGAGGAGCACGGGAATGTGCACGCGCATGCCGTTGGCGACGTGGATCGCCTTGTCGGGATCGTCTACGCCGACGTGCACATGCATTCCGAAGATCAGCTCCTGGCGCGCAACGAAGCGCAGCGCGGAAATCAGATCGCGGTACCGCGGCCGCGCCACGATCCGCTGGTCCTCCCACATCGCGAACGGGTGCGTGCCGGCCGACCCGATCGCGAGGTTCCGGCTCGCCGCCGTCTCCGCGACCTGACGCCGCAGTGCCCGGAGTTGCTCGCCGGCCTGTGCCGTATTGGGGCACGGCTCAGTCGAGACCTCGAGCACCGACTCCATCAACTCCGGCTTGATCTCGCCCGCGGGCGAAGGCTCGATCAGCGCCTCGATCGCGTTGACGAGCTCGAGCGAGCCGGCGTCGAGAATCATCAGCTCCTCTTCGATCCCGATCGTGAAGGGCGGGCCGTTGAACCAGTGCTCCACGGGCCGAGAGCCTAACGTCGCGCTGCTGCGCACGCGCACCGCCCTAGACTCTGTTGCAGGTCCACTCGCTCGGGAGGTAGTCCAATGGCTCTGGGTTACGACGGGAAGCTGTACATCCTGGCGTTCGATCACCGCGGGTCGTTTCAGAAGAAGATGTTCGGGATCGAAGACGAGCCGACGCCGGAGCAGACGCGGACGATCTCCGACGCCAAGCACCTGATCTACGAAGGCATGGTCGAGGCGGTGCACCGGGGCGCCGAGGCGGGCGCCACCGGGGTGCTCGTCGACGAGCAGTTCGGCTCGAACATCCCCGAGGCCGCGCGCGAGCAGGGCCTGAAGCTGGCGATGCCGGTCGAGAAGTCAGGTCAGGAGGAGTTCGACTTCCAGTACGGCGAGGATTTCGGCGCCCACATCGAGAGGTTCGATCCCGACTTCTCCAAGGTTCTCGTCCGCTACAACCCGGACGACGATCCCCAGATGAACGAGCGCCAGCTCGAGCGGCTGCGGCGCCTTGCCGATTGGCTACATGAGCGCGAGCGAAAATTCCTGTACGAGCTGATCGTGCCCGCCACCGAGGACCAGCTGGCCAAGGTCGGTGGCGACAGCGATCGCTACGACGCCGAACTGCGACCTGAGCTCATGCGCCGGGCTATCGAAGCGAACCAGAACGCCGGCGTCGAAGTCGACATCTGGAAGATCGAGGGGATCGACGAGCGCTCGGACGCCGAGATGCTGGCCGAGCAGACGCGGGCCGGCCAGGGTCGCGCAGGTGTCACTTGCGTGCTGCTCGGGCGTGGCGCCTCGACCGAGAAGGTCGAGCATTGGCTCGAGCAGGCCTCCCCGGTGGAAGGCTTCATCGGCTTCGCCATCGGGCGCTCGATCTGGTGGGACCCGCTCAAGGCGTTCCTCGACGGGCAGCTCGAGCGCGAAGCCGCGGCGTCGCAGATCGCGGATAACTACCTGCATTTCGCCCGGATCTACGAAGGCGCCAAAGTTCACTGACCGCCGCCGCGCGGGCACGGCTACATAACGCCCGGCGGGACGCGGTGGTAGGCTCGGCGCGATGGCGATGAAGATGCGCCAGAGCCTCGCGCAGCTCGAGCAGGAGTTCCGGCACGAAGCACGGCGCGATCGCAGCCGCCGGGAGAGCCTGCGCCGCCGCGCGGTCTCGCGCTCGCGCAAGCGAACCTATGAACGCGAGCGCAAGCGAAGCTCGGTCCGCTTCTGGCTCCTGGTCCTCTCGCTCGTCGCCACCGCGGTGATCGTCACCGTGGCGATGTTCGAAACGCTCTACCGCCTGCTCGGCTGATCCCGCGCGGGAACCTGTCCGCGCCTCTCGGTCAGCCCCGACTGGACCCGCTCGGCGGCGATCTCAGCCGGCGTCGCTGCTCAGGCCGCGCAGCGCCGCGTCGACCTCTTCGCGGACGCCCTTGCTCGTACCCACGCGCTCCTGCTGGATCTCCAGGTAGACCTCCTTGCGGAACACCGGGATATCGCGCGGGGCTTGGATGCCGATCCTGACTTTCTCACCCATGATCGCCAACACCGACACCTCGATGTCGTCGCCGATCATGATGCTTTGGTTGGACTTGCGGGTGAGTACCAACATTTGGGAAGTGCCTCCCTGCTCGCCGGATGCTTTGGCGGGCACGCCGTCCGCTTTCGTCTCGAGCAAACAGCCGGCTCTGCCCGATGGCCAGCATAGCGAGAAGCTCCCGCGTTGCACAAGGAGTTCGCCCCCGGCGCGCCAGCGCTCTCCCACGCCATCGATCAACTAGTCTCCGCGCCTCATGGCACGTCGATCGCTGCGACCCGAGCTGAATCGGATCCGCGCCTGGGTCCGGCAAGGGCGGACCGACGCATGGATCGCGCATCAGCTCGAGGTTACCGTCCAGCAGATCCAAGCCTTCAAACGCGAGCAGGGACTGGAGGCGGGCGACGAGCCCGACAACGGCGCCGCGCTGCCGGACTACGACGACGAGATCGACCTGCGTGCCGAGGACGATGCCCTGATCGCAGCCGAGCTCGAGGCTGCCGCAGCCGAGTTGGCGGAGGACGAGGAGGAGAGCGACGAGGACGAAGAGCGTCCCGCACGCAGGCGACGCAGCCGCCGCGGGGGACGCAGCAGCGCCCGCCGGCGCAAGACCTCGCGTCCGCTCGAGGCGACGTTCGACCACGGCGAGGAGGGCTACGGCCTGTGGCTCGACCCGGCGGTCCAGGACGATCCCGT
>JAFAZV010000424.1 GCA_019239445.1 Solirubrobacterales bacterium
GGTCCTCCACAGCTCGTATGCGGCTCTGGCCTCGCGGCCCTCAACACCGCGATCATCCAACCCGCGACAGACACGACAGACGAGGACCAGCCTCACGCTTCCATGCTGTCTTCCATCGCCACCCACCGCAGCGTCGAGATCAGCAACCGTGATCGCAAACGCCCGCCGCCAAAGGAGTTCCGTCAGTACCCCCAGCCGGATTCGAACCGGCGATCTCCTGCGTGAAAGGCAGGCGTCCTAGACCACTAGACCATGGGGGCCTGCGCGGGCCATTGTAGGTTGCGCGCGTTGACGGTTCAGAGCGCGCCCAAATCGGCGAGGTGGGCCCGCAGCTGCTCCGGCGATTCGAACCGCAGCGTCTGCATTCCCAGACGGGCTGCGGTCTCGAGGTTGCGGGCCGAGTCGTCGATCATCAGGGTGCGAGCGGGCTCCAGCTCGAATCGCGCCAGCAGCCGCGAGAAGATCTCCGGCTCGGGCTTAACGATGCCCTCATGCGAGGAGACGACGGTGCCGTTGAACGAGCGCATGAACGCGAAGCGCTCGAGACGCAGCGGGTAGGTCTCGGCCTCCATGTTCGTTAGCGCATAGCACGGGATGCCGGCCGCCTTGAGGTCGCGGAGGATCTCGACCGTGCCGTCGATCGGGCCGGCGATCATCTCTTCGCTGCGCCGACCCCACGCGTGGATCAGCTCGGCGTACTGCGGGTGCGCCGCCGCGAGTTCGGCGCACGATTGCGCGACCGGCACACCGCGGTCGTGTGCTGCGTGCCACTCGAGCGTGCAAAGCTCGGCCAGGAAGCGTTCCATCGCCTCCTCGTCGTCGAACAACTTACGGTAGAGGTGTCGCGGGTCCCAGTCGAGCAGCACGCCGCCGACGTCGAACACGACGGCGTCGATCAGCCGGCGCGAGTAGTCGCTCGCATGCGGAAAGCGCGGTCGTGTCTGTCGTGCAGGTGTGTGCTCCACGGACGCAATCATCGCAACGCCCGCCGGCGGTACCCGCCACCGATGGCCGTCCCGGCTCCTATTCGGGTAGAAACCCGCTCCATGGATCAAAGCCGAGCCTCGTCGCTCGAGGCCCTAGCCGGCTACCACCAAGCCGGCCGCTACGGGTTCACGCCCCAGGCCACCGCGACGGCCGCGGCACCGACCCGCAAGTCCGCGAGATCATGGGCGTCGAGTCTGTCCCCACCGACGCGGCGGTCGGATGGGTCGCCGCCGAGCAAGTCACGCCTTACCCACCCACCGGGTATGCCCGCCCTCGTTCCCGGCGAGCGAATCAACCAGGCAGTCGTCGACTATCTGCTCAGCGGACTCGAGGCTGGAGTGCTTCTCCCTGCCCCCGCCGACCCAAGCCTGAAGACGATCCGCGTAGCCGCCCGGCGCCGAAGCTGAGCAGGACTGTGGACGCGCGCGATCGCGACGCCGACCTCGATTCGGTCCTGATTGGAGGCCGCGAGCGGCGCGAGATCGTCATCGTCGACTACGACCCGAGCTGGCCGATGCGCTTCGAGCGCGAGCACGATCGGCTCCAGCTGGCGCTCGGCGAGCTCGCGTTGCAGATCGAGCACATCGGCTCGACTGCCGTTCCCGGGCTTGCCGCCAAGCCGATCATCGACGTGCTCGTCGCTGTCGCCGATCCGGAGGCCGACGACGCGGTCGTGCCGCCGCTCGAGGCCGCCGGCTACGAGCTACGCGTTCGAGAGCCCGGCCATCGAATGCTGCGCACCCGCGAGCGCGACGTGCACGTCCACGTCTGGCCTGCGGGCACCGACGAGATCGCGCGTCTGCTCGCCTTCCGTGACCACCTCCGCCGAGCCCGCGCTGACCGCTTGGCCTACGAGCGCGTGAAGCGCGAGCTTGCCGCTCGCGACTGGTCGGACATGAACGAATACGCCGACGCCAAAGGCCCGCTGATCGAGCAGATCCTCGCTCGTGCCAGACGGTGAATCGCGAGCGCAACGTTGGGAGTGATGGCCCGAGTGACACTCTGCGGGTGAACAGCCGCGCCGGAAGGGACACGGTCAGCGTGGCTTCAGATGTCGGTCAGCTGATCACCCGATCATCGACCTGGGCGCGGATCACTAAGGAGCCAGTGGTCCCTCCCGAAAATACGCCCGGAAGCGAGGCGCGACCGTACTTGCGGGAGGAACCAGCAGTGGAGAGGGCCGACGCCTAGTCGGCCCTCTCCCTCTCGCCGCTCATCGCGCATCCCGCAGGGACAAGGGTGCACCCCACGAGGGGCCCCCAGCGATGTGGGTGATCGCGGCCAGACTGGTCAGGCGATCGGGCGCCCGCTCAACCCGCGGTTGTTGCTCGGTGTTGCATCTCTTCGCGCTCTGGGGCGTCCTGACGCGTGGACTCGCCGCCGCCCAGTAGCTCGGCGAATAAGGCTCGGAAGTGGACCAGCGCCCGGCGAAGGTCTTCCGTGCTCGCCTGGCCGTTGCTGGCACGAGCTGAGATGGCATGCGCCGCCCGGTAGTTCTCCACCACGACCGGGTGCGCGACCGAGATATCGTCAGCGACCTGCTCAAAATCCACGTCGACCGGATAACCCCGGTCGCGCATGACCTGCCGCACGAGTACGCTCGCCTGCCCCACTGTCGCGTCGGGTTGATCGACGAAGCGACGCTGAAGCGTCTCCCAGCGCTGACGGTACTCCTCGCGAGCCGACGCTTCGAGCGGGCGAATCTCAAATTTGTCGTGGCGTCGACGACGTTCCAGCAGCTCCTTCTCAGCGGCGCGCTGGTCTCCTTGCTTCGCCATCACCCGGTCGTATTCCGGACCGAAACCCTCTTTGAGCCGGCGGGAACGGTGCTGTCGAGCCAGAAGCACGCCAACCGCGAGCAACAGCACGACTACAACCGCAACAACAACCCACACCATCGTCTCTCCTTTAGCTCGTCCGGACCCTGAATCGGGGCTCGCGCAAGGAATAGCGGGGCCATCGTGCACCTTCACGCGCGACTGTCGCCGCGGATACGTACGCTCGCGAACATCGCCCGCGAAGCGAGCATCCCGTCAATCGTGACTCGCCGTTGGGTGCAGACCGCGCTCGGCCGCGATCAGGGGCGGGGACCGTCCCGCGCGCGCACCAAGCACGAGCTTCTAACGAGAAGCGCCCGTCCGGCAGCGCGGTTCGACACGCGTCGCGGACGCGCATCCGCTGCGCGCGCGAGAGCTTGGCGAGGTACCGGCCGGACGGTCCGACCGCAAACGTGAACGGTTCCCAGAAGTCATCGAAGCCGACGTAATCCGCCGACGCGACGAGCGTGGTGCCCACCACGTCCTCGAGCCCGAGGCGCTCGAACCTCGCCACGATGTCGCCTTCGACCGTGCCCGCCAAACGCTGCTCGCCGTCGACGCTTGGCTCGACTTCGCGCACCGCGTTCCAGAAGATTCGCAGCATCGTCATTCCACCTGACGCGATGTCCCACATGCAGGCAGCGACGGTCCCGCCGGACCGGGTGACACGCGCCATCTCGCCAATCCCGCGGTCGGGATCGCGCATGAAGGCGATCACGAGCGATGACAGCGCCGCATCGAAGCTCGCGTCTGGCCAAGGCAGCCGCTCGGCCACGCCCTCGCGCACGTCCGCTCCGCGATGACGCTCACGGCACGCGGCCACGAACTGGGGCGCGGGATCGACCGCCGCGACATTCTCGGTCCCAACGCGCCGCGAGAGCTCGTTCGTCAGGCCGCCCGGCCCGCACCCGACATCGAGGACCCGCATGCCCGCCGCCACGGCCGCCGCGTCGGCGAGCGCCGCAGCCAATGTGGGCGCGTAGCGCCCCATGAAGCGGTCATACTGCTCGGCCGGCGCGCTGAACCGCCCATCTGAATCTGGCTCCACGCTCGCCTCCTGTGTTGACGGCACCGCCGTAACGCTCGGCGCCGCGACGCTGTTCGGATCGGCGATCAAGCTTGCCTGGCGTCCACACCGTCGCCATCGGGGCTGGCACCCATCTTCGTGAAGTGAACGGACGAGCCGAACCGGCGGCGCGGCCGGTTCTAGCGCTGCTCGGAGCTGTGATCGAGCGCGGCGGCCACCGTTTGCTGCAGCTCTTTGGCGACGCGGTCCAGCGGCTGGATCGTGCGGCGGGCGCGGCAAAGCAGCACGGCGCCTTCGATCGCGGCGATCAGCAGGGTCGCGATCGAGCGCGCCCGCGCCACCGGAAGGCCTCGTCGGCGCAGGGCGCCGGCGAGCGCGTTCTCCCACTTGGTGAATGCATCGGCCGCGGCCGCGCGCACGCGCGGGTCGCGCTCGCCTTCGAGCGTCGCAGCGACGATTACGCAGCCGGCGGCGTAGTCGCTGGAGCGCAGGGTCTTGGTCCACCAACGCCGGAAGGCGTCGATGGCCGCGATCGGATCGTCCTCGGCCAACGCGGCGATGGTGCTGGCCAGGATGTATTCGCCCGCCCATTCGGTCGCCGCTTGCGCGAGCTGGGTCTTGCCGCCGTGAAAGTGGTGGTAGATCGAGCCCCGCGGGGCGCCGCTGTGGTCGAGGACGTCTGAGAACGAGGTGCCGTGCACGCCGCGCTCGCGGAAGAGCACCGCTGCGCTCTCGATCATTCGCTGGCGAGCATCGGATGACCGCGGCATCAGCTGGAGGCCCTCACGATACGCGCGGGGACGTTCTTGTGCCACGGCGTGCCCGCAATGGGGTCGCGGCGCGAGCTTTCGGTGAGCTCGTTCGTGGCCACGCCGGTCACCGGGCCATCCGCGCCGTACGTCAGGCCGTAGCCGTTAGGCAGCGACACATGTCCGGCCCGCATCGTTTCGGTGATCTCCACCGGCGTCGTGCACGATCCGCGCCGCGTCGTGAGCGTGACCAGCTCTCCATCGATGAGCTCGAGCGCGCGCGCATCCTGCGGGCTCATCCGCAGCGCCCCGAGCGGGTCACGCTTGCGCCAGGCCGGGTCGCGGATCAGCGTCATCGCGGTGTTCGTGCGCCGCTCCCCGGCCGAGAGCACGAACGGGAAGTCTGGATCTACGGTTTCGTGCTCGTCCTCGAGGCTAACAAGCTCCTCGAGCAACTCGGAAATCGCGAGGTCGATCCGCCCCGACGGCCGCGCACGCCGGATCCACTCCCAGTTGACCTCGTGGTCGTCGGCGCTGAAGACGAAGCCGCGCCGCTCCCGGAGCACGGCTTCGAACAGAGCGTTGCCCAGCGCGACGCCGTCGCCTTCGAAACCCGCTCGGCGCACCGAGTCTGAATAACCGGCGGCACACATCTGGGCCATGCCCCAGAGCGCGGCCGCGGCCCTAGCTCCATCCGGCAGCGCTGGGCCCAAAGTCTCGTAGAGCACGATCGGCGCGAGTCCGGTCAGGTGCGGGCGCGCGGTCATGCGCTCGGCGAATGCCGCGGCGTACACATCGAGCCCCTGCTTGGCGGCGGCGTCGAGCCCGCCCAGATCTTCGTCGGTGAGCGCTCCCAGTGCTCTGACCAGGCGACGGTGGATCTCGGGCTCGGCGAGCGGACCGTCGGGCGAGGGCAACACGGGCGCGCGAAGGTGGAAGACGTTGCGGGGGAACTCGAAATTGAAGAACGTGCACTCGTACTTCTCGTACTGCGTGAGCGCGGGCAGGACGTAGGAGGCGCAGCTCGCGGTCTCGGTCATCGTGATGTCGATCACGACGCTGAAATGGAGCGCAGCCATCGTTTCGCGCATCCGGGGCGAGTCCGGGAGCGAGTGAACCGGGTTGCTGCTCTCGATGATCGCGCCTCGAAAGCGAGCCGGATCATCGCTCAGCACTGCTTCGGGGATCGATGCGGCAGGGAACATGCCGCCGATCACGCGCTCCCCGGTGCCCGGCGTGCGGCGTCGGGACTCGCGCGAGCGGCCGACCAGACCTCCCGGAGCAAACTGCGTGTGCAGGTTGGTGCAGCCCGGACGGGCGAAATTCCCCGTCAGCGCCCAGAGCAGCTTTTCGAGATAGGAGTTCAACGTTGAGTGCGGCGCCTGCTGGATCCCGAGGTCTTCGAGGATCGAGACGCTCGAGGCGTTGCCGATCCGCCTCGCTGCCGTGCGGACGAGCTCGACGCCGATGCCCGCGCGCCGCGCGTACTCGGCGACGTCCACGTCTCGCACCGCCCCGATGACCTCGTCTGCGTTCTCAGTGCGCTCATCCAGGAACACATGGTCGAGAAGGTCCTCTTGCACGAGCACCGCGAGCAGAGCCGCCAACAGGAACGCGTCGCCGCCGGGTCGCACCTGCAGGTGGATGTCAGCCATTGCCGCCGTCTCGCTACGCCGCGGATCGATCACGATCAGCGTGCGATCCGGATCGCCAGCAACCGCCTTGAGCGTGGGCCGAGCATGGGAAAAGCCGTGCGCCATCCATGGGTTCTTGCCCACGAACACCGCCACCTGGGCCCGCTCGAAGTCAGGCGTTGTATGGGTGACGTGCCCGAAAAGGTGAGCGTCGATCCAAAACTCCCCCGTCTTTTCCTGCGCCAGCGCGTTGGAGGCGAACCGCATTCCGAGCGCCGATCGCAACGCTCGCGCGTAGACGCCTCCGAGGTGGTTGCCCTGTCCACCCCCGCCGTAGTAGAAGATCGACGCGCCGCCGTGAGCGTCGCGGACGCCGGCGAGGCCAGCCGCGACCTCGGCGATCGCCACGTCCCAGTCAACTTCCTCGTAACTTCCGTCGGGGCGGCGCCGCATGGGCGCGAGGATCCGCGGGTTGGACTGGTAGTAAGCCAGGCGCTGAGCCTTCTCGCACGCATACCCCTGCGAGCCCGGGTGCGCCTTGTCCCCCTTGATGCGCGCCAGATTGCCCTCGGCGACCTGCACCTCGATCCCGCAGTTACACGCGCACAGCACGCATGCCGTCGGCTGCCATTCGCCAATTGGCCGGACTGCACTGACCGGGGAGACCACGCCGGCGACCATACTATGACGACCGACATAGATCAACTTCGCAACTTGCAACTTCGCAGTTTGCATACGCCGTGCTTGCGGCTCCGGGGCTCTGTTAGGCGTGCTTCCGGGATACCGTCGGGCCTAACGTGCTCCGCCGCGGCGGTTGGATTTGTGGAAGGCTTATCCGATGCCGTGGGCCCCAGAGCTGTTCTCTGTGCCGGCGCGACAGCGACTGGAGGAGAGGCGGGGGCACGAACTCGTCACGGTGCCGTTCTTCGACGGCTTGCTGACGGGCGAGCTCGATGCGATGGTTCGCTCGTTTGCCGGCATGCCTGAGCTGCACCATCCCGTGCGCGGCCGCATCAGGGGCACGCGGGCGTTCGAGACGTACGCCCTCGAAACAAAAGCCTGGCTCAGCCGGCGCAACGTCGTAGTCGAGGAGGTCGAACTCTTCCTCGGCGCACGAAGCGGCTGCGGGGAAGCGATTCTCCATCTCGACGGCGCCACCGGCCGGGTCGATCTTCCGGTGGCGATCGTCAGCGACCACCATGCCGATGGACGAATCAAGGAGGTGCGCATCTACTACAGCCGCTGGCCGTTGACTGGCCGTCACGCGAACCGCCCGCCTCTGCTGCAGCCCGATCCGGACCTGCGCGAGTCAGATGTCGTAGCCGAGCACCAGCGCGCCTTGGCGGTCGGGGACGTCGAAGCGGTCGTTGGAACCTTCGAACCGGACGGCTACGCTCGTGAGCCGGCGGGCGGCCAGTACATGCATCGCGGCCACGATCGCCTGCGCGCGTTCTACGAGTTGCTGTTCTCGGCCGGCGGTGGCATTCCGCTGGAACACTGCGCGGTCATCGACCACGAGCGCGCGTGCGCGCTGGAGTACAACGTCGTGCGGTGGGGCAAGACGGATTTACTGCCGGAGGCAGGGGTCGCAGTCTACGTTCGGGGTCAGAGCGGAAAGCTCGCGGCCGCGCGGATCTACAACGACGTCCACCCGCCGATCACTTACGGGACCAGCTGCTGACCGCCGTCGATGTCGTAGGTCGCGCCGGTGAGGGCGGTGTTGGTCATGATGTGGACGGCGAGCGCGGCGACATCGGCTGGGGTGACAACGCGCCCGATCGGGAGCGTCGCGCGGAGCTCCTCACGCCGGGCGCCCAGTTGATCGCCGAGGAGCGACGCCGACAATGGGGTGTCGACGAAGCCGGGAGCGATGAGGTTGACGCGAACCGGAGCCAGCTCGAGCGCGAGCGCGGCCACGAACGGAGGCAGCGCGGCGGTCGCCGCGGAGGCGATCCCGAGGGCGCGACTGATCCGCCGGCCGCCGGTGCCGCCCATCAGCAGCAGGGAGCCGCCGGGCGGCATCTTGGCCGCCGCGTAACGGGCGACCTCGAGTCCGACGACGACGTGGCCGCTGAGCGCTTCGCGCACCTGGTCTGCGTCCATCTCGAGCATCGGCCCGTAAGCGGGGCCTCCAGCGGTCACGAGCACGTGGTCGATTGGGTCCGCCAGGCCACCGAAGAAGCGCTCTAGCGCGACGGCGTCGCTCGCGTCGAACGCGGCCGTGCCGCGTGCCTCGACCTCGCGCGCGGCTCGCTCTAGCCGCTCAGGATCGCGGCCGGCGAGGACCACTTCCGCCCCCTCAGCCCGCGCCAGCCGCGCGGTCTCGAGACCGATGCCCGCGCTGCCGCCGATCAGGACGACCGTCTGGCCGAGCAGCGCCGGCTCGCGCGGCGTAATGCCGGACGTGGGTGAAGTGCTCATGACTCCTCGCTTTCTCTCACGTCGACAGGCCCGCCATCTGTGCGTCCATCGGTCCCACCGGAGGCGGCCGATCCATGATCTGCATGCGCAGCGCCATGACCGCACCGTCGTAGATCCCCGAGAAGCTCGGGAAGGGCTGGATCGTGTCGCTCAACACTTCGAGCCGGACGTGGGCGCGGATCGCCAGCGTCGCTTGCTGCAGCCACTCCCCGGCCTCAGGACCGAGCGCGTAGGCCCCGGTCAGCCGCTCGCCGTCCGCGAGCAGCGTCAAGAACCCGCTCGATTCGGCATAGGCATGCGTGTAGGTGGCGGTCTTGGGAACCTCCGACACCGGAACCGTGGCGCTGAACGGCGCCTCGAGCGCACCTACGGCAGCCGCCTGCGGATCGGTATAGGTGACCCTCGGTACGGCCTCGTAGTTCGCCCGGCGCGCCTCGCCGGCAATGTTCGCCGCCACCACGTCACCCTCGTACTCGCCCACGTGAGTTAGCGGCCATATGCCATTGACGTCGCCGATCGCCCACAGCCGCTCGCCCGCGCGCATGTGCTCATCGACCTGAATACCGTGTGGGTCGGGCTCGATACCCACCGTTTCCAAGCCGATCCCCTGTACGCGCGGCCGCCGCCCCGTGGCGACCAGCAGCCGATCGCCGCGCAGCTCCCGATCTCCGTTGAACTCGAGGACATACTCCTCGCCGTCGCGCCGCGCGGCCGTGGCGTGCCTGCCGAGCCTCAGCTCGATCCCGTCCCGGCGCAGAGCCTCGCTTAACCCCTCGCCCAGCGGCGCCGGCTCGCGTGGAAGCAGCCGATCGGCACCCTCGACTATCACCGCCTCGCCCCCAAACCGCCGCACCACCTGCGCCAACTCGACTCCCGCTGAGCCGCCCCCGAGCACGAGCATCCGCCGCGGAACCGCCTTCATGCTCGTCGCCTCGCGCGTACCCCAGAGCCCCTCCAGCTCACGGAGCCCTGGGACCGGAGGCACGATCGGATCCGAACCGGTCGCCACGACCACGTTCTCAGCCGACCGCCTCACCCCGTCCACCTCCACCAGGCCGACGCCGGCCAGTCGGCCCGAACCACGGAGCAGATCGATGCCGTGCTCCGCCAGCCAGCGCTCCTGACCGCCGTCGGTGTGATCGGAGACCATGAAATCCCGCCACGCCAGCGCCGCCTCGACATCCACCTCGGCTCGGGCTCCAGCCTCGCGCGCCGCCTGCACCGCCTCTCCCGGACGCAGCAGCGTCTTTGACGGAATACACGCCCAGTACGAGCACTCGCCGCCGACCAATTCCCGCTCAACCAGCGCGACCTTCAGCCCCCGCGCCGCCAGCGCCGCGGCGCAATGCTCGCCCGGCGCTCCCCCGCCGAGAACGATCGCGTCATAGTCATAGCTCGAGCTCATCGATACCTCCAAGGGGAGCGGGTGGCGGATACACCACAATGGCAGACGAGCTCAGAATCGCGCCTCCGGCGAGCGGTCGCGCCCCGTGAACCCCTGGCCGATTCACCGGACCGGATCTCGGATCGGCGGCATTTAGATCGAACCCGGCGATGCTCTGGATCGCCATTCCTCGCGATCCCCCCGGCGCGGGGCGAGCTGGACGACCGCTGCGCGCTGGGGCGGGCGGGGCCGGGCGGTGGACGAGCCGGCGCCGGCGAGACCGCAGGCGTCGGCCTTCGGAACGCGCGTAAATCGCCGCAACGTTCGATTACGTCGGCGTAGTCTGGCGCTGCCGAACACCACGTCGAAAAGATCGCCCCAGCGTTCGTGAGCGATTAGATTTGCCGGCGCCTTCGAACGCCACGGCGATTCGCGCGGTCGCACGGACCGATTCGCGCGCCCTCTGCCGCCCCCTCGCCGTCGCTCGCCACCACCAAAACGCACGCACTCGCCGAGCTGACGATCCAACTCAGCGGAGTTCGCCAACCACCGCCACTCAGCAGTACGGCTACGTGAACCGCGTCACCGCCGACGACCAGCTCGACGCTGAGACGGACGCGACCGCCTTCCGCCTGACACGCTTAGGCTGCGACGTGTTAGCACGCACCAAGTCCTACGTCGACCAATTGACGGTACCGCCCGAACGCCACTTCTCGCCGGCCCGCGCCGACTTCTCCCAGGTGCTCGCGCGACCCGCCGTGCAGGCACGGAGCGCGCGGCTCGAGGCCCTCGGCCTCAATACGAACAGTGACCTCTCGCCAGGCGTCGAGGAGTCGCTTCTCGATGTCTTAGCGTGGACCCGGACCAATCCCAACAGAAGTCAGGAGGAACCAGTGAGCGGGACCGAAGCCGCAGGCACCGGCGCCAACAGCCCTCAGAGCGCTAAGCCCGTCGACCTGAAGCTCGAGGTGGTCGTCATCCCTGTATCGGATGTCGATCGGGCCAAGAAGTTCTATGGGAGCCTTGGTTGGAGGCTCGACGCCGACTTCCCGTTCGATAACGGCGTGCGTATCGTCCAGTTCACCCGCCCGGATCTCAGGCCTCGATTCAGTTCGGCGAAAAGCTCACGACCGCTGCGCCCGGCTCAGCGCAGAACCTGTACCTGGTGGTCTCCGATGTTGCGGCTGCGCGCGACAGGCTCGTCGCGCAAGGCGCCGAGGTCAGCGACGTATTCCACCCGGCGGCGCCAGGCGGTCAGTTCCAGCCCGATGGCACGAACAATCGCATCGGTGGACGGGCGCCCGACCACGCCACCTACGGCTCTTTCGCGACGTTCAACGACCCAGACGGCAACGGCTGGCTGCTACAGGAAGTCACGACTCGGCTCCCCGGCCGGGTCGACGCGGCCGAGACGGCATTCGCCTCGACGGCGGACCTGGCGAGCGCGCTTCGACGTGCCGAGGCCGCGCACGGCGAGCATGAGAAGCGAACAGGGCAGCCCGACGCGAACTGGCCCGACTGGTACGCCACGTACATGGTGGCCGAGCAAGCCGGCGAGGAACTGCCGACCTGATCTGCCGGACCTTGCCGGTCAGCGGCCGTTCTGTGGAGAGCAGGCCGCCACGCGCTCGCGCAACACCGCCCGCTCGCGAGCGTTCCGGGTGAGCGACACGGCGCGGTCAAACTCCGCCCGCGCCTCCTCGCCGCGGCCGAGCTTCGCGAGCAGGTCTCCGCGGACAGTCGGCAGCAGGTGGTAGCCGCCCAGAGCGGGATCGGATGCGACGGCGTCAACCAGCTCGAGGCCCGCCTCGGGGCCGAACGCCATGCCGACGGCGACCGCGCGGTTGAGCTCCACTACCGGTGACGGCCGCAGCTCGGCGAGCGCGTCGTACAGGGCGACGATGCGCTCCCAATCAGTTTGATCGGCGAGCCGAGCCCGTGCGTGACAGGCGGCGATCGCCGCCTGGAGCGTGTATGGGCCGAGAGCGCCGCCGGTGCTCTGCGCGCGATCGAGCGCCGCGAGGCCGCGACCCACGAGCAGCCAGTCCCAGCGCGAGCGATCCTGGTCGAGGAGCAGGACCGCTTCTCCGGAGGGACCGATCCGGGCGCGGGCGCGCGAGGCGTGTAGCTCCATCAAGGCGACGAGGCCGTGGACCTCCGGCTCTGAGGGCAGCAGCTCGGCAAGGATGCGACCGAGCCTCAGCGCCTCTTCGATCAGCTCGGGTCGGATCCACTCCTCGCCCGCGGTTGCCGCGTAACCCTCGTTGAAGATGAGGTAGATCGCCTCGAGCACCGAGGCGAGGCGTCCGGCGAGCTCGTCACGCTCGGGGACTACGAACGGCACCCGCGCCTCCGACAGCGTTCGCTTGGCGCGCACAATCCGCTGCGCGACCGTGGCCTCCGAGACGAGATATGCCCGCGCGATCTCCGTGGTCGTCAGGCCGGCGAGCAGCCGCAGGGTCAGCGCGACTCGGGCGTCGGCCGAGAGCACCGGATGGCAGGTCATGAAGATGAGGCGCAGGAGATCGTCGTCAAACGGATCGTCAATCTCCGCCTCGAGATCGCGGACCTCGACCTGGCCTTGGATGGCGATCTCCCGCCCCAGCTCCTGCTTCTTTTGCTCGAACACGGCGGCTCGGCGGAGGCGGTCGATCGCCCGGTGCTTCGCGGTGCCCATCAGCCAGCCCCCCGGGTTGTCCGGGACGCCTGACTGCGGCCACTGCTCGAGGGCGGCAACGAGCGCCTCCTGAGCCAAGTCCTCGGCGAGCCCGACGTCGCGCACGATCCGCGTCAGCGCGGCGATCAACCGGGCCGACTCGATCCGCCAAATCGCGTCGACCGTGCGCTTGACGTCGGCCATCCGGCTACCGGTTCGCTTCCGCCTGCGCTCGCAGCCGGTCCTCTTGCTCACGCAGCTCGGGGGTCAAGGCCTCACCGAAATCATCGGACTCGAACACCGGACGCAACTCGACGATCCCGCTCTCGCCGGTCGGGTTGGGGATCCGCTTGGCCCACTCGATCGCCTCTTCGAGCGACTTGACCTGCCAGATCCAGTAGCCGGCGAGCAGCTCCTTGGTCTCGGCGAACGGGCCATCGATGACTTTGCGCTCGCTCCCCGAGAAGGCGATCCGGACACCCTTCGAGCTGGGATGCAGACCCTCGCCGGCGAGCATCACGCCGGCCTTGACCAGCTCCTCGTTGAAGTGGCCCATCTGCGTGAGCAGCTCCTGGCTCGGCATCGCCCCGGCCTCGCTCTCCTCCGTCGCCTTGATCAGCGCCATTACTCGCATTCTGTCGTTCCTCCTTGGGTTGAACTGTGCGTCTACCGGTACGTCGAGCGAGCGAAGCAAAAATCGACATGCCGCCCTCGTAGAAGGCGCAGCCCGGCGCGTCTTCTTACTGCGCGTGGGCGAAGGCGGCGATGCGGGCGAGCTCGAGCTTGCTGGCGTCCTCGCTCCCGGATGGAGCCGTCAGGGCGACGATCTTGAGATCTGTGTCGCCGGCATAGAGGACGTCGCAATCGACGGTGATCTCGCCGACGGCCGGGTGCTCGATCGTTTTGCGGTCCTCAGCGTGCTCGCCGACGGCGCCGGCTCGCCACAGTTGGGCGAAGTGCGAGTTGCCCTCGATCGTGCGGCGCAGGAGGTCGGCCAAGCGCCGGTCGTCGGGGTAGCGCGCGCTGGCGCGCCGTAGATCGGCGACGATCGCGCGATCGGTGGCGTCTGGGTCCTCGGAGCGGACGGGCCAAGCCTCGACGCGTCCGCTGCTGCCTGGGATCGGAAAGCGTGCAGAGACCAGGCTCCGCTGCACGGGTGCGACGTCGGACGGGTCGCCGAGGAGCGCAGCCCAGCCGCGGTTCCACCAGACCAGGTGCCAGTCCGCGGCGAACACGGCGACCGCGACCTCCCCCAAACGCGTCAGCAGACGCTGCACTCCTGGCGAGATGTGGTCGCTGATGACTCGGTCACCAGGGGGCTGCAGTCCCGCGAGACGGTAGAGATGGTTGCGTTCGACACGCGTGAGCTGCAGGGCGCGGGCCAGCGCGGCCACGACCTGACCCGACGGCGTGGTGGCTCTGCCCTGCTCGAGCCGAACGACGTAATCGACCGACAAGCCGGCGAGATCGGCGAGCTCCTCGCGGCGCAGGCCGACCGCGCGCCGCGACCAGCCGGAGGGAAGGCCGACCTCGGCCGGACTCAGGCGCTCGCGCCAGACCCGCAGCGTTGCGCCGAGGCTGGTCTGTGCCGTCGTCATCGACCGCATTGTGGCTCAACTTGGCCTCGGCGAGGCGCTGAAGGTGGTACGGCTGGTCCCACCGCCGCGCCGTCTCTGGTTGCGGGCCTGCCGGTGACGGACACTGGCTGCATGACCATCACTTTCATCACCGGGGCCAACAAGGGCCTCGGCTACGAGACAGCTCGACGCCTGATCGAGATCGGCCACGAAGTTCTCATCGGGGCTCGCAACCCAGACCGGGGGCAGGCCGCCGCGGAACAGCTCGGCGCTCGCTTCGTGGCCATCGACGTCGCAGACGACGAGTCTGTCGCGCGTGCCGCAGATGACGTCAGGGCTCACGAAGGTCGGATCGACGTGCTGATCAACAACGCCGGCATCGTCGGCTCATTCCTGCCGAGCGAAGATCTCGGTGGCCCCGAAGCGACCGAGATCTTCAACACCAACGTGGCGGGGATCGTGCGCGTGACGCGCGCGTTCCTGCCGTTGCTGCGGCTCTCTGAGCATCCAGCGGTAATCAACGTCAGCAGCGGGATGGGCTCGCTCGCGCTGACTCACGATCCCGACCGCGTCGAATCCAAACCCATCGCCCCGCTCTACGCGGCTTCCAAGGCCGCGGTTACGATGCTGACCACTCAATACGCGAGGGGGCTGCCCGACGTCAGGGTCAATGCGGTGGACCCCGGTTACACCGCCACCGATTTCAACGGGCACTCCGGCCCTCAGACGGTTACCGAGGGCACAGACGCGATCATCACCCTCGCCACCGAGAACCCCGAAGCCGGCACGGGCCGGTTCGTCGACCGCTTCGGTCCCGTCCCCTGGTAAAGGCGGCGCCGCACGCTGCGCGACGCAGCATTTCCCAAATTCCGATCGCGCACAGGTAGGCTGCGTGGACGCGATGGGGCTTAGCGACGCGTGACGATCGCGCGTCGAATAGTGACGAAAAGGAGGGGCGGGATGAGGTTCGTAATCCTCACGGCCGGCGCGCGACGCGCTCGGCGTTTGCTGCCGATGGTAGGGGTGGTGTTCGCGGCTTTGCCCGCGGGTTCCGCGCTGGCGGACACCACGATCGGCCAGGTCGGCGGACGCGCTGGCTGCGTAAATCCGTATTCCACGGGAGCCATGTACGCCGATTTGGGCTATCGGGTTCCTTCGGGCGGCGGGAGGATCACCAGCTTCTCGTTGCAGTCGGAGCCGATCATGGCCAGTTACCAGGTGGATTTCCTGGTCTTGCGGCGGGCGACAGGGAGCAACAACTACACGCTCGTCGGCAAGACCGGCCTGGTCACGCTGAAAGGAACCGGCCTCGAGACCTTCGCAGTCACTCCGCCGATCTCCGTTCAGGCCGGCGACGTTCTCGGCTTCTGGTTCTCAACCGGGCTCGCTGACTGTTACCGCTTCGGACCTGGGCCTACCGCGTACAAGCTTCCCGCCCCTGATCCAAAATCGGGCGACGCGATCACTATGGCAGCGCCTAGTGCCGGCGCTGACTTAAACGAGTCCGCGAACCTAGTGACCACGGTGGTAGGCGCACCCCTGCCGCCGCCGCGGCAGCGCTGCGAGCGCGGCCGGAACGACACGAGGCGCTGTTGCCACCATCGCCGCCATCATCATCACCACCATCACCGCGGCGGGAAGAAATAGGAAGAGATGCCGCCGGCAGGATTCGAACCTGCGACCCTCGGATTAAAAGTCCGCTGCTCTGCCAACTGAGCTACGGCGGCCTCAACCTATGATCGCGCACCGCGAAGCGGTCCGCTCGCCGCCGCGCGATCGCC
>JAFAZV010000033.1 GCA_019239445.1 Solirubrobacterales bacterium
ACGACCGCCGAGCGGGGATCGCCGCACTGCTGGCGCTGTGGCTGCTTGCGCCAATGTTCCGCCGGCTGTTCGACCTGCTGACCGGCTACGTCAACGCGGACCCGCTGGCGCTCGCCCCGATCCTCGCCACCGCCGGCGTCGCCGGCCTCGAGCTTCTCCGCGGCGACTTGCCGCCGCGAGTGCGGCGCATCCTGCTGCTGGCCGGCCTCGGGTTCACGATCGGGCTCCCCCTTGGGATGCTTCATCCCCTCTCCGGCCTATACACCTTCGCCGCCTATCTCGCCGGGCTGTCGGCGGCGGTAATCGGGTTCCACGACGTTCCGACCTCGCGCCGCAGCGCGATGCGCCGCGTTCTGATCGTCGGCCTCATCCCGATCGCCGTCTACGGCATCTGGCAGCGCGTCGTCGGCCTCCCGGTGTGGGATCAGAGCTGGCTGAACTCTGTGGACTTCAGCAGCATCGGCACCGGAGACGGCGTCCACGTTCGCGTGTTCGCCTCGCTCAACGCACCGGGGACGCTCGCGCCCCTGCTCGGGGTCGCCCTGCTCTGCTACCTGACCGTGCGACGCTCCCGATCGGGAGCTGCGCTCGGAGCGCTGGCACTCGCCGTGGCGCTGGCGCTGACGTACGTTCGGGCGGCGTGGTTGGCGCTTGCCCTCGCTGCGCTCGCCCACGTGATCGCCTCGCGCGGACGCAGCGCTCGGCCGATCCTGACAGCGCTGGTGCTCACCGCGCTGGCCACGGTCGCGCTGTCGCCGGTCTCGGTGGCCGCACGCAGCGTGCTCGACCGGGCCACCACGGTGAGCAGCCTGGGCAGCGACGTGTCGTATTCCGATCGCCTCACCACGCTCGCCCAGACCGCTCCCAACGCGATCGTTGCGCCGCTCGGCCACGGGCTCGGAAGCGCCGGCGAGCAGTCGCGTCTGGACAACCCCCAGGCGCTGCAGACCCCCGACGACGGCTTCTTGGCCCTCCTCTACCAAGTCGGCCCGATCGGCTTCCTGCTCGTTTTGGCGGCAGTGGCCGCAATCACCGCGGCGGCATGGCGCAGCGCGCGGGGGCGGGCGCCCGGACAGGATTACCGGCTGCTTGTGTTTGCCGTGATCGTGTTCTTCCTCGTCCTGCTGACCGCAGGCGACGAGTTCTACGGCGTGACCGGCGTCGTCTTCTGGTACTTCGGCGGGCAGGCACTGGCGCTCCAATACGGGCGCGATCGCGTCAGCCTCGGACCTCCCGAGCCGTCCGGCACCGCGATACGCACATACCGAACGCTCCCGGCGGCGCCGAGGACGAGCCACGTCGCCCGGCCCTAAGCCAACGTCAGGCGGCCTGCTGCGGGCCGGGATCCTGACCTACACCTTCTCGGCGCTGACGCTGCTGGCAAACCTGGTGAGTGGCGTCGTAACGGCGCGCGGGCTCGGAGCGCAAGGGCGAGGAGTCACGGTCTCCCTGCAGACGATCGCCCAGCTGAGCGGCTTCTTCTTCGCCATGGGAGCGGCGCAAAGCCTGAGCTACTTCATCGGACGGCGTCCTGAGGACGCTTCGCGGCTGCTCTCCACCTGGCTCCTGATGCTGCTGCCCCTGACCGCGATCGCGATCGTCGTGACCGAGCTGCTGCTGAGCACGATCTTCGCCGTGCACGCGCCCGGCGCAATCGAGTCCGGACGCTGGTTTCTGTTCACAATCGTGCTCGTCGTCGGCTTCGAGCTCAACAGCGGCGTGCTGCTCGGCGAGCACGACTTTCTCGTCTTCAACCTCTTGCGGTTCATGCAGCCGGCGCTGGTCGCGCTCGGGGTGACAGTCGTCTGGAGGCTCGGCAGTCTCACCGTCACGAGTGCGCTGCTGGTTGCGACCGTGGCGAGCGTGATCGTGCTGGCCCTCGGGATGACGCGCTCGGCGCTTCGCACCGGTTGGGGACGCCCCGACCTCACCCTCGGCCGAACCACGCTGTGGTACGGCATCCGCGGTCACGGCGTGATGGTGGCGACCAACGTCAACGCGCGGCTCGACGTCGCGATGTTGCCTGCCTTCGTCGCCGCCGCGAGCGTTGGCATCTACTCCGTGGCGACCAACGTCTCGCTGATCATCTACCAGCTCGCCAACACCTTCGCGGCTCTACTGATCCCCGCCGCGGCTCGGGACACGGAACGCGCCCAGACGAGGATCGTCGGCTCCCTGTTCGGCACGTTGGCCATCGCCGGCGCTTTGGCGCTTGGCCTCGGGCTGTTCGCGCGCCCGATGCTCGAGGTGGTCTACGGCCAGCAGTTCGGGGCGGCCGCTTCGACGCTGCGCCTGCTACTTCCCGGCTCGGTCCTGTTCGCGGGCTCGTCGATCCTGACCGCGGGGATCTACGCGCTCGGCAAGCCATTCACAGCCACCTCGGCGCAGGTCGCGGGCATGGCGGTGACCGTGATCGGGCTGCTGGTCTTCCTCCGCGTCGGGGGCATCACAGCGGCGGCGCTCGTCTCGACGGCGTCCTACGCGACCGTGTTCATCGCCACCGCTATCGCCTACAAGCGAGCGGCGAACGTGCCCTGGCGTGTGTTTGTGCCTACGCCGGCCCGCATCCTCAGCTTGCGCTGAGCCCACCAGCGCCCCACGCCGCTTATACGATTCCCGCCGTGCCGGAGCAGACCGAGCGCCAGCCGAGCCGCCTTGACTTGCGCGCACCCGATACGCCTCGCACCCGCGCTCTCCGACTCCTCGAACGCACGCCACCGATGCGCTCCCCGCACGTGCGACGGATGCTGCGCACCGGAAGAGACCGTGCTGTGCGCTGGCGCCGGCACGCATTCGAGGCGTGCGGCGACGACCGCTATTCGCGGCCCGGCCTCGGAGACATGGAACGCAAGCTCGAGCGCCGCCTCCCGGCACGTGGCTTCTTCGTTGAGGCGGGCGCGCACGACGGCTTCAGCCAGAGCAACACCTATTTCCTCGAGCGCTTTTGCGGCTGGAGCGGGCTCCTCGTCGAGCCGGTTCCCGAGCTGTATCGCGCCGCGGTCAAGGAACGTCCGGCCTCACAGGTCATCAACTGCGCCCTCGTCAGCCCCGAGGAGGCAGGACACCCGGTTCGGATCCATCACGCAGGCCTGATGTCGATTGTGGCCGGAGCGCGGGGCGACGTCGCGGCGGATCGAGCGTATCTCGCCGCGGCCGGCGCCCTGCCGTTTGCGGTCGAGCAATACGACGTCGAGGTGCCCGGACGCACCCTGAGCGAGCTCCTGGACGAACTCGGCTCCCCGGCGGTCGATTTCCTCTCCCTCGATTTGGAAGGCTACGAGCTCGAGGCTCTCGCCGGCCTCGACTTCGCTCGGCACGCGCCGGGCCACATCCTGCTCGAGGCGCACGACGAGCCGGCGCTGGCGGCGCTCGAAGCACAGCTGGGAGACGAGTACGAGGTGGCAGATCGGATCCCGCCCAACGACGTTCTCTACATTCGCCGCGGGTGAGCGAACCCGACGAGCCGCACCAGCAGTAGCGCTGACCCATGACGCGCTCGAGCATGGCGCATGATCCAGCGGCAGGCCGCGCCCACGCGACCCGAGTCAACTCGGGCCTGCGCGAGTAGCGTCACCTGCCCGCGGGCGCGTCCGGAGCCGGTCCGCGCGAGCGCCAGAAGCTGAAGCACGCCCCCCGGCACGAGGCGGGCGCA
>JAFAZV010000440.1 GCA_019239445.1 Solirubrobacterales bacterium
CCGCACGCGCACGGCACGGTGCACTCCGGCCCCGGCTACCGCGCGCCGCGAGTGGTTCCGGCCGAGGTCGATCTCGTCCGCGCCGCCGAGGTGCTGAATGCCGGGGAGCGCGTGGCGATGCTGGTCGGGCAGGGAGCGCTGCACGCCGCGGAGGAGGTCGCGGCCGTCGCCGAGGCGCTCGGGGCGGGCGTGGCCAAGGCGCTGCTCGGCAAGGCGGTGCTGCCCGACGACCTCCCCTACGTCACTGGGTCGATCGGCCTGCTGGGGACCAAGCCGAGCTGGAACCTGATGCAGGAGTGCGACACCCTGCTCATGGTCGGCTCGAGCTTTCCGTACTCCGAGTTCCTGCCCGAGGAGGGCAACGCCCGCGGCGTGCAGATCGACATCGACGGGCGGATGCTCGGCATTCGCTATCCGATGGAGGTCAACCTCGTCGGCGACAGCGCCGAGACCTTGCGCGCGCTGATCCCGCACCTGCAGCCCAAGCGCGACCGCTCATGGCGCGAGAAGATCGAACGTGAGGTGGCCGAGTGGTGGAAGCTGATCGAGGAGCGCGCCCAGCTCGCCGCGCAACCGATCAACCCACAGCTCGTCTTCCACGAGCTCTCAAAGCGCCTGCCCGACGGCGCCATCCTCGCCGCCGATTCCGGTTCGGCCGCCAACTGGTACGCGCGCGACGTCAAGATCCGGGCGGGAATGATGGCCTCGCTGTCGGGGACGCTGGCGACGATGGGTCCCGGCGTCCCGTACGCGATCGGCGCCAAGTTCGCCCATCCCGACCGGCCGGTGATCGCGATGGTCGGCGACGGCGCGATGCAGATGAACGGGATCAACGAGCTCATCACGATCGCCAAGTACCGCGAGCGCTGGCGCGACCAGCGGCTGATCGTCCTCGTGCTCAACAACCGCGATCTCAACCAGGTCACCTGGGAGCAGCGGGCGATGTCGGGCGACCCGAAGTTCGAAGGAAGCCAGGACCTGCCCGATTTCCCCTACGCCAGCTACGCCGAGATGCTTGGGCTGAAGGGAATCCGCGCCGAGCGCCCCGAGCACGTCGGCCCGGGGTGGGACCAGGCGCTGAGCGCCGATCGCCCGGTGGTGTTTGAGACCATCACTGACCCCGAGGTCCCGCCGCTGCCGCCGCACATAACCATCGAGCAGGCCAAGGCGCTCAGTTCGGCGCTGCTGTCGGGCGATCCCAACGCGGGGCAGATCGTGCAGCAGTCCTTCAAGCAGAAGGTGCAGGAGTTCCTGCCCGGCCGATGAGCACCGCGCTCGCCCGCCTGCAGGCCCCGGTGCAGCAGCTCGAGGTCGGCGCCTACACGATTCCGACCGACTGCCCGGAGGCGGACGGAACCCTGTCGTGGGATTCGACCACGATCGTGGTCGTGCACGCGCGAGCAGGCGGGAGCGTCGGCCTCGGCTACACGTACGGCGACGCCTCCGCAGCGACGCTGATCCACTCCAAGCTGGCCGACATCGTCGCCGGCCACGACGCGCTTGACCCGCCCGCCGCTTGGTCGGCGATGGTGCGGGCAGTGCGCAACGTCGGGCGGCCGGGCATCGCCTCGATGGCACTCGCGGCGGTCGACGTGGCGCTGTGGGATCTCAAAGCGAATCTGCTCGAGCTGCCGCTGTGCAAGCTGCTCGGCATGGCCCGCGACGCGGTGCCGGTGTACGGCTCGGGCGGCTTCACCACCTACTCGCTCGAGCATCTCGGCGAGCAGCTGGCGGGGTGGGTTTCGGCCGGCATCCCGCGCGTGAAGATCAAGGTCGGGACCGTGCCAGACGATGACCCGGCGCGGGTGCGCGCGGCGCGCGACGCGATCGGCCCGCAGGCCGAGCTGTTCGTGGACGCCAACGGCGGCTACAGCGTCAAGCAGGCGCTGGCCTTGGCCGAGCGCTTCCGGGAGGAGGCCCACGTCTCCTGGCTCGAGGAGCCGGTCTCGTCCGATGACCTCGAGGGCCTCGCGCTGATTCGCCGGCGTGCGCCCGCCGGACTCGACATAGCCGCCGGCGAGTATGGCTACGACGCCGGCTACTTCCAGCGGATGCTTCAAGCCGGCGCGGTCGATGTCCTCCAGGCCGACGTCACCCGCTGCGCCGGCATTACCGAGCTGATGCGCGTGGACGGCCTCTGCCGCGGTCACCAGCGGCCGCTGTCCCTGCACTGCGGTCCGGCGATCCACCTGCATCCCGGCCTCGCGCTCGAGCAGCTCAGGCACCTGGAGTACTTCCACGACCACGTGCGAATCGAGCAAATGTTGTTCGACGGGGTGGCCGAGCCGCGCGAAGGAGCGCTCTATCCGGATCTCGACCGGCCCGGGATCGGGCTCGAGCTCAAGCGTGAGGAGGCCGAGCGTTATGCGCATTAGTCGCTCGCTGAGCGTCCGGCGCACGCGCGTACCGCCGCCATCGCCACTCGAGCGGTGGTGGGAGAACGTCTCCCACGGCCGGATGCAGCGTACCCTCGCCGCGGCCACGGCGGCCTCCGCGCTGCCGCTCGGGATCGAGATCTACTTCGAGCACTTCCGCGGCTCCTTCGGCGATAAGTGGATGTGGACGCCGGTGGCGCTCTCGCCGGCGCTGAGCGCGGCCGGCGTGGCCGGCGTTCAGTCGCGGCAGGCCGCGCGGACGTGGCTGCCGGCGCTGTCGGCGCTGTACTGCCTCGATGGCCTGATCGGCGTGATCACCCACGTGCGCGGGGTGGCGCGCAAGCCCGGCGGGTTCCGCGAGCCGCTGTTCAACATCGTGATGGGACCGCCGCTGCTGGCCCCGGGGTCGCTTGCTTTGGTGGGTGGGATGGGGATCGCGGCGGCGGCGCTTGGCCGCGAGCGCTGATGGCTGAACCGGATGTGCGCCAGGCCGGCCATCTGCCGAACCTCCGGCCCGACCGCCAGCCGCCCTCGCCGGATGAGCTCCCGCGCCAGCGAAACGGCGTGACGCCGCAGATGCACGGCCGCTACCCGGACTACAACGTCCTCGACGAGGCCGACCACTGGGACCCGGTGACCCGGCGGCTGGTCATGGAGAGGGTCGAGCACACGCCGCCAATTCGCTTCTTCACCGGGTCGGAGGTGGCGACGCTTCAGGTGTTCTGCGACCTCGTCATGGCCCAGGATCGTGAGCCGAAGATCCCGGTGCTGAACGCCGTCGATGCCAAGCTGTTCGCGGGCCAGCTGGACGGCTTTCGCTACGCCGACATGCCGGATGACCGCGAGACGTGGCGGCGCCTGCCGCGCGGACTCGACGCGGCGGCGCGCCAGCACGGCTGCCCGAACTTCGTCGACGCCTCGGCCGAGGTTCAGCATCGCGTGATCGACGCGCTCGCGCGCGGCGAGGTGCACGGCGAGGTGTGGGATGAGATGCCGCCGTCGAAGACCTGGAAGGTCATCACGCGAGCGATCCTGAGCGCGTTCTACTCCCATCCCTGGGCGTGGAACGAGATCGGCTTCGGCGGCCCCGCGTATCCTCGCGGGTATGCCCGCTTTGGCCTCGGGCAGCGGGAGAGCTGGGAGGGCGCCCAGGCGTTCGAGCTCGATCCCGAAAAGGACATCCAGGGATGAGCCTGCGGCACAACGCGCGGACGCTTGCCCGCGGAGCGTTGCGCCCACCTGAGAACGACTCCGCGTTCCTGCTCGACGTCCATCGGCGCGCGGTCCCGCGCGAGCGGATGGCCCGCTACGACGACTCGTTCGAAGTCGACCTGGTCATCGTCGGCGCCGGCGCGGGCGGGGCGACGCTCGCCCAGCGACTGGCGCGGCGCGGGTGGAAGGTCGTCGTGCTCGAGTCCGGGCCGTTCTGGGATCCGGACGAGGACTGGGTCTCCGACGAGGCTGGATCGCACCGGCTGTACTGGACCGCTGAGCGTGTCACCGGCGGAAGCGACCCGGTCGAGCTCGGCAAGAACAACTCCGGCCACGGTGTGGGCGGCTCGATGATCCACTATGCGGGCTACTGCCCGCGCTTTCATCCCTCCGACTTCGAGGTGAAGACCCGCGACGGCGTCGCCGAGGACTGGCCGATCTCCTACGCCGACCTGAAGCCGCACTATGAGCGGCTCGAGCTCGAGCTGCCGGTGGCCGGGGACTACTGGCCGTGGGGTGACCGGCACCGCTACCCGCACAGCCCGCACCCGATCGCCGGCGGCGCCGAGACGGCGGTCGGCGGCGCGCGCCGGCTCGGCATCGAGATGCGCGTGGGGCCGGTCGGCATCACCAACGGCGCGTTCGGCAACCGGCCCCACTGCATCTACCGCGGCTTCTGCCTGCAGGCCTGCAAGGTGAACGCCAAGGCCTCACCGCTCATCACGCATATCCCCGACGCGATCGAGCACGGCGCGGAGGTCCGCGCCGACTGCATGGTGAGCGCGGTCGAGCTCGACGACAGCAGCGGACGCGTCACGGGGGTGCGCTACCTGACGGCTGGCGCTGAGCGCGTTCAGCGCGCCGCCGCGGTCGCCGTCTGCGGCTATTCGATCGAGACACCTCGGTTGCTGCTGAACTCGACGAGCCGCCGCTTCCCGCACGGTCTGGCCAACAGCAACGATCAGGTCGGGCGATGCGTGATGGTCCAGGGCGCGCCCCAGGTCGCCGGCCGCTTCCCCGACGAGGCGCGGATGTACAAGATGCCGCCGCCCGAGATCTCCTCCGAGCAGTTCTACGAAACCGACCCGCAACGTGGCTTTGCTCGCGGCTTCTCGATCCAGACCGTGGGGCCGCTGCCGATCGAGCATGCCCAGCACGTGCTTGGCCACGGGCACTGGGGCCCGGCCCTGCGCGCCTACATGCGCGACTACAACCACTGGTACACGCTCGGCGTCCTCTCCGAGCTGCTGCCGCTGCCTGAGAACCGCGTGACAGTGGCGTCTGAGGTGACCGATCAGAACGGTCTTCCGGTCGCGCGCATGGACTACTCGCAGTGCGAGAACGATCGCAAGAACATCGCCTTCGCGAAGCAGACGCTGAAGGACATCTTCGAGGCCGCCGGCGCGCAGGACACGCTGATCACCGACCGCTACGCCCACCTCGTCGGCGGCTGCCGGATGGGCTCCGATCCCGAGCGCAGCGTGGTCGACTCCGACCATCGTGCCTGGGAGGTTCCGAACCTGTTCATCGCCGACGGCAGCGTGATGCCGACCCAGGGCTCAGCCAATCCGGCCCTGACGATCATGGCTCTGGCCTCGCGACTGGCGCAGCGACTCGACCTCAAGCGGACCGGCGCAGCAGAGCACCGCCCGCTGAGGCGGCGCCGAGCAGCGCCGCTGCACCGAGCGCCGTCACCCGCCGGTGGCGGCTGAGCCAAGCCTGTTCGCTGCGCGGGTGGGCGCGACCGCTGAACACTCCGTGGGCGCCCTCGTCGTGATCGGCGTCCACCGGCTCGAACAGGTTCGCCGCTCGGGTGCCGTCGAATGGCTCGTCGGTTTGCTGCCCGTCGACCGCGGTCCGGGCCAGGTATCGCTCGGCGAGCCAGGGCGCAAGCTTGTTGCCGAGGATCGTGTAGACGGTGGGAAAGCCGACGTAGAGCTCGCGCCGGCGGTTGTGGGCCGCCCAGTGGATCGCGCGCGCCGCGACCTCGGGCTGGTAGACAGGCGGGACCGGCATGGGATGACGCGGCATCTTGCTCAGGCAATGATCGAACTGCGGCGTGTTCAGGCCGGGCAGCTGCACCATCGTCGTGTGGACGTTGCTGCCGCGGTGGCGCAGCTCACAACGCAGCGACTCCTGAAAGCCCTTGATCGCATGCTTGGCGCCGCAGTAGGGCGCCTGCAGCGGGATCCCCCGGTAGGCCAGCGCCGAGCCGACCTGGACGATCGTTCCCCGGTCGCGCGGGAGCATCCGCTCGAGCGCGACTTTCGTGCCCCATACCGTGCCGAGATAGGTCACCCGGGTGGCGCGTTCGAACTCGTGCGGGGCGATGTCGTCGATGAAGGCGAACACCGTCGTCATCGCATTGTTGATCCAGATGTCGATGGGCCCGAGGTGCGCCTCGATCTCCTCCGCGGCCGCGCGGACGGCGTCGAAGTCGGCGACATCGGCGGCGCACGTGTGCGCCGTGCCTCCGGCCGCGCCAACCTCGTTCGCCGCGGCGTCGAGGCCGGCGGCGCCGCGCGCGATCAGCCCTACCGCAGCGCCGCGGCGGCCGAACTCGACGGCGGTGGCGCGGCCGATCCCGGCGGAGGCGCCGGTAATCGCCACTACCTCGCGTGCAGCCACGAGGCGATGTTGCTCAGGTCGGAAACGAACATGTCCATCGCCTCGCGGCGCTCGGCCTCGTCTTGGGCGCGGAGGATCGACGAAGGATGGGCGGTGATCGTCACCAGTTCCGCGAGCTCGGAAGGCATAGGCGCTCCCCGGTCGCGCCCGATGCGCACGTGCGGGCCGAGCAGCGCCTGCGCCGCCGTGGCGCCGAGACATACGAGCGCCTCCGGCTGGACCACCTGCAGCTCTGCCTCGAGCCACGGCAGGCAGGCGCTCACCTGCCACCGATCGGGCTTCTGGTGAATCCTTCGCTTGCCACGAGCCTTGTAGCGGAAGTGCTTGACCACATTGGTGATGTAGACCTCATCGCGCGCGATGCCCGCCTGCTCGAGACCCTTGTCCAGCACCCCGCCGGCGGGGCCAACGAACGGATGACCCTCGATGTCCTCGCGATCTCCCGGCTGCTCGCCGACCATCATCAGCTGCGCTCGAGCCGCGCCTTCCCCGAGCACGCCCTGCGTTGCCCCCTCCCACAGATCGCACGCGCGACAGGAGTCGAGCGCCTCGCGCAGGTTGCTCAGGCTGGGCCGACCGGGCACCGGCGCGTGGGGGCGATCAAGACGCGCAGCATCCTGCCTTCCGAGCGAGCTCATTCGGGAAATGAGGTACCCGAGCGATGAAGCCCCTACGCATCGGCTGCTCCGGGTGGATGTACGACGACTGGCGTGGGCGCCTGTACCC
>JAFAZV010000003.1 GCA_019239445.1 Solirubrobacterales bacterium
GCCTGGCTCGACCAGCGGGTGAAGGAAGGCGAGCTCGACGTCACCTACGACCCGGACACGAGCACGTTCGTCTATATCCAGCCGGACCGTGGCGGAGAGCCGATTGAGCTTGCGCCCGAGCCGAGCTGGAATCGCGTCGCGTACATCAGGCGCTGAGGTCGAGCCGTCGCACGGGGGAAGCTGGGTTTGGGGGTGCCCGCGCGGGCGGAGCCGACAGTGGACGAGCCGGCGCTGGCAAGGCCCGAGGCATCGCCTCCTCGGAACGCACGTAAATCGCCGCAACGTTCGATTACGCCGGCGTAGCCTGGCGCTGACGAACACCGCGTCGGAAAAATCGCTCCAGCGTTCCAGTTCCACCACGTCGGAAAAATCGCTCAGCGTTCGGGAGCGCTTCGATTTGCCCGCGCCTTCGAATGCCACGGCGATCCGCGCGGTCGGACGGGCCCGCCGTGCGTGCGCTCGCGCCGCCGTGTCCCCGTGCCGCCGCCGCTGTGCCGGCCGCCGTCGCTGCCACCACCAAAACGAATGCATTCGCCGGCCGATCGGGTCGCTTGCATGCGTTCTGGTCGATATGTCGCCCGAACGCAAGAAAGCGCGCCGGATGGCCGCCGCGTGCATGCGATTTGGTCGTTCTCGCCTTCGCGCGCCGGCATTGACCTGCTACGCCGGCGCTCGTCAGCGGCCGGCGGGACTACGCGGCGGCACGCCAAGACTCGACAGCCGCTGGGACCGCAATCGCGCGGCACGCGTCAACCTCTGCGCGCACGGACCGCATTGGCGCGTCGTTGGCGCCTCGAGCATTGGACAGGAACCGCAAACCACTTCGTCCCCGGTGGTGGAGTGGTCGCGTTTTCGCTGCTCTGAGGACTGTGATTGCCAGCACTCCGCGACCTGCTCCGGAGTGGTCGACATCTTGATCGCTGGCGCGTGATGCCGGCGGGTCGTGCTGTGTCATTGGGCAATCGGCCGTCCGCGCGGCCGGCGAACGCCACGCCGCGCTCGCGACACCGCGCCCTGCCGGCGAAAATCAGCCCCCGCCGGCCAGGACCGACCCGATCTGCTGGTCGCGCGGAGGCGGGTTGTCGAGCAGGAGCTTCGGAACCGAGACGATCTTGTAGCCGCGGGCGCGCAGGGCCTTGACGATCCGGGGCACCGCGGCGATCGTCTGCGCCCGCGGGCCGCCGGCGTCGTGCATCAAGATGATCGCGCCGGGGCGGGCGCCGGAAACCGCGCGGTGGACGATCGCGTTCACGCCGGGCTGGGTGTAGTCGCTCGTGTCGACGGTCCACATGACCATCAGCATCCGGTACTTGCGCAGCAAGGCCAGGGTGGTGTTGTTGTACAGCCCGTAAGGCGGGCGAAAGAGGCGGGGATAGGTGACGCCGTACTGTCCGAGCGCCGCCGCCGCCTGGCTGATCTGGGCCTCCTGCGCGCCTGCGGGAAGGCTCGACATCGGGGCATGGGACTCGGTGTGATCCCCGATCGGGTAGCCGTCGGCGACGAGCCGAGACGTGGCGGAATGGAAGTCGCGAGTCACGATGCCGACTTCGAAGAACGTAGCCGGCGCGTGCAGATGGCGCAGGACCCGCAACATGTGCAGGGTGTAGGGACCGGGCCCGTCGTCGAAGGTCAGGGCGATCTCCCGGTGCTGCGCGCCCGCGATCCGCACGAGTGGCGTGTAGGCCAACGTCCGATCGATGCCGGCGGTCTCGGCCACTTTCTCGGCCGCCGAGAACGAGCCCGGGCCGCGGCCCCCGAGGCGCGCGATCCGGGCGAAGAAGCCCGGGCCGTGAACGACGGCGTGAGGTGCACTGGTCGCCGTGTGTTGCTGCGCGCCGACGAGCACGCCGGCCGCGAGCGCGATCGCCGCCACTACGGCAAGCGCGATCCCCCGCCGCCGGCGGTGGTGCGGCTGCACGCGGCGGCGTGCGGGCGCACGTTGCAGCGGGCTCGTTACAGGCGCCCGCGGGCGCCGGCGCAGGGCTGTTGCTCCGTCGTCCAAGAAAGATCCCTGAGAACAATGATGGCGGGTCTGGCGGTCGGCTGCGTCGCGACGGCCTCTCCGATTACCCTCCCGAGCTTATGGAGCCATCGGTCTGGGTCGTCATTCCCACCTATAACGAGGCCGGCAACGTCGAGTCGATCGTCCGCGCGGTGTCCGCGGAGCTGAGGCGGGTCGCCGGCGCGGGCTACCGGATCCTCGTCGTTGACGACAACTCACCCGACGGCACCGGAGCGCTCGCCGACGCGGTGGCGCAGCAGCTCGATGAGGTCGAGGTGCTGCACCGGCAGGAGAAGACAGGACTCGGCCACGCCTACCTGGAGGGTTTCGCCCGCGCGCTCGAGGGAGGCGCTGATGCGGTCATCGAAATGGATGCCGACTTCTCGCACGATCCGTCTTACCTCGGCGAGCTGCTCGCAGCGTCTGAGCACGCCGACCTCGTGCTCGGCTCGCGTTATGTCCCGGGAGGGGGCCTGCGCGATTGGGGGCTGATCCGGCGCCTCATCAGCCGCGGCGCCGGCATCTACGCGCGCACGATCTTGAGAGTTTCGGTGCACGACCTGACCGGCGGGTTCAAGTGCATCCGCCGCGAGGTCCTGGAAGCGATCGAGCTCGAGAGCGTCCGGGCCGAAGGGTATGTGTTCCAGATCGAGGTGACTTACCGTGCCCTGCTCGCCGGATTCCGTGTTCAAGAGGTTCCCATCGTGTTCCGCGCCCGCACGGTCGGGAAGAGCAAGATGTCGCCGCGGATCGCCATCGAGGCGATGTGGGTCGTGCCGCGGCTACGGCGCAGCGCCCGCGCTGCGATCACGCAGGCGGCCGTGCGGCGAGCGACGGCTCGAGCGGCTTAGCCCCCTCGGCCGGTTTCGCGCAGAGCGCCGCGCGGCGAACGTGAATTCCCGCTCCGAGCGGGTATGCAGCCCCAGCCCTGTGGCGTGAGCAGGAGCAGAAAGCGACCTCGCGCCCGCGCCTAACCGAATCTCAATGTTGCCCAAACCGCAACCGACCCCCCTGCGGGCATCCTCTCGACCAATGAGCGTCCCCGGACGGCTCGGCGCCACGGCCCAGACCGGCGCCCTCGACCTCCGAACCCATCCGCTGGACCCCACTCGCGAGGCGCTGCGCGCCGGCGGCGCAGCCGCGCGTGCGCGGCTCGGCCAGCTCGCGCTCGCCGGCGTTCTGCTCGCCGGCCTGGTGATCTCGATCGCCGCCGCGCACACGGACAGCCTGCTGCCCGAGTCGGTACGCCCGATCCCGCGGTGGCTGGCCGGTCCGTTCGGCGGCGCCGACGTGAATCTGCACGTCGGCGGGCTGATCGCCGTGCTCGTGCTGATGTTCGCCTGCTACGCGCTCGCGGTGCAAGCCGCGGAGCGCCTGTCAGCCCGCGCCGTGCTGATGAGCATCGCTGCGTTGCACGCGCTGATGCTGCTGGCGCCGCCGCTGCTCTCGACCGACGTCTTCAGCTATCAGGCCTACGCGCGGATGTGGGCACTGTACGGCGCCAATCCGTATTTGAACGGGCCCCACGTGATCGCGCTCGACCCGCTGTACCCGTTCATCGGCGCCAAGTGGGTGAGCACGCCGACTGCCTACGGACCGATCTTCACATCATTCAGCTACCTGCTGGCACCGCTGTCGATCGCGGCCAGCGCCCTGGCGTACAAGGCGGTCGCTGCCGTGGCGAGCCTGGCCACGGTGGCGCTGGTCTGGAACGCGGCGCGGCTGCGCGGCGTCGATCCGGTCAAGGCGGCGGCCCTGGTCGGGCTAAACCCGCTGATCGTCGTCTACGGGGTGGGCGGAGGCCACAACGATCTGCTGATGCTGGCGCTGCTGATGGCGGGGCTCGTCGCGGTGCTGCAACACCGGGATCGCGCCGGCGGTGCGCTGGTGGTGCTCGGGGCCGGAATCAAGCTGACGGCCGGCGTGTTCCTGCCCTTTGCCGCCGCTTCAGGCGGAGGACTCGGCGCGACTAGCCGCCGGCGCGAAATCACGATCGGCGCCAGCGTCGCCGTTCTCGGCGTCGCCGTGCTCGCCTTCAGCCTGTTTGGCGGCGGACCCCTGCACTTGCTCGGGACACTGCACAAGACCCAGAGCGAGGGCGACTGGCACAGCATCCCGGGCTTCATCTCAACGCGTCTTGGTCTCGGTGGCGCCGGCCGCGCCGCAGGTGTCGTCCTCGGGATCGCCTGCGCCGCAACCTACGTCTGGCTCTTACGCAAGGTGTGGCGCGGCGAGATGGACTGGATCGACGGCGCCGGCTGGGTCGCGCTCGCGCTGCTCATCACCGCCAGCTCGATGCTCCCCTGGTACGTGGCCTGGCTGATGCCGCTGGCAGCGCTGGCCACTGACCGGCGGTTGTGGCGGATTGCGATCGTGATGACAGGCGTGGTCCAGGGCATTCAGCTGCTCGGATACATCCCGCATAACGCAGGATTGGGCTTGTGAGCAGCCAATCCACGTACCATGACGGCATGAGCGCCCCGCTCCCGCCCGAGGGTGGTCCGCGCGACCTCGGGCTGCTCAGCGTCGTCGCGCCCGTGTACAACGAGGAGGCGACAATCGCCGAGTTCTACGCGCGCGTGTGCAGCGCGCTCGAGGGGCTCCGGTTCGAGCTCGTGCTGGTCGACGATGGCTCGACGGACGGCTCCCCAGCCGCGCTCGACCGACTGGCCTCAGGCGACCCGCGCGTGCGGCTCGTCTACCTGTCGCGCAACTTCGGCCACCAGACCGCGCTCACGGCCGGGCTGGATCACGCCCGCGGCGATGCCGTCGTGATGCTCGACGCGGATCTCCAGGACCCACCCGAGCTGATCCCGCGGATGCTTGATCATTGGCGCGCCGGCTGCGACGTCGTCTACGCCGTGCGGGAGCAGCGCGAGGGCGAATCGCGCTTCAAGCTCAGCACCGCGCGGTGGTTCTACCGGCTGTTCGACAAGCTGGCCCAGGTCGAGCTCCAGCACAACTCGGGGGATTTCCGGCTGCTCGACCGCCGGGCTCTGGCGGCGCTGTTGTCGATGCGCGAGCGCAACCGGTTCCTGCGCGGGATGACGGTTTGGGTCGGCTATACGCAGGCGGCGGTGCCCTACCGGCGCGATCCGCGCTACGCCGGTGAGACGAAGTACACGGTGTCGAAGATGATGCGGTTCTCGCTCGACGCCATCTCGTCGTTCTCGCACCGGCCGCTGCAGCTGGCGACGCTGCTCGGGTTCGCCATCTCGACCCTGGCGTTCGTCGCAGTGCCGGTGGTCATCGTGCTGCGCATCCTCGGGTCCTACCTCCCGGGCTTCGGGGCGATCACAATCGTCGTGCTCCTGCTCGGGGGGATCCAGCTGATCGCGGTCGGCATCATCGGCGAGTACGTCGGGCGGATCTACGACGAGGTCAAAGGTCGCCCGCTCTACCTCGTGCGCGCTCGGCGCAACATGCCCGCGGATATACCTGCCGAGGAACCGCTGCCCGTCGTCTCCGAGGCCCCAGCCGAAGAGGCCCCGCGCTAGCGGGAGGCGCTAGCCGCCGGCCGGATTGGGCCCGACCGCGCGCCCGGGCCCATGGGCGACGCTCGTAGTCCCATCGTCTCGCTCGCCAGGTTCCGGCATCGGCCGCAGCTCTCGCACCTCGGCGCTCGGACCGGACGCCGGTTCGGCGACCGCGTTCTCGACGGCGCTGATCCGGTTCGCCAGCCCCTTGATCGCGTCGGCGATCGGGTCCGGCAGGTGGATCCAGTCGGCATCGGGTCCTTCCGGGCGCCGTCCCTCAACGCGAACCGGATGGCCGGGGTTGCCGACGACGGTGCAGTTCGGTGGGACGTCGTGGATGACGACGCTGTTGGCGCCGATCTTCGAGCCGTGCCCGACCGTGATCGGCCCGAGCAGCTTGGCGCCGGATCCGATCGTGACGTTGTCCTGCACGGTCGGGTGCCGCTTGCCGGTGGCGAATCCGGTTCCGCCGAGCGTGACCCCCTGATAGAGCGTCACGTCGTCCCCGATCTGCGCCGTCTCGCCAATCACGACGCCCATGCCATGGTCGATGAAGAAGCCAGTCCCGATCTCCGCCGCCGGATGGATCTCGATCCCGGTGAGCGAGCGGGCGATGGCCGCCATGCCACGGGGAACCAGGGGCACGCCCGCCTTATGCAGCCCGTGCGCCAGGCGATGGGAAAGCAGCGCCTGAACGCCTGGCCAGGTGCCCAGGATCTCGAGCGCGCGCACGCCGCTGGCCGCGGGGTCGCGGCTGCGCGCCGCGGCCACATCGCGGCGTATCTCCGCCAGCATGCGCCTGAGCAGCTCGAGTCCGAGCATCTCGCCAAAGGCTAGCCGTCCGTGCCTACGGGGCGAAAAACGGCGTCGAGACGTAACGCTCGCCGGAGTCCGGGATGATCGTCACGATCCTGGCGCGACGGTGCTCGGGTCGCTTGGCGATCTGGAGCGCCGCCGCGACGGCAGCTCCGGCCGAGATGCCCGCCAGCACACCCTCGCGCCGGGCCAGCAGCCGCGCCGTCTCAATCGCCTGCTCATCGTCGATCGCGATCACCTCATCGAGCAGCTCGCGATTGAGCACGGCCGGGACGAAGCCGGCGCCGATGCCCTGGATCTTGTGCGCCCCTGCGCGCCCGCCCGACAGCACGGCCGAGCTGCGGGGCTCGACCGCCACTACCCGGCAGCCGGGGCAGCGCGCCTTGAGCACCTCGCCGACTCCGGTGATCGTGCCACCGGTGCCGACGCCGGCGACGAACACATCCACGCGGCCATCGAGCGCCTCGAGGATCTCCGGAGCCGTTGTCCGGCGGTGAATCTCGGGATTGGCAGGGTTCGAAAACTGATCAGGCAGGAAAACGTCGTCGCCATCGGCCATCGCACGGGCCGCGTCAACGGCTTCGTCCATCCCGCCGAGCGATTCCGTGACTTCGACCCGAGCGCCGTAGAGCCGCACCAGCCCTTCTCGTTCGCGGCTCATCCCCTGCGGCATCGTGAGCACGAGGTCGTAGCCCTTGGCCGCGCACACGAACGCGAGCGCGATCCCGGTGTTCCCGCTCGTCGCCTCGACGATCGTGCTGACCCCCGGCTGAATGCGGCCTTCGCGCTCGGCCGCCTCGATCATCGCCACGCCAATGCGGTCCTTGACGCTGCCACCGGGGTTGAACGCTTCGAGCTTGGCGATCAACTGACCGTCGAAGTCGGAGACGATGCGCGTCAGCTCGACGAGCGGTGTGCGCCCGACGTGC
This sequence comes from Solirubrobacterales bacterium, assembly GCA_019239445.1. Taxonomy (GTDB): domain Bacteria; phylum Actinomycetota; class Thermoleophilia; order Solirubrobacterales; family Solirubrobacteraceae; genus Palsa-465. The sequence goes on from JAFAZV010000003.1 coordinate 7,224, forward strand.
TCGGCGATGTTCGCGGGAATCTGCGCGATCGCCGGACGAACCGGACGCGCTCGCATGGCCGGGCGAATCGTTGCCGGGTCTCTGATGTAGGAGATCTCGTTCATGAGTGCCGACGCCGACCGTATCGCACACGGCAAAGTTGCCACTCAGGCGCCGGACCTAGACGCTATGGCCGTGTAGGCCGGTTGTCTGTCTGAGGTTGGCCGGACCCTTTCGCGCATGCGGGGGTTTGACTGGCCGGAGATGGGCTCCGGCTGACCCCAGACGAAAGGATCCGGCCATGCAGGCAACGATGACATGCGTGGG
>JAFAZV010000013.1 GCA_019239445.1 Solirubrobacterales bacterium
GCCGAGCCGATCCCGCTCGAGACCGAGTTGATCAGCACGGTCTCGCCGATGCGCAGCTCCCCGCGGCCGAACAGCATGTGCCACGCGGTGCCGAAGGCGATCTGCAGCGCGCCGGCCTGCTCGTCCGAGATGCTCTCCGGGACGCGCACGAGCTGCTTGGTCGGCGCCACCACATAATCTGCGAAACCGCCGGGACCACCGACGCCGATGAACACGTCGCCGCCCAGCAGGTAGGGCATGACGCGGTCGCCGGGGACGAGACCATCCACGCCGTCACCCCGCGCGTCGACACGGCCGACCACCTCGAGGCCGAGAATGTGCGGGAAAGCGATCTCGAAGCGCGAGGTTCCCTCGCGGATGTCAACGTCGACATGGTTGAGCGCGCAGACATCGACCTTGATGCGGACGTGGCCGGGCCCCGGTTCGGGATCGGCTACGTCCTCGACCGCCAGCACGTCGCGACCGCCGAACTCGTGCATCCGCACAGCCTTCACGTGGTTCTCCTCGCTCTCCTCTCGCTCGAGACACACATCCGTCGCCGCCGCGACGTCCGCGCGTCCAGTCCATCCGAGCGGCGTTGTGTCGGAGCGGCCATTCTTATGCCCGACATGAGCCGTGTCAAGACGAGGATCGCGTGGCTCAGCGCACGGAGAGTTGACATCCGCCGATGTCTGACATATAACGCTGATCCAACCTCGACGCGGGGCGTGCACGTCCCCGTGACCGACGGCTCGCCCATGCCGGCGCCCGGTGTCATCGCCGAGAAGAGGAGGAGCACGTATGGCCGTACAGGGTGAAGCCGCGCCAAAGGTGTGGCGGGGCCGGTTCTACGAGGACTTCGAGGTCGGAGACGTTTTCCAGAGTCGCCTCGGCCGTACGGTGACCGAGACCGACAACGTGTGGTTCACCTGCCTCACGCTGAACACCAACCAGGTCCACTTCAACCACGAGTTCGCGTCAGGCACGCCGTTCGGACGACCGCTGGTGAACAGCACGTTTACGCTCGCGCTGGTCACCGGGATGAGCGTCCCCGACACGAGCGAGAACGCCACCGCGAACTTGTCCTGGACCGATATCAAGCTGCCCAATCCGGTCTACGTCGGAGACACCCTGTGGGCCGAGACGGAAGTGCTCTCCACGCGCGAGTCGGGCTCGCGTCCGAGCGTTGGCATCGTCGGCGTCCGCTGCCGCGGCATCAATCAGCGGCGTGAGGTCGTGATCGAGTTCCAGCGAACGTTCATGATCTACAAGCGCGACGCGCCCGAGGTGAGCAACGTGTTTCCCGGCACGGACAGCGAATGGACGATCTGAGAGGACCTGAGATGGACACCGCCGCCCAGACTTTTGCCGCCTTCAGCTCCTCGCTGCACCTGGAGCGGGTGCCCCGCGAGGTGACCGAAGCCGCCAAGCTGCACCTGCTCGACACGCTCGGCTGCGGCCTCGCCGCGCACGCGCTCGACGTGGCGCCGGCAGCGCGCGAGGCGTTGACCGAGACGGGAGTTGCCGGCCCGGCCACCGCGGTCGGCGTCCGCGGCGGCCTACCGAGCGCCGACGCCGCGCTGATCAATGGCGTCACCTGCCACGCGCTCGACTACGACGACACCCATACCGGCGCGATCGCCCATGTCAGCGTTGCCGTGGCGCCGGCGGCACTTGCCGCGGGCCAGGCAGCCGGAGCGCAGGGCGCCGACGTGCTTGCGGCCGTCATCGGTGCAAATGAGATCGTCACCCGCCTCGGCCTCGCTGTGGGGTCAGCATTCCACGCCCGCGGCTTTCACCCCACCTCGATCTGCGGCGTGTTCGGAGCCACCGCAGCCGCGGCCGCGGTATGGGGCCTCGACCGCGACGCCACCGTCAACGCGCTCGGGATCGCCGGGAGCATGGCGTCCGGGTTGCTCGAGTACCTCGCCGACGGTTCCTCGACCAAGCGTCTGCATCCTGGCTGGGCGGCTCATGCGGGCATCATCGCTTCGCGCCTCGCGGCCCACGGCGCCACCGGCCCGGCTTCGGTCATCGAGGGCCGCTTTGGGCTCTACTCCGCGTTCGTGCAGCGCGAGGAGACCGATATCGCGAGCCAGGCAGCGGACCTCGGAGAGCGCTGGGAGACGCCGCGGATCGCCTTCAAGCCCTACCCGGCGTGTCACTACGTCCACGCCTCGCTCGACGCGCTGGCACAGCTCATAGCCGAGCATCCCCTGCAGATCGACGACATCGAGGAGATCGTCGCCCTGAGCACCGAGGCCGGCGTCTCGCTCGTGCTCGAGCCGCTGGCTGACAAGTACCGCCCGCGCAGCGAGTACGAAGCCAAGTTCAGCCTCCCGTACTCGCTCGCGTCGCTGCTCATCCGGGGCACGGTCGACGTCTCGACTTTCACCGACGAGGCGATCCAGGACGAGGAAGTCCTCCGGCTCGCGGGCAAGGTTCGCTACGAGGTCAGGGAGTACCCCACCTTCCCGCAGGCGCTCCCGGGCGGCGTGCGCGTCAGGACTCGTGATGGTCAAACCTTTGAAGCCGAGCTCGACCATCAACGGGGTGGGCCGGAAAACCCGATGACCGACGCGCAGGTGCGAGACAAGTTCCGCGCCAACGCGATTCTGGCTCTCGGGGACGAGGACGTCGACGCGCTCGAAGCGTGTGTCATGACACTCGAGCAGCAGGACCGGCTCGACGGCCTCGAGATCCTCTCTCACGCCGCGCCGCACTTCCAACTCATCTGATGAGCACCTTCGCGAGCGAGCTGACCGTCGAGCAGACGGAGATCGTGCGCACGATCCGCGACTTCGTCGAGCGCGACGTGCTGCCCAACGTCTCTCGCTATGACCACGCCGACGAGTTCCCGCAGCCGCTGGTGCAGACGATGAAGGTGCTCGGGCTGTTCGGGACCACGATTCCCGAGGAATACGGAGGCCTGGGGCTCGACCTGACGACCTACGCGCTGATCGTGAAGGAGCTGTCGCGTGGGTGGATCTCGCTCTCCGGCGTGATCAACACGCACTTCATGGCCTCCTGGATGATCAAGACGTACGGAACCGAGGAGCAGAAGCAGAGTCTGCTCCCGCCGATGGCGCAGGGCGAAGTGCGCTGCGCGTTCTCGATGACCGAGCCGCACGCCGGCTCCGACGTGCAATCAATCCGCACCCGAGCCGTTCGCGACGGGGACGAGTTCGTCGTCAATGGACAGAAGATGTGGGTCACCAACGGCCTGCGCGCCGGGATCGTCATGCTGCTGGCGGTGACCGATCCGGCCGCTCAGCCGCGTCACTCCGGGATGACGACGTTCATCGTCGAGAAGGACCCGGAGGCGACCGAGCAGCCGGGGCTGACGATCCCGCCGCCGCTGAAGAAGCTGGGCTACAAGGGCGTCGAGTCGACCGAGCTCGTATTCGACGGCTTCCGCGTGCCCGCGAGCCGCATCCTCGGCGGGGAGGACCAGCTCGGCCAGGGCTTCAAGCAGTTCATGGCTGGGATCGAGCTCGGCCGCGTGAACGTGGCCGCGCGCGGACTCGGCATCGCGCAGTCGGCGCTCGAGAACGCGGTCCGCTACGCGCGCGAACGGCAAGCCTTCGGTAAGCCGATCGCCAACCATCAGCTGATTCAGGCCAAGGTCGCCAACATGGCAACGAAGATCCGCGCCGCCGAGCTGCTGATGCTCGACGCCGCCCGGCGCAAGGACACCGGCGAGCGCGCGGACCTCGAAGCCGGGATGGCAAAGCTGTTCGCGACCGAGGTCGCCGAGGAAGCGGCACTCGAAGCCATGCGAATCCACGGCGGATACGGGTATTCGCAGGAGTATCCGATCGAGCGTCTGTATCGCGACGCTCCCGTGCTGATCCTCGGCGAGGGCTCCAACGAGATCCAGCAGCTCCTGATCGCGCGGCGCATCTTTGAGCGCGCTGCTTAGTCCTTGGCCCGCGCGCCGGTCACCCGCGTCCGCAAAGCCTACGAGCAGGTCTACGACCAGCTTCGCGAGCTGATCATTCGCGGCGAGTTACCGCGCGGCGAGCGGCTCCCCAACGAAACCGTCCTGGCCCGCGAGTTCGGCGTCAGCCGCGGCACGGTCCGCGAGGCGCTGCGCGCGCTCGCGGCCCACAACCTGATCCACACGGTCAAGGGCGCGAGCGGCGGCAGCTTCGTCACCTTGCCCACGGTCGATCACATCTCCGAGTTCCTGCAGGCCAACATCAGCCTGCTCTCGGCGTCCAACGACGTCACGCTCGAGGAGTTCCTGGAGGCGCGGCGGTTGCTCGAGGTGTTCGCCGCGCGTCAATGCGCGCTGCGCCGAAGCGAGACCGACTTGGAGCGGCTGCGAGAAACGATCGTCGACCCGACCTCTGAGCTTCCGGCTGAGGAGCGCTTCATCTACAACGAGGGATTTCACAGCGCGCTCCTCGACGGTGCCGGTAACACGCTCCTGCGCATTGCCGCGCAGCCGATCTTCTCGGTCCTGCAGACCAACTTCTCGCGAGAGGCGCTCAGTCCTCGCTTCGCGGCTCGGGTCGACGAGGACCATCGCGCGATTCTGGTCGCGATCGAGCACGGCGACAGCGAAGCGGCCGCGGCCGAGATGCGCAAGCACCTCGACTATCTGAGCCGGACCTACACGAGCATGTGGCGACAGGGCGTGTCGGCGCGTCAGTAGGAGCGCGGCAGCCCGAGCACGTTCTGGGCCAGGAACGACAGGATCATGTTGGTCGTGACGGGGGCCACCTGGTAGAGGCGGGTCTCGCGGAACTTGCGCTCGACGTCGAACTCGCGGGCGAAGCCGAAGCCGCCGTAGGTGTCAAGACAAGCGTTGGCGGCCTGCCACGAGGCGTCGGCGGCGAGCAGCTTGGCCATGTTCGCCTCGGCCGCACAGGGCTCCCCCCGCTCGAAGCGTTCCGCCGCGCGGATCCGCATCAGGTCGGCAGCTTCGATCCTGGCGTGAGCCCACGCGAGTGGAAACGCGACCCCCTGGTTCTGCCCGATAGGACGGTTGAAGACGACCCGCTGCTTGGCCTGGCTGACCGCTCGATCGATGAACCAGCGCCCGTCACCGATGCACTCGGCGGCGATCAGGATGCGCTCGGCGTTCATCCCGTCGAGGATGTAGCGAAAGCCCATGCCCTCCTCGCCGATGCGGTGGCTGGCCGGGATCTCCAGCCCATCGATGAAGACTTCGGTCGTGTTGTGGTTGAGCATCGTCTCGATTGGCTGGATGCGAAGCTGTTCGCTCGAGGCCTCACGGAGGTCGACGAGGAAAGTCGACAGTCCCCACCAGCGCGGATGCTCGTCGTCGGGTTCGTTGGTGCGGGCCAGCAGCAGCATCAGGTCGCTCTGCAGCGCCCGCGACGTCCAGATCTTCTGGCCGCTGGCGATGTAGCGCTCCCCGTCGCGGCGCGCTCGCGTACGAATTCGCAGCGTGTCCAAGCCGGCATCGGGCTCAGTGACTCCGAACGCCTGCAGGCGCAGCTCGCCGGACGCGACGCGTGGCAGCCAGTGTCGCTTCTGCTCCTCGGAACCGTGACGCAGGAGCGTGCCCATGATGTACATCTGCGCGTGGCACGCGCCGCCGTTGGCGCCGGAGCGGTTGATCTCCTCCATGATCACGGCGCCATCGGCGAGGCCGAGTCCTGCGCCGCCGTATTCCTCCGGGATCAGCGCGGCGAGCCAACCGGCGTTCGTCAGCGCCTCGACGAACTCCTGCGGGTACGCCTCCTCGCGATCGATCCGCCGCCAGTATTCATCGGGAAAGCGCGCACATACGTCGCGCACACCGCTGCGCAGTTCGTCTTGCGTGACGGTTTCCGCAGCGCTCATCTCGTCAATCCTAAAGTCATCGGCGCTCGCCTAGGCGCGGCGCTTTGCGGCGGATAAGCTCGCCGCATGACGGCACGGGAGGATGCCGAGGTGAAGCCATGACCGAACCCCGCACGATCGCGCAGCAGATCCTCGCCGCACACGGCGTCGACGATGTCTCGCCTGGAAGCTATGGCCTGGCGCGCGTCGACCTCGTCATGGCCAACGACGTGTCGGGGTCGGTGGCGCTGCGCGAGTTCGATCGCATCGGGGCCGAGCGCGTCTTCGATCCCGAGCGGGTGGCGTTGTTCGCCGATCACTTCGCGCCGGCCAAGGACGTGCGCAGCGCCGAGATGATCGCGCGGCTGCGGAGGTTCGCGCGCACGCAGAACATCACGCACTACTGGGAGGCCGGCAGCACCGCCAACGCCGGCATCGAGCACACGGTCCTGCCCGAGGAAGGGCTGATCGCTCCGGGCGACTTCATTCCCGGAGGCGATTCTCACACCTGCACGTACGGAGCCTTTGGAGCCTTTGGAACCGGCGTCGGTTCCACCGACATCGCCTCCGCGCTGGCGCTGGGCGAGATGTGGGTGCGGGTGCCGCAGTCGATAGCGGTGCGCTACGAGGGCGAACGCAGTCCCTGGGTTACCGGAAAGGACCTGATCCTGGCCTACATCGCCCGCGTGGGCGTAGCCGGCGCGACCTACGCCGCGCTCGAGTTCGAAGGGCCGGTGATCGATGGTCTGAACGTCGATGAGCGAATGGCGCTGTGCAACATGGCGGTCGAGGCGGGCGCCAAGACCGGCATCGTCGCGGCCGACGACACTACCCTGCAGTGGCTGTCGGACAAGGTCACCGATCGGGCTCTCGAGCCGGTGCGAGCTGATCCGGGCGCCGAGTACGCCGCACGCCTGGACATCTCCGTAGACGGCATGCCGCCGCTGGTTGCGCAGCCGGCTTCGCCCGGCAACGTGGTCGAGATCGATGCCGCGCGCGGCGTCCACGTCGATCAGGTCTACGTCGGCAACTGCTCGAACGGCACCATCACCGATCTGCGCCAGCTCTGCCGCGTCCTGGCGGGTCGTCGCGTGGCCGGCGGAACGCGTCTGATCGTGGTTCCAGCCAGCCAGCGGGTTCTGCGCCAGGCTCTCTCAGAGGGATTGATCGCGACGATTGTCGAAGCCGGCGGGGCCGTGTCGGCTCCGACCTGCGGCGCCTGCTTCGGGGGTCACATGGGCATCCTCGCGGGCGGCGAGGTTGCCGTCACCACGACGAACCGGAACTTCCGCGGCCGTATGGGTCACCCTGACTCTTCGGTGTACCTGGGGAACGCCTACGTTGCCGGTGCGGCCGCCGTCACCGGCGAGCTGGTGAACCCGGCCGAAGTGGTCGGAGCGTGAGCGCCGATGTAGTCGAGGGGCGAGCGGTCGTCCTCGGCGACGACGTGAACACCGACAACATCCTCCCCGGCCCGTATCTCAACCTCACCGACCCCGACGAGCTCGGCGCTCACCTGCTCGAGACCTATCCCGGTGATGTCGGAGGACGCGTCGGGCCCGGAGACATCCTCGTCGCCGGACGTAACTTCGGCATGGGCTCGTCGCGCGAGCAGGCCCAGGCGGCGATCCTCGCCCGTGGCGTGCCGGTCGTTCTCGCGGCGAGCTTCGCGCGGATCTTCCTCCGCAACGCGATAAACGTGGGCCTCCCCGTCGTCGAGAGCCCCGAGGCCAGCGCCGCGATCTCCGACGACGACCATCTGCGGATCGACTTCGCGGCGGGGTACGTCGAGCGCGGCGGCGAGCGTTGGCAGATCGCGCCACGGCCGCCCTTCATGGCGGAGATCATCCAAGCCGGCGGCCTGGTGGAGTGGACTCGCCGGCGGCTGCAGGAGCGTGGCGCCTCGGCGACGACGCACGATGGCCCAGTCACCGAGACTTAGGAGGAGCAGACGATGTCCGACTCACCCACCCTGCGGGAGCGGATCGATGATCCCGAGATCGTCGTGGCCATGGGCGTGCATGACCCGTTCACCGCGCTCATCGCTGGGCGCGTGGGCTTCGAAGCCTTCTATCACGGCGGCTACGCCGCTGCTGCGCACCACTTCGGGGTGCCGGACATCGGCATCGTAGGCCTGGCGGAGATGGTCGAGAGCGTGCGGCGGGTAACGAGCGTCACCGACACGCCGGTGATCGCCGACTGTGACACCGGCTACGGCGAGCTGGCCGCGGTGCGGCGCACCGTGCGGGAGATGGAAGCCGCCGGTGCGGCCGCGATCCAGCTCGAGGACCAGGTGTTCCCCAAGCGCTGCGGCCACTTGGATGGCAAGCGCGTGATCCCGCGCGATGAGATGGTGATGAAGCTCCGGGCCGCGGCGGCGGCGCGCCGCTCGCCCGAGACCGTGATCATCGCCCGCACCGACGCACTCGCGCCGCTCGGCCTCGACCAAGCCATCGATCGCTGCAACGCCTACTCCGACGCGGGGGCCGACATCCTGTTCGTCGACGCCGCGCGGACGCGAGAGCAGCTTGAGGAGATCGCCCGGCGAGTGGACGGACCGTCGCTGGCCAACATGTCCGAGACGGGACGCACGCCCGCGCTGACCGCGGACGAGCTGCAGGAGCTCGGTTACCGGGTGGTGATCTTCCCCTCCACCCAGACGTGGGCGATCGCCCACGCCTACGAGGCGGTCTGCCAAGAGCTTCGCCGCCACGGCACGACGCGTGGCTTGACGGAGCAATTCATGCCGTTTGACGAGGTCAACGAGCTGCTCGGGCTATCTCGCTGGGAGGCGGTCGAAATGGGCGCTTCCCCAGCCCCGTGACGAGCGGCCATCCGGCAGCCGCCGGGGACACGCGCAGTGATGAAGAAGGACCGCCGGTGCAGCCATCGCGTCGCGCTTGCTGCGTGGTTTGATACTCGCCGATGTGCGTGGCCGTGATTGAAATCCGCGACACTGCTGGCTAGACGCTATGGCCGTGTAGGCCGGTTGTCTGTCTGAGGTTGGCCGGACCCTTTCGCGCATGCGGGGGTTTGACTGGCCGGAGATGGGCTCCGGCTGACCCCAGACGAAAGGATCCGGCCATGCAGGCAACGATGACATGCGTGGG
>JAFAZV010000387.1 GCA_019239445.1 Solirubrobacterales bacterium
TTCCTTGGCATTGCGGAGCACCCGGCAGGAGCGCTTGAACGTCGAGCCGCGGCGCGCCACCGGGTACAGCCGCGGCGCCACCTCGACGTTGTGGTTGAAGACGTCCGGCCGCTCCGCGATCACTTTGGCCAGCGGCATCTCCTCGCCGCGGAAGTCGGGCGTGAGCACCTCGATCTGCGTCTGGGGTGACTGCCGCCTGATCTGGCGGATCACGCCAACAAACGCATGAGCGCCGAGATCGGGCATGTCGTCGCGGTCGACGCTCGTGATCACCGCGTGCCGGAGTCCCATCCGGGCCACGCTGCGTGCCACGCGCGCCGGCTCGAGCGGATCGTCCCACGTCGGCTTGCCCGTCTTGACGTTGCAGAAGCCGCAGCGCCGGGTGCACGTGTCGCCGAGGATCATGAACGTCGCCGTTCCCCGCTGCCAGCACTCGCCGATGTTCGGGCACGCCGCCTCCTGGCAGACCGTGTGGAGGTTCTCGGCCTGGATCAGCTTCTGCAGCTCGCGGTACTTCGGGCCGCCCGGCGCCGGCACCTTGAACCACGGCGGCTTGCGGCCGCGATAGGGCTCCGACGTCGGCCCGAGCACGCTGACGAGGTCCTGGATCCCCCCTGGATTCGCACGGCTTCTCGTCACGTATTCAGGGTAGCGATGGTTTGTCACAGGATTGGCGCTTCTCGTCACACACGCGTAACGCGATCCTCGCCACCATCGGCCACATGCCAGAGGCTGGTCGAGAAGTTCCCGCATGGCGCAAGTTTCTCGACCAGGCTCCGGTGGACGTGGCCATTGCCGCGGTGGCCGCGACGCAACAGACGCTGGTGACTGTCGACCAGCTGCGAACGCTGGGTCTGAGTTCGTCAACCATCAGCCGGCGCGCCGCCACCGGCCGTCTGCACCGCCGCTACCGCGGCGTCTATTCGCTAATTCCAACGAACCTCCTCACCGCCCAAGGCCACTACCTCGCCGCCGTCCTCGCCTGCGGACCCGGCGCCGTGCTCTCGCACCGCTCGGCCGCGGCCTTGCACGGTCTACGTAACAGCGCGCGGGCCAATATCGACGTCACCGTGCCCGCGCGCTCGGCCCGCGAGCAGCCCGGAATCGACGTCCACCGCTCGACCACGCTGACCGAAAAAGACGTCACTGTGGTCGAGAACATCCCTGTGACGACGATTGCACGCACCCAGCTCGACCTCGCCGAAGTGATTCCGCGCCGAGCGCTCGAGCGCGCCTACGACCAGGCCGATGCCGCCGGCACCTTCAACCTCCGCGCGCTCGAGGATCAGCTCGAGCGCAACCCCACGCGCCCCGCCGCGCGGATCGTCCGCGAGCTGCTGGCCGAGCACTATGTCGGCAGCACGCTCACACGCAGCGAGCTCGAGGAACGTGTCGTCGTCCACTGCCGTCGAGCCGGGCTGCCTACCCCGGCCGTCAACGAGCTCCTCGTGCTGCCCGACGGCGGGCCGCCGATCCGGGTCGATTTCCTGTTCCGTGCCGCCCGCGTGGCGCTCGAAACCGACGGCTACAGGACTCACCGCACGCGCCGGCAGTTCGAGCTCGACCGCGAGAACGACATGCGCCTCACCGCCTGCGCTTATGTTCCGGTCCGGACCACCTGGCTCCAGATCGAGCGCCGCACGCAGATCGTCATCGCCCGCCTCACACAGATCATCCGGGCGCGTCCCGCTCCGGCTTAGACGGCGGCCGTCGCGCGGCCAGGCACGAAGCGCTCGATTCGCGCAAGGCTGACCAGCCGCTGCCGGCGCCCCAGGGCCTGCGCCAGCTGCCAGGCCGCCCGTCGGCGAAAGCACTGGACCTGACCCGCCAGCCGCCCGGTCTCCTTGATCACCGAGGTCATCTGCACGCCCTCGAGCCCGCACGGGACGATCCAGCTGAACGGCTGCAGGTCGTTCTCGACGTTGACCGCGAAGCCGTGCGTGGTCACACCCCGCTGGACGTGGACGCCGATCGACGCGATCTTGCGCTCATCGATCCATACGCCGGTGAAGTCGGGTCCGTCGTCGAATCGCGCCCGCGCCGTGATGCCCTCCTGCCCCAGCGCCGCCACCAGCGCCCGCTCGAGCGTGCGGACGTAATCGACGACGTCATCGACCCGCACGATCGGGTAGCCGACGAGCTGGCCGGGACCGTGGTAGGTGACCTTGCCGCCTCGATCCGTCTCGACCACATCGATGCCCTGAAGTCGGTACCAGTCCTCGCCCATCGGCAGTTCGCCGGCGCCCGAGCGCCGGCCGCGCGTGTACACCGGCCAGTGCTCGAGCGTCAACAGCAGATCGGGCACAGCGTCGCGCTGGCGTGCCGCGCGCAGGCGCTCCTGGAGCGCCAGCGCCTCCCGGTACTCGACCGTCCCCAGATGGCAGACCCACAACTCGGGCATCCGATCAGTATGCATCGCGCCGCCGGCGCCGCTCGCGCCCGTTCCTCCCGTGCTCAGGACCATCTCTCCAGGCGCCGCTTCAGCGTGGCCAGGAACTGCGCCGCCAGCGCCCCGTCCAGAGCGCGGTGATCCCAGCTCAGGCCGAGAATCGTCATCGCGCGGATTGCGATCGAGTCGTTGCCCTCGGCATCGCTCACGACCACCGGCCGCTTGACTACGGCCTCGAGGTCGAGGATCGCCACCTGCGGCTGGTTGATGATCGGCGTCGCCATGATCGACCCGAACTGCCCCGGGTTCGTGATCGTGAACGTCCCGCCGGCGACGTCATCCGGCCGCAGCTCACGCGCCCGCGCCCGCCGCGCGAGTTCTTTGATCCGCGGCGCGAGCCCTTCCACCGACAGCTCGTGCGCCCGCGAGATGACCGGCACGATCAGCCCATCCTCGCCCAGCGACACCGCGATCCCGAGGTTGACGTCGGCATGGCGGATGTAGTTCTCGCCCTCGATCGTCGCGTTCAGCGCGGGATGCTCGCGCAGCGCCGCGATCGTGGCCGCGGCAACAAACGGCAATGCCGTGAGCCCGGCGCGCGCGCGGGCGGCCTCGATCCGGCTCATGTCGACCTCGGCCCAGGTGGTGCAGGTGGCGGCGGTCTCGAGCGAGCGCTTCATGTGCGCACCGATCTGCCGGCGCATACGGGATAGCTGACCGTCTCCCGCCAGTACCACCGCCGGCTCGTCCGCTGCCACCGTCGGCCCGCCCGCAACCGGCGCCACCGGCTCGGGCACGTACGGACTCTCGATGTGCAGCGGCGGCTCGGGCCCAGACTCGACCACCGCCAGCACGTCCTGCTTGCGCACCCGGCCGCCACGCCCGGTGCCACGCACCTGCGCCAGGTCGATGTCGTGCTCGGCGGCGATGCGCTGCACGACCGGCGAGTACCTGGCTGGCCGGCCAGCCAAGGACAGGGCGGAGGGGGTGGGGGTTTGCGGGCGTGGCGTGCCGCCATTGGCGGTCTGGTCAATCGTGTCCGCCGCCGGCGCGGCATCCGGCGCCGGCCCCGCATCCGCCGCCGGCCCGGCATCCGCCGCCGGCTCAGCACTCGCCGGCGCCGCACCGCCACCGATCGCACCGCCACCGACCGCCCCGCCACCGACCGCCCCGCCACCAATCCGCGCCACCACCGTCCCGACCGCCACCGTCTCGCCCACCGGCACGAGGATCTCCGCCACCACACCCGACACGGGCGCCGGCACCTCGGTGTCGATCTTGTCCGTTGTGATCTCGCAGATCGTCGCGTCGGCTTCGATCCGGTCGCCGACCTCGACCCGCCAGGCCACGATCGTCCCCTCCGCCACCGACACCCCCATCTGGGGCATCGTCACGTCGGTCATGAGCTCAGTACTCGAGGAGCTCACGACACGCCTCCTTGACCCGCTCGACGTTCGGAAGGACCGCCTGCTCGAGCGGCGGCGAGAACGGGATCGGCACGTCCGGCGTGGCCACTCGCACGACCGGCCCGTCCAGCCACTCGAATCCTCGTTCAGCGATCACCGCCGCCACCTGGGCGCCGGCGGCGCATGTCCCGTTCGCTTCGTCGACGATCACCACTTTCGAGCACCGCCCGACCGAGTCGAGCACGGCCTCGACATCCAGCGGCACCAGCGAGCGCAGATCCAGGACCTCAACGGAAGCGCCGTCGAGATCCTCGGTCGCCTCGAGCGCCACCCCGACCATCGCGCCGTAGGTGATCACGACCAGATCGGAGCCCGGCCGCGCCACCCGAGCCGTGAACGGCGTCTCGTACACCCCCTCCGGAACCTCGCCGCGCACGCGCCGGTAGAGGTGCTTGTGCTCCATGAAGCAGACCGGGTTGGGGTCGCGGATGGCGGCGTGCAGCAACCCTTTGGCGTCGTGCGCCGTCGATGGCGCCACGACCTTCAGCCCCGGCGCCTGCATGAACCACGCCTCCGGGTTCTGAGAGTGGAACGGCCCGCCGGAGAACCC
>JAFAZV010000400.1 GCA_019239445.1 Solirubrobacterales bacterium
AGGCGCGCAGCGTCGCGTAGTGCTCGAGATCGCCGACGTGGTGGCTGACCCACGCCCGCGAGCCCTTGGCGAGGCAGAACGTGTTCTTCTGCTCCGCGCCACAGGCGAGCAGCGGCTGCGACGCCGGGACCGGCAGGTCGAGGTGAACCGGCACGTAGCCGCGCGAGCGACGCAGCGGCAGGGCGCGCCGCCCCGAGCCGGTGGTGATCACGCGGAGCACGGAGTCATCGGTCCGCGTCGCGATCGGCCGGTCGTGAACCAGGAACAGGTCGACGATCGTCGCCAGCCGCTCCCTTGCGTCCTCGTCGTCGTAGGCGATCGGCTCATCCGACACGTTGCCGCTCGTCAGCACGAGCACGCCGCTGCTCCCGCACGCAGCAGCGAAGTCGCTGATCAGCAGGTGGTGCAACGGCGCGTAAGGCAGCATCAGCCCAAGTTCTGCGGCCTGAGGCGCAACACTGTCGGCCACCGGCGCCGGCTGCCGCCTCGGCGCCAGGACGATCGGCCGCTGCAGCGAGCCCAGAAGCGAGCGCTCCTCCTCGCCCAGCTCGACCAGCTCGCCGGCGATGCGCGCGTCGGCAACCAGCAGCGCGAACGGCTTGTCCTCGCGATGCTTGCGCGTGCGCAACGCGGCCACGGTGCGCTCGTTGGCGGCATCGCAGGCGAGATGAAAACCGCCGATCCCCTTGACGGCCAGGATCGCGCCCGCCGCGAGCTCCCGCGCCGCCATCTGGACACAGTCGCTCACGCCGGCCGGCGCCATAACACGACCGGTGCCGTCGACGAGCCGCGCGCGAGGCCCGCACTGGGGACAGGCGTTGGGCTGAGCATGAAAGCGACGGGCGGCGGGATCCTCATACTCGCGACGGCACGCGCCGCACATCCGAAACGGCGCCATCGTCGTCAACGGCCGGTCGTAGGGAACGTCGCGGACGATCGTGAAGCGCGGGCCACAGTTCGTGCAGTTGATGAACGGGTAGCGGTAGCGGCGGTCGGCTGGATCGAACAGCTCGGCCAGGCACTCCTCGCAGGTGGCGGTGTCAGGAGCGATAGGCAAGTCCGCATCGCCGCGGCGAGCGCTCTCGCGGATCGCGAACGCGCGCTCGCCCTGCGGCGTCATCGGCTTGCTCAGCAACGCGTCGATGCTCGCCAACGGCGGCGGCTCGGCGCGTAAGCGGTGGCTGAAGCGCTCAACCGCGTCCGCAGCCCCCTCGATCTCGATCAACACCCCGCGCTCATCGTTGAGCACGAAACCGCCAAGCTCCTCCTCCCTCGCCAGGCGGTAGACAAACGGCCGGAACCCCACGCCCTGCACAGTGCCGATGACCCTCAGCCGGAGGCGAACGACGCCACCGATGAGCGTCGTCATGGCGAGCCGACCAGCGCGCGCAGCACGTGGTACGCGCTCGCCTGGGCTTCCTGGATCCGCGGGATGTGCTCTGAGCGCGTCACGATGACGTAGTCGGCCAGCCGCTGGGCGGCAATCGTGCCGCCGTCGTAGCCGACGAACGAGATCGTCTCGAGGCCGCGGCGGCGCGACTCGCGTAGCGCCTCGATGACGTTGCGCGAGTTCCCTGAGGTGGAGAGCGTCAACAGCACGTCGCCGGCAGCGCCGTGCGCGATCACCTGCCGCGAGAAGATCGCGTCGACGCCGATGTCGTTGGCAATCGCCGTGAGGATCGCCGGGTCCTCGGTGAGGTCGAGCGCCGGCCAGCCCCGCGTGCTGGCGCCCGCGCTACGGCCCAGGCGGAAGTCGGCCACGACATCCATCGCGTCGGTGGCCGAGCCGCCGTTACCCAGCGCGAGCAGCGTGCCGCCGCGTTCGAAGCGCTCGCGCAGCGCCGCCGCCGCCGCATACAGCGCCGGCTGGTTCTCCGAAAGGGTCTGCGCCCGCAGCTCCCCCACCTCCTGGGCCTTCATCAGCACCGAGTGGCGGACGTCGGCCAGCACCGCCTCGAGGTCGTCCTCGCGCTCGTCGAGGAAGGGGTACAGGAAGCTCGACGCGCCGGCATCCGTAAGCGGCTGCCGCGCGCGGCCGGCGAGGAGACCGCGGTGCTCGAAGAACACGTGCACGAGCTCCCACAGGACGTGATACAGCGTCTCGGTCAGTTCCTGGCGGATATCCGGGTCTTCGCTCGGCGGCTCGAACTCCCATTCCGCCCCGGCGGCGGCGAAGGCGATCGTGAGGCAGCCGCGCTGACGGGCGAACGCGAGCGCGGGCGCCGCTTCGCCCTCGTCCTCGTCGGCGCCGAAGCCGATCGCGATGTCCTCGGAGCGCGCAAGCAGGTCGACTTGGCGCTCTAGTCGACCCCCCTCGGCAGCCAGCCCCAGCGCCGGCAGCGCCCGCTTGCCGACGATCACCGGGTGGACGAACTCGACCGCTACGTGCCGCACGTCCGAGCGTGCGCGTGGCGAGCGACCGACGGCGATCAACCGCCCACCGCGCGCGAAGCGCTCAGCCATGCCATGGCAGAGCCGCGAGAGCCGCTCCGCTTCCGCGGTGAAGAAGGATCGGTTGGCCGCCGCGCGCTCCTCGATCAGCGGCTGGAGCGTGGCGGCGAAGCTGCCCGCGAGCGCTGCCCCGGTCAAGCGTGCGCCTCCGCCCACATCGCCACGCCCAGCAGCCACTGGCGCCACGCCTCGACGCCCTCGCCGCTGCGTGCGCTCACGAGCAGGCGCTCGACCCCGGGATTCACCTGGTCGAGGTGGTAGAGAAACTTGTCCAGATCGAAGTCCAGATGCGCGAGCAGGTCGATCTTGTTGATCACGACGAGCTCCGCGCTGCGGAACATGAGCGGGTACTTGAGCGGCTTGTCCTCGCCCTCGGCCACGGAGCACACCATCGCGCGCACGTCCTCACCGACGCGGAACTCCGCCGGGCAGACGAGGTTGCCGACGTTTTCGATGACCAGCAGGTCGAGCTCCTCGAGCGGAAGCGCCGGCAGGGCCGAGCGGACCATGTTGGCGTCGAGGTGACATTCGCCTCCGAAGCCCGGATCGGTGTTCAGCTGGGTCACCGGAATGTGCAAGCCGGCCAGGCGGTCAGCATCGAACGACCCCTGTACGTCACCTTCGAGCACGCCGACGCGAACCCCGTCGAGCGAGCCTGCCAGTGCCCGCTCCAGCAATGAGGTCTTTCCCGCCCCAGGCGCGCTCATCAGATTCACCACCCTGACGCCGTGCCGGTCGAAGTCCTCGCGATTCGCGCGGGCGATCGTGTTGTTGGCGTCGAGCACGTCCTCGACCACCCTGACTTTCGTGCGATGCATGGGCGGCGTCCTTTCAGGACCTACATCTGCTTGACCTTCAGGTAGCGCTGGATCTCAGGTGCCTGCGAAGCGACGGCAGCGACGAATGCGGCCACTGCGAGCACGAGCACGAGCGGAAGCGGGACGCTGATCTGCTTGTTCACGGAGATACCTCCTGGCGGTTGGGAAGCTGGGAGAGCAGCGACTCGACCAGCCTCACCGCCGGGTCGAGCGCCGCGAGAACGGGCTCGGAGAGCTGGGCCACGAGGTCGTCATGCTCGGCATCGACCTGGGTCTGCGGCTCGCAGCCGACGACGAATGTCTGCGGCGGCGTCCCGCCCCAGGCCCGGACGAGCGCGATCACGCTGGCCGGGTCGAGGCCATGCCCATCGACTGCGGGCCGTGCTTCGGGATCGAGCCCGGCTTCGATCACGTAGAGCGTTCCGGGCGCCTCACCGCGTGGCGTGGCGTCGAGCAGAACCACACTGTCGTAGCCGTCCTGCATGGCGAAGGCCAGGTCGATGCCGCGGATGCCGAACTCCACGACCTCGACCCCCGCGGGCAGAGAACGCCGTGCCAGCCGGGCTGCCAGCGCGAGCCCAAAGCCATCGTCGCCGAGAAATACGTTGCCGATCCCGGCGACGAGGATCTTCGGTGGTCGCACGCCGCGCGCCGGCCCGTCGCTTGCCGGCAGCGGCTCGACCTCGTCCGGGGAGAAGAAGAAGCGGTGGCCGGGTTGGCGGGCCAGCCCGAGATCGCGCCCGGGGTCATCCTCGATCACCACCGCGAGCGTGACGCGGCCGTCGAGATCCTGCTCGATCGCCTCGACCACCGCCGCGCGTCCGGCCAGGGCGAGATCGAACACGTCGCCGCCGGGTCGCGGCCGCAGCAGGACGCGGCTTCCGGCCCGCAGCTCGTCCTCGCCAACGCGCACCGAGTCCGGGGCCGGACGCTCGAGTTCCTCCCAGTAGGACTTCACTTCAGCGCGCCATCCCGAACTCGCGGATCGTGCCGTGCAGCGCCATCAGCTGCTCGGGGGTGAGGCGCTGCGTCCGCTCGAGGATCTCGCGCGCGCGTGCGTCGGTGGCCGCCATCTCGGCTTTCTCCTCATCGGTCAGGGCGAGGATGTTGAGGATCAGCAGCTGGTCGATCTCGCCCCCGTCGAACAGGTCGCCGGGGCTCTCTGGGGCAACGCGCGGGAAGTCCTCCAGGATGATCGGCGCGGAGAGGATCCGATCTCGCTTGGCGGGGTCGCCGACTAGCGCCGGCCAAATGCCTTCGTTCCGGCACTCCGCGGCCGCGGCCGAGAGGTGCGGCGGAGGGTCGGCCAAGGATGCGAACGCGCCCCCATCGACGCGCAGCATCATGTGCGTCGAGCAGAACGTGAGTGCGAGCGCGTCCTCGCGCGCGTGTCCGCCGAACCGCGTCAGGTTCGTGACGGTGGCCGACACGCGCCACACCCGGCCCGCGACCGGGAGCGCTTCGAGGCGCGCCTCGCCCCGCAACGCGGACCACTCGCGGATGAGCGCGCCGCGATCGCCCAGGAGCTCCTGGTCGCACCCGGCAGCGATCTCTATCGGAATCGTGTGACCGCTGCCGGGCCGCGCGAGTGTGAGCGCCGGGAGCTCGATCTCGCGCTCGCGCGCCTCCTCCCAGGTGAGGTAGCGCTCGCCGCCGACGACGATCTCGTCCACCGCCTCGAGGGCGTCGCCTCGCCGCTGCGCCGCTGTGCGCCGGACCACGTGCAAGAAGCGCACCGCCGCCGTAACGCGCGCCTGGGCATGCGCCTCGAGCAGCATCTCGGTGGTGATCGCCGAGCGGTCATCGGGATGGCGGGCGCTGTGGCTCGGTGGATAGACCCCGCCAAACGTGAAGCGACGCTGGTTCTTGAGGGCTGAGCGGCGGTAGGGCCAAAGGACATAGCCCTCGTAGAGGACGGCGTCGGCGATCGCCCGGACTGGATCGGAGCTCAACTCCCGCTCTCCTGCGCCAACAGCGCCTCGAGGGCGGCGTCCCAGCTCGCGTAGGCGCCACGAGCTTTGAACGCGGCCAGACGCTCGACGCTGTCGCGCTGCAGGCGCAGCCAGGCGCTGCCCGGGAAATGGGCGTCGATCGCCTCTCTCCACAGGGACACCGGCAGGCGGAACTCGACCTCGCTGTCCAGAGCGATCCGCGTCGCCTGCAGCGCCCCGTCGCCGCCGGCGAAGAACACCGAGCCGCTGAACAGGAACTCGAGCGGCACCTCGCCGCCTCGGAGCGCGGCGAAGTAGCGCGCCGCGGTCACGTCGAGGTCGTAGCTGCAGGCGATCGGGAGATCGACCACCGTGCGCTCCGCGAACGCCGGGACGACGACGGTGGTCCGCGTCCACGGCAACGCCCGCAGCGTCGTCCGCCACCGCTCTGGTGTGCCGAACAACTCGAGCAGCTGCTCCTGCTCGCCGTCGTCGTAGCCGCGCTGGCGCGCGGCGATCTGGATCTGCACGTCGAGGAGCACGGAGCGTATCTCGGTCCGTCGCGGAGCCTGGAGCTCCAGGGCGAATTTCACCGTCGGCAGCGCCGCGTGCGAAACGCGAGCTGCGTCCAGCACGGCGAAGCGCAGCTGGGGGATCTCGTTCCCGAACCGCGGCGCGGAGAAGCGGGTCGCCGTCACTGGCAGTGGCGGCTAGGCCGGCGAGAGGTTCGGCATGCTCGGGTCGATGGGCTCGTGAGCTTTGGGATTTATGCCGGTCGAACGGCTCGCGCTCGAGGTGCCATCCGGCCTGTGACCCGCCTGTTTGTCGTAGTTGCCGCTGGAGTTGCCCTGGTTGATCCCCTTCACGTGCGACGGCATGTCGATCTTCACATCACTTTTACGTCGGCCGAGCGCCATCTCGTCTCCTCTCCGCGGCCGCCGCCGCGTTTGTTGTTCGGGTCGCTGCGGGCCTGACGATCGAGCTGCGCGAAGAACGCATCGATCGCCTCCCAGACCTCCCTGCCGCCGCTGAACCCGCGCCAGCGCGTGCGGATCGCAGCGACCAGGCGGTAGCAGTCCTCGATCGGCACGAGCCACTGCCGCCGGTTATCGCCCACGCGGTTGACCAGCAGCGCTTCGACATCTTCTTCGAGCTCGCTCAGAACCGGGTTCGCTTGCTCGAGCGCCTCCCACGCTGTCAGCTCTAGGCGCGACTCGGTGGCGCCCATCGGACCCGGGTAGTACGCCAGCACGCGCCGCTGCCGCGAGGCGTGGAAGAAGTAAGCCATATCCACTGGGATGCGCAGCTGCTCCCAGATAGCGTCGCTGAGCACGAACCGCTCGAGGCGAAGGCGCCGTTGGGGCACGAGCTTGAGCTGCCCGCGTCCTGCCGCCGGGCGGTCGAACAGCAACGAGCAGGCGCGGCACACGCACAGCAGTTGGCGCGCGTCGAGGTCGAGCAGGTGGCGGTGCTCGGAGGGAATCGCCACAGCACACAGGTCGCAGAGCTCCTGCGCCTCCGCAGCGTCGGGCGCACCGGGCCCTGGCCGTGGCTCGCCCCGCGCCAGCCGCTGAAGTCGCGGCGAAGCGAGCGCGGGCGATGCCGCCCTGACCGGCTTACGCTGCGAGCGCGAGGGCAACCCTCACCAATCCGTCTTCGCCCACCAGCAGCGGCACCGGCTCGAGCGACAGGTGCGGGTTGTCGACCCCGCGACCGGCTCTGACGGCGTCATAGGTCCGCCCGCAGGCCGCACACGTGAGCTCTGCCCGGCTCAGCCGCGCATCCGCCATCGGCGCCTCGCAGCCGGGGCAGCGCGGACGGTACGCGTAGAAGTTCGCCGCGAGGCGCAAGAAGAGGACGTCCTGACCCGAGACGCGCTTTACCGTGAGCGCGCCCTCGGCCAGCTCGGGCAGCCCGCCCGCCATCGTCCAGCCGTCGCCGCGGAGCGCCGGCGCGAGCTCGATCTGAAGCAGTGGCGTCGCCTGCTCACTGTCCGGCTGCACCGCGATCACCTCCTCGATCTCCGGCGCCGCCTTGACCAGCGCGTTCTCGATCGCCAGCTTGAGCGTCATCGCCGAGGATGGGCAGCCGTTGCAGCTGCCGCGCATCTGCAGCCGGACCGCCGTGCCCTCGATCGCCACCAGCTCGACGCCTCCGCCGTGCGACTCCAGGTACGGCCTGACCTCGGCCAGCCCGTCGAGCACTCGCTGCTCGAGCGGGACTGGGTGCAGCCCATGCACGAGCAACAGATGTGCCACAAGCTCATCTCCGGCGAGCGCGGCGGCGAGCGCGCCGTCGTCGCGCTCGGCGATGGCTTGGATGATTTGCTCGAGCCCAGCCCCGTAGAGGTCGAGCAGCGCGTGTACGGCTCCGGTCGCCGCTTCACGCGCGGACTCGTCCTCGAGCGCCTCGATCCTCTCCAGACGCCCTTCGACCTCGGCTACGAGCTCGCGAGGATCCTGCGCCACGGAGCTCATCGGTCAGGCGTGCTGTCCGAACATCGGCTGGTGTACGGTGCGCAGCGTCTTGCCCGGCCCGAGGTACATGTGCACTCCGCACGGCAGGCACGGGTCGAACGAGCGGACCGCGCGCATGATGTCGATCCCGCGGAAGCTGTCCTGATCGTTCTCCTCGAAGATCGGCTGGCCCATGACCGCATCCTCGTAAGGTCCCGGAGTGCCGTAGGAGTCAGTCGGGCTGCCGTTCCACGGCGTCGGCGGGTAAGGGTGGTAGTTCGCGATCTTGCCCTCGCGGATCACGAGATGATGCGAGAGCACGCCCCGCACCGCTTCGTGGAAGCCGCAGCCGATCGCCTCCTCGGGAACGTCGAAGTTCTCGAACACTTTCGTCCTTCCCGCCCGCACCTCGTTCATCGCCTGATCGAGGAAGTACAGCGCCATCCCCGCCGAGTAGGCGACGAAGTAGATCCGCGCCCGATCGCGCTCGATCGCGTTTGACCACTGGGGGATCTTCCACTCGAGCGTCTGCTCCGGCGTGTTCGGCGTCTTGGGCAGATTGATCAACACGCTCTGGCCTGTGGCCTTCACGAACGGCGTGTTGACCTTGCCGGCCAGAGCCGTTGCCCACAGCCGCGCGAGCGCCCCGCCGCCGGTGTCCAGCGCGAGGTTGTCCCCGGTGCGCTTGTCAAACCAGCGCGGGCTCATCACCCACGAATAGTTGCCGCCATCGAGATCTCGCTTCTGCGGCTTGGGGATCGTCGTCTGGTTCCACGGGTGGCGCTTGTCGACCGGATTGCCGAGCGGGTCGCGCGGCACGAACGTCTCCTCGTTCACCCAGTCCTCGTAATAGGAGGATCCGAGCATGATCCGAATGCCGAGGTTGATGTCCACCAGGTCCGTGGTGACGAGTTCACCATCCACGACAACGCCTGGGGTGACGAACATCTCGTTTCCCCAGTCGTTCATGTTCCTGTAGTCGTAGTCGACGTGGTCGGGGTTGTTGAACGCGCCCCAGCACCCGAGCAGGATCCGCCGTCGTCCTACCTCTTCGTATCCCGGAAGCGCCTCATAGAAGAAGTCGAACACGTCGTCGTTCATCGCCACCGCCTGCTTGATGAAGTCAAGGCAGCGCAGCAGGCGGCTCAGGTAGTCGGTGAACAGAGTGGGAGTGGCGACCGTGCCGACGCCCCCGGGGTACACCGTAGATGGGTGTACGTGGCGGCCTTCCATCAAGCAGATCATCTCCCGCCCGATACGGCTCATCAGCAGCGCCTGCTTGTAGGTCTCGCCCGTGAACGGGTTGTACGAACGCATGATCTCGCCGATCGTCCGGTAACCGTGCACGTTGGCATGGGGCGCGTCAGCGCTCTCCGCTTTCGCCCAGAGGGTGGGGTTGGTTTCCTTGACCATCTGCTCGCAGAAGTCCACGAAGACCAAGTTGTCCTGGAAGATGATGTGGTCGAAGATGTACTCGGCCGCTTCGCCCAGGTTGACTATCCACTCACCCAGCGGCGGCGGCTTGACCCCGTAGGCCATCTGCTGCGCGTAGCACGAACACACGGCGTGGTTATCGCCGCAGATGCCGCAGATCCGGCTGGTGATGAAGTGGGCGTCGCGCGGGTCCTTGCCCTTCATGAACACGCTGTAGCCACGGAACAGCGAAGACGTGCTCTTGCACGAGACGACCTCGCGGTTGGCGAAATCGATCTTCGTGTAGATGCCGAGGTTGCCCACGATCCGCGTGATCGGATCCCAGGCCATGTCCACGAGCGTCCCCGCCTCGGGCTTGATCTGCTCTCGTACGGCCATCTGCCTCTCCCTTTCCTCGCCAGTCGTAGCTCGTGGCCGGGTCAGTTACCCCAGCGCGGGGCGTAGCCGGTGGTCAGCTCCGGGCGGTTGTGACGCCACTTGGTTTCCTTGTTCATCTCTTTGTTGGTCATCCCGCGCAACCTGCGCATCAGCGGCCCATAGGTGCCGCTGATCGTCGAAGACAGTCCGCCGCCCGGAGGCGCGTCCATGAACGGCATGAACTTGTCCGGAAAGCCGGGCATGGTGCAGCCGATGCAGATGCCCCCGACATTGGGACAGCCGCCGATGCCGGCCATCCACCCCCGCTTGGGGACGTTGCAGTTGACCACCGGCCCCCAGCACCCGATCTTCACCTGGCACTTGGGTGAGTTGTAGTCACGCGCGAAGTCCCCCTGCTCGTAGTAGCCCGCGCGGTCGCATCCTTCGTGCACGGTCTTGCCGAAGATCCACTGCGGGCGAAGCGCCTCGTCGAGCGGGATGGTCGGCGCGAGGCCGGCCGCCTGGTAGAGCAGCCAGGTCAGCGTCTCCATGAAGTTCTCCGGTTGAACCGGGCAGCCGGGGACGTTGACGATCGGCAGCCCGCCCGCGGAGCGGAAGTCCCAACCGAGATAGTCGGCCAGTCCCATGCAGCCGGTCGGATTGCCGGCCATGGCGTGGATTCCGCCGTAGGTTGCACACGTACCGATTGCGACGACTCCCCACGCCTTCGGGGCGAGCCGGTCGATCCACCAGTTCAGCGTCAGCGGCTCGCCGGTCGCCTCGTCGTTGCCGAACGAGGTCCAGTAGCCGTCCCCGTTGATGGTCTCATTCGGGATCGAGCCCTCGATCACAAGCACGAACGGTGCCTCGAGCTCGCCCGCCACCGCTTGGCGGAACGGCCTCAGGAACTCCTCGCCGCCGAGCGTCGGCGAGAGGACCTTGTTGTGCAGGTGCACCTTGGGCAGCCCGGGGATCGCTCCCAGCAGCACGTCTTCGATGCCTGGCTGCCCGGCCGCGGTGATCGAGACGGAATCACCGTCGCAGCTCATTCCCTCCGAGATCCACAGGATGTGAACCTCGCTGACGCCGGAATCGGTCTGCTGCTCAACAGCCATAGGCCGCTCCTTCGATTGTCATTTCCTCGTCTCCGGCAAGTTCGATCGCCTCGACCAGCAGCTCCTCGCCAGCCAGTAGCTCTAAATCGAATCCGCGGCAGTCCGAACACTGCAGCGGGAACGCCGACATCACCGTCTCCGTGCCACACTCGCGGCAGCACCCGCGCGCGGGCACGTCTTCGATGACGAGCTCGGCTCCGTCGAGAAGGCTGCCGCTCGCCAGCAGCTCGAACGCGAACTCGAGCGCCGCCGGCACCACCTGGCGCAGATGACCGACCCGGAGCTCGACCTTCTCCACGCGCCGGCCGGCGGCGTGGTCGGAGACGATCTGCACCACGGCCTGCGCGATCGAGAGCTCGTGCATCAGCAGATCCTCGGCAGCGGGTCGCCGACGAGCTGGTCCATCACCCGGCGCCCGCCGAATCCTGTCTGCACGAGCACCATCCCGGGCGGCTCACGCCGAACCTCACCGATCTCAGCCGCCAGTTCGCATCCGGGCACCGTTCTCAGCGCCTCGAGAGCGCGCTCAGCAGCGCTCGGCTCCACAAACGCCACGAGCTTGCCTTCATTGGCGACGTACAGGGGATCTATACCGAGGATCTCCGTGGCGCCCGCGACGACGGGATTCACCGGGATCGCGCTCTCGCGCACGAGCATCGACACCGAGGAGGCGCGCGCGAGCTCGTTGAGCACCGAGGCGACGCCGCCGCGGGTGGCATCTCGCATGCAGTGCAGCTGCGGCCCGGCGGCGTCCAGCAGCGCATCTACCGCCGGCCACAGCGAGCGCGTGTCGGACTCGATCTCGGCGTCGAGATCGAACTCGCCGCGCGCGAGCATGATCGCCGTGCCGTGCTCGCCCACGCCGCCCGAAAGCAGGATGCGATCGCCCGGCCGCAGCGCCGCGGGAGACATCGCGGCACGACCGTCGCGCACGCCGAATCCAGTTGTCGAGATGTACATCCCATCGGCGTGACCCCGCTCGACCACCTTCGTGTCGCCGGCAATCACCTCGACGCCCGCCACCCGCGCTGTCTGCGCGATCGCCGCGACCTCGTCGCGCAGCGCCGCTGCGCTCAACCCCTCCTCGAGGATCAGCGCCAAGCTGAGCGCGAGC
Organism: Solirubrobacterales bacterium; assembly: GCA_019239445.1. GTDB lineage: Bacteria > Actinomycetota > Thermoleophilia > Solirubrobacterales > Solirubrobacteraceae > Palsa-465. The sequence continues at coordinate 11,677 of JAFAZV010000400.1, forward strand.
GGACGCGCGCCGCTAACTGCGAGGTCGTTGACGGTGCCGTTTACGGCCAGTTCGCCGATCGAGCCCCCTGGGAAGCGCAACGGCCTGACCACGTAGGAGTCGGTGCTCAGCGCGACGCCGAGCCCATCCAGCTCGATCACGCCGGCGTCGCCCAGCTCAGCCAGCGCCTCTCCCCCCAGCGCCGGCAGCAGCATGCCCTCGATCAGCGTCTGCGTCGCCTTGCCGCCGGCGCCGTGCGCCATGTTGATGTGCTCGTCGCGGAACTTCGCCCGCTTGCCGCGAGCGGTCTCGATGATCCCCAGGACCGTCTGCTCGCGCTGCGAGATCACCGAGGAGTCCCGCGTCACACGACCTCCCGCTCCCGCGCGAAGCGGCCGAAGTTGTAGTACGCCGCGCAGGCGCCCTCGGAGGACACCATGCACGTCCCGATCGGGCGCTCCGGCGTGCAGGCGCTGCCGAACACCTTGCACTCCCACGGCTTGATCACGCCCTTGAGGACCTCGCCGCATTGGCACGCCTTAGGGTCCGCGACCCGTACGCCGGGCACGCTGAAGCGCCGCTCGGCGTCGAGGTCGGCATATGCCTCGGACAGCTTCAGGCCGCTGTGCGAGATGAACCCGAGCCCCCGCCATTCGAAGTGCGGCCGCAGCTCGAACACCTCGGCCATCACCTCCAGCGCCCGCAGGTTGCCCTCGTAGGGCACCACGCGCTTGTACTGGTTCTCCACCTGGCAGCGGCCCTGCTCCAGCTGGCAGATCGGAAGAGCACAC
>JAFAZV010000060.1 GCA_019239445.1 Solirubrobacterales bacterium
CCGAAGACGCGAACGGCAAGTACGCGCTCGAGTCCGAGCTTCCGCTCGTGCGGGCGTAGCGCCGGTTAGCGCAGGCCGCGCGGGAAGCGGATCGTCGCGCGCTCGTCGTGGGCGAGCGAGCTCCGGCGCGCCGCGCCCGGGGCGTCGCCGTAGGGGTCGCGGTACGGGTGTTGGTTGATCGCGCTGCCGCTGCGGGTGTAGAGCGAGAACGCGAGCACGAGAAAGTAGACCACCACGAACGCCGCGAAGATCAGGGTTCCGCCGGCGAGTTCCATGACCCGACTATGACGCCGTGGCGGTGAGCGAGATGTGAGGTTCGCCACAGTGATGGCCGCCGAGTGCGCCGCTATCGTCGCTGCCCCCATGGACCCGTCCGCCGCGCTTCGGCACATCTTCGGCTTCGAGCAGTTCCGGCCGGGCCAGGCCGTCGCCGTCGATGCCGCGCTCGCCGATCGCGACGCGCTCGTGGTGATGCCGACCGGCTCGGGCAAGTCGCTCTGCTACCAGTTGCCGGCCCTGATGCGAGACGACCTCACGCTGGTCGTCTCGCCGCTGGTATCCCTGATGCAGGATCAGGCCCGGGCAGCCGGCGCGGTGGCGCCGGGTCGGGTCGAGCTGGTCAACGCGCAGCGGGGCGCGGCCCTGAACGCGGAGGCGATCGCGCGCGTTCTCCGGGGCGAGGTGCGGATCCTGTACGTCGCGCCGGAGCGCTTCGCGCTGCCGGGCTTCGTCGCCGCGCTGACCCGGGCGCGGGTCGGGTTGTTCGTCGTGGACGAGGCGCACTGCGTCTCGCAGTGGGGCCACGACTTCCGCCCCGATTACTTCGCGCTGGCCGACGCGGCGCGGGCGGTCGGGGCGCGGGCGACGATCGCGCTGACCGCGACCGCGACGCCACAGGTCGCGCAGGACATCGTGCGGCGCCTGGCCCTGCGCGACCCGGTGCGCGTGACCACTGGCTTCGATCGACCCAACCTGAGCTTCTCCGTGATCGCGTGCCGGACGCCGGCCGACAAACGCCGGCGCGTGGTGGCGGCGCTGGCTGAGCCGGATGCGCTGCCGGCGATCGTCTACGCGGGGACGCGCGCGGCGAGCGAGGAGCTCGCGAGCGAGTTGCGCGTGCGACTGGGCGTGCCGGCGCTCGCCTACCACGCCGGCCTCGATCGGGTGCTGCGTGCGCGCACCCAGGAGCGGTTCATGGCGGGCGAGGTTCCGGTGATCGTCGCCACCAACGCGTTCGGCATGGGCATCGACAAGGCCGACGTGCGCACGGTCGCGCACGCCTCGGTGCCGGGCTCGCTCGAGGCCTACTACCAGGAGGCGGGCCGCGCGGGTCGCGACGGGCGGCCGGCTCGCTGCCTGCTGTTTGCCGAGCAGCGCGATAAGGCCCTGCACGTGTTCTTCATTCAGAGCTCGCGTCTCGAGGACGGAGTGTTCGAGCGTGTCGCGGAGCGGCTGCGCTGGGCCGGGCTGGACGGACGCTACGAGCTCGGGCTGGCGGAGCTGGCGGCGCTGACCGGGGCACGGGATGGCGCGGACGCGGCCCGGGCGGTGGTGGGGCATCTCGCGCGCGCGGGAATGGTTCGTCCTGAGCCTGCGCCGCCTGACCGGGTAGCGGGGCAGCTGACCGGGGCCTGGGACGGGCGCGCCGTCGCGCTGTGCCGCGGCTCCGCGCGCGATGCCGAACGGGCGCGATGGGCCCAGTACCGCGCGGTGTGGGAGTACGTCGAGCGGCGGGCCTGCCGCCGCAGAGCACTGCTGGCGCACTTCGGGGATCGCTCGGCGCCGGCACCGGCAGGGGAGTGCTGCGACGTTTGCTCGGGCGTCTCGGAGCCGGCGGCGGACACGCAGGCCGAGGCGTCTTTGCTCGATGAGGCGATCGTGACTGTCGTGCGACGGGCGCGGCCGGCGGTCGGCCGCACCAGAGCCGTCGAGATCCTGCGCGGCGGACGCTCGAAGCTGATCGCCGAGCATGCTTATGACGCGCTGCCGGGCTACGGGTCCTTCTCGCACCTGCGCGCGGGCGATGTGCTGGCGCGGGTCGATCGCCTGCTGGCGGAAGGAACGTTGCGCTCGAGCGGCGGGCGCTTCCCGAAGCTGCGCGGATGAAGGTCGGCGTGCTCGTCTCAGGCGAGGGCACCAACCTCCAGGCCCTGCTCGACCGTGTGCACGGCCGCGAGGGGATCGAGATCGTCGCCGTGGCGTCAGACCGTGCGCAGGCCCCGGCGCTCGAGCGGGCGCGGCGCGCCGGCGTCGCGACGCGGGTGTTCGCGATACAGGATTACTCGGATCGCCCGGCCCGCGATGCGGCGATCGGCGGTTGGCTGGTGGCGCAGGGAGCGGAACTAGTCGTGCTCGCGGGCTACATGCAGCTGCTGAGCCCGGCGTTTCTCGGGCGATTTCCCAGACGCGTGATCAACGTGCACCCCGCGCTCCTGCCGGCCTTCCCTGGACTTCGAGCCGTGCAGCAAGCGCTCGACTACGGGGTCAAGGTCTTCGGGGTCACGGTTCACTTCGTCGACGACGGGGTGGACAGCGGGCCGGTGATCCTCCAGCGCGCGATCGAACTGCCGGAGGCCGAAGACGCCGAGGAGGTGCTGGAGCGCCTTCATCCAATCGAGCACGATCTGCTGACGACGGCGGTGCGGCTGATCGCGCGGGGCGGCGTGGTCGTGGATCCCACGAACCCCCGTCGGATACGGGTGACGGGATAGTAGAGTCGCGGTCGTGGAACAGGGGACGCAGCCCCGCGATGCGCTGAGCGCGGTGGCGCCGGGCGAAGTCCAGGTGGCGCGGGCGCTCCTTTCCGTTTCGGACAAGACCGGGATCGTCGAGTTCGCGCGCGGGCTGGCGGATCTCGGGATCGAGATCATCTCGACCGGCGGGACCGCGCACGTACTGGCCGAGGCCGGCATCCCGACGCGCTCGATCTCCGAGCTGACCGGCTTTCCCGAGATCATGGACGGGCGGGTGAAGACGCTTCACCCGAAGCTCTACGCCGGCCTGCTGGCCGTGCGCGACGACTCCGAGCACGTGGCGGCAGCGCGCGAGCACGACGTCGAGCCGGTCGATCTGGTGTGCGTGAACTTGTACCCGTTCGAGCGCACCGCAGGCTCGCGCGGCGTGAGCGACCGCGAGGTGATCGAGAACATCGACATCGGCGGGCCGGCGATGATCCGCGCCGCGGCCAAGAACTACGTCTTTGCCGCGCCCGTCGTCAGTCCGGCCGCCTACGACGCCGTGCTCGAGGAGCTGCGCGAGTCCGACCGACGCCTGTCGCCTGCCACGCGTGAGAACCTCGCTGCCGAGGCGTTCGCCTACACGGCGCGCTACGACACCGCGATCGCGCGCTGGTTCCAGGAGAAGCGCGAGGACCTCCCGCCCCTGATGGTGCGCGCGTTCGAGAAGACGCTCGAGCTCCCATACGGCGAGAACCCGCATCAGCGGGCGGCCTACTACGCCCAGGTCGGGACCCGCACCCACGTGCTCTCGATGGTCTCGCAGCTGGGCGGCAAGGCGCTGTCGTACAACAACCTGCTCGATCTCGACGCGGCGCGCCTGCTTTTGGCCGAGTTCCAGATCCCGGCCTGCGTGATTGTCAAGCACAACAACCCGTGCGGCGTGGCCGTCGCGACCGGCGCGCTCGAGGCCTACGAGCGGGCCTTCGCATGCGATCCCCTGTCGGCGTTCGGCGGCGTGATCGCCCTCAACCGACGCGTGGACCGCGTGCTCGCGGAGGCGGTGGTGGAGCAGTTCGTCGAAGTGCTGTTCGCGCCCGGCTACGACGAGGACGCGCTCGAGGTGCTGGCGTCGAAGCCGAACACGCGGCTGCTCGATGATCGCGAGCGGCGCACGCCGAACCTGCTCGAGCCACACCTGCGCCAGGTCGTCGGCGGGATGCTCGTCCAGGATCGCGACTTCGACCTCGAGGACCGCTCTGAGATGCAGGTCGTCTCCGAGCGCCGCCCGTCCGAGCAGGAGTGGCAGGACCTGCTGTTCGCGTGGAAGGTCTGCAAGCACGTGCGCTCGAACGCGATCGTGCTGACCCGCGATCTGGCCACGATCGGCATCGGCGCCGGCCAGATGAGCCGGGTCGACTCGGTCCGGCTCGCGTTGGAGAAGGCGCGGGTTGAGGTTGATGGCGCCGCGCTGGCGTCGGATGCCTACTTCCCGTTCGCGGATGGGCCTCAGCTCGCGCTCGGCGCGGGCGTGAGCGCGATCATCCAGCCCGGCGGGTCGATGCGCGATCCGGCGGTGGTCGAGGTTGTCGACGCCGCAGGGGCAGCGATGGTATTCACGAGCCGGCGACACTTCCGCCATTGACTGTCGTCCGCCGGGGCGGCGATCCGCCCTCGCCGTTCGAGGGACGCTTCGGCTTCTGTCGCGTGGTCGAGGCGGGCGCCTTCGTGCTCGTTGGCGGCACTACCTCAATCTCTCCCGAGGGTGTCGTCATCGGCGAGACGCCATACGAGCAGACGATCGAGATTCTGCGCAAGGTCGAGCACGAGCTGGGACGCGCCGGCGCCTCGCTCACCGACGTGATCCAGACGCGCATGTACGTCACCGACATCTCGCGCGCCGAG
>JAFAZV010000167.1 GCA_019239445.1 Solirubrobacterales bacterium
CCCTCTAATCTTTCTCATAGCGATGCAGACCGACCGCTCCACCACGCTGCCCGTGATCGACGTCCAGTCGCAACCGCCCGCGCTGCAGCTCAGCCTGTCGCGGGTGGGTGTGACCGGGGTCGAGAAGGTGATCCGCATCCTCCAGAACGGGTCCGAGCAGCTGTTCTCCGCTCGGTTCGAATGCGTCGTCGACCTGGGGCCGAACCAGAAGGGCGCGCACATGTCGCGCTTCGAGGAAGTCGTCAACGAGGCGATCGGTCAGGTTGTGCTCGGCGAGGCGACGTTCAAGGCCGAGACGGTGGCTGAGCACATCGCGCAGCTGGTGCGCCAGCGCCAGGGGGCGCGCCGGGCCGAGGTCAGCGTGGAAGCGAGGTTCCCCGAGCACAAGCCGGCGCCCGTCTCCGGGGTTCAGACTCAAGAGATCTACACGCTTCACGGCTCGGCTGTCTGCACCGACCTCGGCACGCGACGGCTGATCGGCGTGACCGCGCAAGGCATGACCGCGTGCCCGTGCGCGCAGGGGCTCGTCGCCGGCTCGGCGCGCGCGCGTCTCGAGACTGAGGGCTTCGCGCCTGAGGAGATCGAGCGCATCCTCGACGCGGTTCCAGTCGCCACCCACAACCAGCGCGGTCTCGGCACGCTGCACATCGGCTGCACCGAGCTCTGCGACGACGAGATCGACGCCTCGACGCTGCTGGCGATCGTCGAGCAGTCGATGTCTTCGGAGATCTATGAGCTGATGAAGCGCGCAGACGAGGCCCACGTGGTCGAGAAGGCGCACCGGCGTCCGCGCTTCGTCGAAGACTGCGTACGCGAGATGATCAGGGGTGTCGTCGCGGCGTTCCCGGCCATCGACGATCGAGCCTTCGTCTCAGCCCGCCAGGTGAACCTTGAGACGATCCACCAGCACAGCGTCGTGGCCGAGCGCTTCGGGACGTTCGGCGAGCTCAGGAGCGAGCTGGGAACCGGTGAGCCTTCACCGGTTCACACCAGCCGGCGCGCGTGGCTCGACGCGACGCCTTGATCGGCCGAACAAGTACTCGGCACGCGACAAAACCGTGATCAGCACGGACGCGTAGACGAGCAGCGACACCCACAACGGCGGGCGCCTGGACCTGCCGCCCCGGACGCGGACTCAAGCGTCGGAGTGCTGATCGGTGTCGCCGAGGGGCGAGTCGTCGTCGGCCGGCGCCCCGGGCGCTCGATCGGCCGCTGGGCTCTCGGAGCCGCCTTCGGCCCCAGGCTCATCAGGCTGATCCTCGGGGGCTTCTGGTTCTTCGCGCTGAGATTCGGGCTGGTTCACGGACATCCCCTACCCGCGAGCAGCAGTCATCATGCGGGGATGCGCGCCGTCGTGCTCGAGGAACAGCAGCAGCCCTTGCACGAAGTGACTCTGCCCGACCCAGCGCCCGCGAACGGGCAGCTCCTGCTGCGTGTTCACACCTGCGGCGTGTGCCGCACCGACCTTCACCTCCGGGACGCCGAGATCGAGGCGACCAAGCTTCCGGTCGTGCTCGGTCACCAGATCGTGGCCAGAACCGAAGACAACCGGCGCGTCGGCGTGCCATGGCTCGGCTGGACCGACGGGGAGTGCCGCTACTGCCGCTCAGGGCGCGAGAACCTCTGCGTCGCCGCGCGTTTCACCGGGCGCGACATCGACGGCGGCTTCGCGGAGCTGGCGGTGGCGGACGAGCGTTTCTGCCTGCCGCTCCCCGACGAGCTCAGCGACGAAGCCGCCGCGCCGCTGCTCTGCGGCGGGCTGATCGGCTTCCGCGCGCTCACGCTGACCGGCGACGCAAGCCGCCTCGGCCTGTACGGATTCGGCTCAGCCGCGCACATGATCTGTCAGGTGGCCGTCTACCAGGGCCGCGAAGTGTTCGCCTTCACCCGCCCGGGCGACGAGCGCACGCAGCAGTTCGCGCGTGAGTTCGGAGCAAGCTGGGCCGGCGGGAGCGACGACCGGCCGCCCGAGGAGCTCGACGCCGCGATCATCTTCGCCTCCGCGGGCGAGCTCGTGCCCCAGGCGCTGAAAATACTTGCGCCAGCGGGGACCGTCGTCTGTGCCGGCATCCACATGACCGACATCCCTTCGTTCCCCTACGACGATCTCTGGCAGGAACGTCAGATCCGTTCGGTCGCAAACCTGACCCGATCCGACGGCCACGAGTTCCTGGCGCTGGCGCCCAAGGTGCCAATCCGGACCAGCGTCAGCACCTACCCGCTCGAGCAGGCCGAGCAGGCGCTCGCCGATCTGCGCGCCGGGCGCTTCGAGGGCTCCGCGGTGATCGTCGTCTAGATCCCGAACCGATGATCTAGGGTGTAAAGCATGCCCCTCATTCCCATGGTTATCGAGCGGACCGCGCGCGGCGAACGCGAGTTCGACATCTACAGCCGCCTGCTCAACGAACGGATCATCTTCCTCGGCACGCCGATCGACGACACGATCGCCAACCTCGTCGTCGCCCAGCTGCTGCATCTCGAGTCCGAGGATCCGGAGAAGGACATCTCGATGTACATCAACAGCCCGGGCGGCTCGATCTACTCCGGGCTGGCGATCTACGACACGATGCAGTTCATCCGCCCCGACATCCAGACCATCTGCATCGGCGTGGCCATGTCGATGGGCTCGCTCCTGCTGACCGGCGGAGCCAAAGGCAAGCGCTTCTCGCTGCCCAACAGCCGGATCCTGATTCACCAGCCTTCGGCGGGATTCGAGGGCCAGTCGACCGACATCGAGATTCATGCGCGGGAGATCCTCAACATCCGCCAGCGCATCGACGAGATCTATGCCTTGCACAGCGGTCAGAGCCTGGAGCGCGTGCACGAGGACATGGAGCGCGACCGGTTCTTCAAACCCGACCAAGCGGTCGAGTACGGGCTCATCGACCGCGTGATCGAACATCACTAGTGTTGCGAGTTAGAAATTCGGCGGCACCAAGAGTGGTCACTGGTGGATGCCGCGGAAGGACGCAGGAGCC
>JAFAZV010000351.1 GCA_019239445.1 Solirubrobacterales bacterium
GGCGTGGATGACCTCGCGGTGCGGCGGCCGACGCTCGACGATGTGTTCCTGACCCTCACCGGTCACGCTGCCGAGGACGCAGCCGAGCAGCAGGAGGATGAAACGCGTCAGGAAGAGGAGGCGGCGGCTTGAGGCGGCTCGCCACCGACACCTTGATCATCGCGGAGCGCAACCTGATCCGGCTGCCCCGCGCGCCTGACCTGCTGCTCGCGTTCACGGTGCAGCCGATCATGTTCGTGCTGCTTTTTCGCTACGTCTTCGGGGGCGCGATCAAGACGCCGGGCTACTCGTACGTCGACTTCCTAATCCCCGGGATCATCGTCCAGAACATCGCCTTCGGCGGCTTCGTCACGGCGCTGGGGCTTAACGAAGACATGAACAAGGGTCTGATCGACCGCTTCCGCTCACTGCCGATGGCGCGCCCCGCTGTACTCGCCGGGCGCACCCTGGCCGATGTCGTGACCAACTCCTTGTCAGTGGTGATCCTGGTAGTCACGGGGCTGCTCGTCGGCTTCTCGTTTCACGCCAGCGCGGTGCAAGTCATTGCCGGCTTCGGGCTGTTGCTGCTGTTCGGCTATGCCTTCTCGTGGTTCTTCGCCTTGATCGGGCTGCTCGTTTCCTCGCCGGAGTCGGCTAACTCAGTTGGTTTCATCGCCGTGTTCCCGCTGACCTTCATCTCCTCGGCGTTCGTTCCGGTGGCGTCGATGCCCGCCGTCCTGCAGGCGTTCGCCAACGTCAACCCGTTCACGATCATGGTCAACGCGATGCGCGCGCTCTGGATCGGGGCGCCGGCCGACAACTACGTCTGGGGTGCGCTCGTGTGGACGTTCGTGCTCGTCGCCGTGTTCGCGCCACTCGCGGTCGCGCGCTACCGGCGGACGGCGGGGCGTTAGGCGCTAATCGTCATCGGAGTCGTCGTCCGACCCCGAGTCGCCGCCACCGCTGCGTAGCAGCTTGTACGTCACCGCGGCCGTCGCGCCGCCGGTGACCGCCGCCGCCAACGCGGCACGGACCGGACCGGGCTTGCCGCCGGTGACGCGCTCGAAGGTAGCTTTACCTACCGTGCGAAGCGCAGCGGCTTTCATGCCGCCTCCGCCATCGCCGGCGCCATCGCGGTGGTGGCGAGGATCCGCTGCACCCGGTCGAGCAGCTGGCCGCTCGGATACCACGACTCGTCGATCTTGTCGAGCAGCATGTCGACGTAATCGGCTACCTGGTCGGCGGTCCAGAACGCCTGCTCTATCCGGTCGAGCAGCTGCGCGCTCGGGTAGCGGTCGGTCCGCACCCGCTCCATCAGAATTTCGAAGTAGCGCTCCTGCGGGGCCATATCTTGCGTGGTCGCCATCCGTTCTCCTTTCGCTTACAGCAGATCCCCTAAGGGACCGAGATTCAGGTTGAGGTCTTCGTCTTCCAGGCCAAATACTTCCTTCAACTCGTCCATCCGCTCAGCTAGGGCCAAGAAGGTCTGTCCGAGCCGCTCGACTTCCTCGGGGGTGAGGGTTCCCCCTTCGATGCGGTGAATAGCCTGACGCTCCATCAGCTGCCGCAGCAGCTCGATGATCGTCATCACGAGCTGCGCGAGGCCCTTCTCGAGCGTCTCGGGGTCAGCGGTGACTCGCCTGCTCATGACGCCTTGCCCGGAGGTCTGATGAAGCTATAGGGCGGCCACGGCCCGCTCCAGGTGATGTCCGCATCACCGAGCCGCTCGAGCCGTGCGATGAATTCGTCCACCTGCTCGTGCTCGACCAGATACGCGAGCGTGGTCGGTGAGGTCGCTCGGCGGGTGCGGGCACGCGCCAGCTCCCCGACGGCAGCATCGATCTGCTCCGCCAACTCGCCGGCACGACGGTGCTGGGCAAGCCGGGCCAGCATGTATTCCGTTCCCGAGCTCGGAGCATTCGGCTCCCGTGCCGGGACTGGCGTCTTGGCAGCGTCAGAGGCGGGGGTGCGGATCGCGATCTCCACGGCGCCGCGCACCTGGTCGAGCGTCTCGCGGAACTCGAGCCCGCGCTCGGCCAGGACCTGCTCGAGCTGTTCGTCGCGCTCAACCGTCGAGCCAAACCGTGCCGGCAGCACCGTTGCACGCGCCATCAGCCTCTCGACCACCTGCTCATAGGCCCACAGGTTCGGCTCGCTCGGCGCCGGCGGTTGCTCGTGGTCGCTGACCACGGCTGCCAGCTCGCCGCATGGGATCGCGCGCAGCGGTCGGCCTTCGAGCCCGTGACCGAAGAGCGGAACGTTCGCCTCGGTCACAGCGTAGAGCAGCACGGTCATACGCCCGTGAACTTGTCGACCGCGGCAACGATGAGCCGGAGATCGCCCCCAACCAGATCGATATCGGCGGCGGACAGGATGATGTCGCCCTGAATCACGATTCCACCTTGAAGCAGCCGGTCGAGCAGATCGATCAGCGAGACCTGCGACATGCGCGGGCCGCTGCGCGGCGATCGCGCCAACGCGCTTCCATACCGGCGCGCGGGGACCGGAGCATTTGCATCGGCACCGGCGCTCACCACGCCGCTCCGATTGTTCCGGGGACGAAGTTGTAGGCGGGCCAGGGTCCAGTCGGTTCGATCACCAGCCCGAGCGGCGCGTACTCGTCGCGCAGCTGCTCGACCAGGGCCAAGAACGGTTGCTCCTGCTCTGAGTCGAGGAGGTAAACGCCGTTCGACAGCATCGGGCCGTCGTGGCCGCTGACCTCGGGCCTCTGCAGCGGGAGGGTGACCGCGTCGAAGGCGATCTCACTGAGGCGCTCGTGGATCGCCACGCTCGCTTCGTGCAGTTCCTCATCGACGCTCCAGCGGGCGTCTCGCTCGGATTGCCGCTGGCGCATGTAGTCGGTGCCGCTCGGAGGTTCCTCGGCCACCTCGCCGTCCGCCGCCTGCGCGGGTGCGCGCGGCGGGTATTCGGCGAACACCTTCGCGCCCCATTCGGCTCGCCCGCGGAGATGCTCGAGAGCCGCACTCAGCGCGTCGGCCTCGCGCGTGAGCATCTCGCGCACCCCATCTTCGTTGCGATAGATCGAGCACATCCGCATCGGGATCAGCGTGCTCACGCGGGCGACCATCTCGAGCACATGCTCGTGCGCGCGAGCCGTGCGCTCCACCCACGCCATGTCGGCAAGATGTTCACGCAGGCGCTCCTCCTCGAACTCGGCCAGGGGGACGTAGCTGATTACAGCGGCCAAGTCCTCGTGCGCGAGCAAGGTGGGGGAACGGTCCGGGTCTATGCCGGTGACGTCGTCCGGAAGCTGCGTATCGGCGGACACGACGCAGTAGACGTAGAGCCCCTGGTCGGCCGCCGGCGTCGCGTCGTCTCTCTGCGGCGCGATGGCCGGCTGGGGGGGCGGCGCCGGGCGGGCCGGCTCGTCTGTGTGCGCCGGCGGCCCGGCTCGACCACGGCGCTCCGACTGCCGGGAAGGCGCTTGGAGCCGACGCTCGACCTGATCGAGCATCGACGCGGTCATCGCCTCGGCGAGGTGGGCACGCGCGCGCTCGCGCGCAGCCCGCCGCGCCTCGTCGATCAGCTCGTCGACGTCCTCCGCGGCAAGCTGCTCGACTGCCGCTCGCAGTCGGCGGAGCTGCTCCTCAACTTCCGCCCGAGCCACTTGTTGTCTCCCCGATTGCGCGCTCGAGCCGGTCGAGTCGCTCCCGCAGCTGCCGGTTCTCGTCTACGAGTTCGTCGGCTGTGCGTGAGAGCTGCGGATCGGTCTCCCACCAGTTGATGCCCATCTCCTTGGCGCGATCGACCGAAGCCACCAAAAGCCTGATCTTGATCGTCAGCAGCTCGATATCGAGCAGGTTGATCTGGATGTCGCCGGCGATGACGATGCCCTTGTCGAGCACGCGTTCGAGGATGTCCGCGAGGTTCGCCGGCCCGCCCGGCCGCGCGTTCACATCGGAGCGGTAGGTCGTGTTCTGAGGCGGACGCCTCGACGGCGTCGGCTCGACCGAAGACATGGCTAGTCCTCGTCGGCTTGGCTGCGGTTGTAGCGCCGGCGGCGGTGGTAGCCGAGAAGCTCGCCCTCGTTATCAAGGGTGACGGCGTAGGCGCCGAGCACGTCGGTCGAGCGTGGGATCCGCTCCAATTCGACCACCTGCACCATCACCTGCCAGGCGTCGTTGTCGGCGCGCTCAACCCCGAGCACGGACTCGATCGGGCGCCCGAGCAGTGACGGGAATTGCTGGCGCACTTCCCGGACGGCTTCCCGCGCCGAAAGGCGTCGGCTGTCTGCGCCATTTTGACGGTTGCTGCGTCGTTGCTGGGGCATGGGCTAGCCCTCCCTCGGTTCGGCGGGGAAGTACTCCTCTGGCTGGTCTCCCGCTATGTAGGCGTCATCGGGTGAGGCCTGGTCGTATTGCCGCGCAGCCTTGCGCTCCTGGGCCGCCGCCAGCCGGTCGAACAGGTCGTCCTCCATGCGCCTGCGCTCCTCCTCGCCGAGTTTGCCCTCTTCGGCGTCGATCTCGAGTTGCAGCAGCTCGGAGCGGATCCGGTCCTCGTCGTAGAGCTGGCGGTCAGCTTCTTCGGTCACCTGCTCAGCAACCCAGACCACGCCGCGCACGGGCGCGAGCGGGAGTGTCAGCAGAGTGGTGAAGAGTCCCATGATTCAGGAGGTTTGCGTCTTTAGCTCAGCGAAGGAATGCGGTGGAAGTGGGCCTGTGTACGTGAGTCGCATTCTGTCAGCCTGCCGCCGGCCGACCTCATCGACGGCCTTGTCGAACTGCGCGATCCGCTCGCGATCAACTAGGAATGAGGCCCCAAAGACCATCCTCTCGTGCGTCGGCTCGCCGACGTCGATCGCTTCGGCCAGCTGTTCCAGCTGCGGCAGGATCTGGTTGGTATCGGATTCTCGTTTGCGCTCCACCGCCTCCCCGACGAGTTCGCCGAGGCGGATGCGTTCGAAGTAGGTTGCCTCGGCCGGTTTACCCCGGATCACTTCGCGTAGACGCCCGATCTCTCGATCTTCGCTCACCACCTCACGCATCAACTGCTGCTCGTCGTAGATCGCGCGCAGCCGCAGCTCAACCTTGCCCTCGAACTGTTCGAGCTGCTCGCGCAGCTCGTCTCGATGCGCCTCGAGCACGTTGCTCTGCACTGCCTCCGGGCTCTCGAGCACCACTCCGAACCGCATCGGCAACACCGTGCCCGCGGCGAGCGCGCGCTCAAGGACGCGCGCGTGCGTGGTCAACTCCTCGCGTCCGAACCTAAGCTCGGTGTCCGGCGGCAGGTCGCTGACGATTGCGGCGACGCCATCGCTTTCGATCTGGCGCAGCTTCGCCCCGCCGATGCCGGCAGTGCTGATGGCCCCGGCGCTCGACTTGCGAACCCCGTAGACGTATGTCGGCTGCGCCGAGGCCATATGTCAGGACCGCCCTCTGGTGCTGGCGCGCTGACGCGCCGGCGCGCGCTGGGCGCGTTGCTGTCCTGAGCCGGAACCGGAGGACGAGCCGCCGCTCTCGCCTTCCTCCTCCTCGCCACCGAACAGCTTCTGGCGTGCGCCTTCGAGTACGCCGCGCGTCTTGCTCTCGGCGCCACCTTCGGTGAGGTTAGACATGATGTCCGGTAGCCCCTGGCCGCCTGACTCGGTCAGGTCAAGGCGGTTGACCGCCTCTGCGAACCGCAGGTACGTATCGACGCTCGCGATGACGATGCGCGCATCGACCGTGAGCAGCTCGATCCCGACCAGCGAAACGCGCAGGAACACGTCGATGACGAGTCCCTTGTCGAGGATCAGATCGAGGACGTCGTAGAGGCCGCTCGAGCTCGAGCGCTGGACGTAACCGCCGCCGCCTCCTCTTTGCAGTGCCGTAGCTGACATCTAGTTCCTGCCTCCGTTT
>JAFAZV010000083.1 GCA_019239445.1 Solirubrobacterales bacterium
TCGGGCTGACGTTGAGCAACGCCGCCGCTTCACTCGTCTTTAGGTAACGCAATGCATAGGTAAGGTCGGCGACAACTACATAGTTTTTACCACCGTTGGCAAAAACTGCACGGGATTCAGCACCATAGTTGTCCACTTGGGCTAGCAAACGCCCCCGTGCTCCTGGCCGGAAGGGACCGGCACACCCCGGACGAGTGAGAGAGGAGGCATTGATGCACTTCGGGTCTGGTCGATAGATGCTGCAGTCGAGGCGTGTTCGTCTTGCGATCTGCGTACTGCGCGATACGCTGCCCGCGTGGGCGACGCCGCTCCAACGCGCGCCCAGCGCCCCAACCTTGCAGTTGGCCTGGCCTGTGCCGGCCTGGTCGGTTGCGTTGGTTGGGCTGCTGTTGAGGCCCCACAGGACCGGGTAAGTGGCCTTACGGCCTGCCTAGTCCTGGCTGCCATTGCGACGGGACTCGGCGCGGCGCAGATTCCAGGTGGGAGGCGACGAGTATCCGCCTCGTTTCTGGTGGACATGCTCGCAGCCGCGTTCCTGGGGCCGGCAACGGCTTTCGCAACCGCGGCAATTGCTGAAGTTGCCACCACCAGGGCGATGCCTACACGACGACGTGCGCTGCTGATCAACGTGCTTGGTGCCGGCGCTCCGGCGCTGGCCGTCGGCACGACGATTCGCGCCACCAGCTTTGGGCAGGACACTGCTCAGTTCTTCGTCTTAGTCGCAGTCCTAGCTTTTGCAGCGCTGGTCATCGGGTGGGCAATCGTAGCCACGCTGTTCTCGCTGTTGGACGGGAATCCGGAGGCTTGGACTCTCCGCGATCTGAGCGAGTTGCTCCCGACGATCGCGATCAACGTGGCGATGGCAGTGGCCGGCGCAGCGATCTACGTCAAGCTGGGGCTGCCGGGGATCATCTTCGCCTTCGTGGCGCTGATCGCGTTCACCTACCAGGCCCACCTGGTGCAGCGCGCGCGCCGGCGCTCGGAGCAGTACGTCTCGCTCTCGTGGGGCGTGCTGGCGGGGCTGATGCGCTCGCTCGACATCCGCGATGAGCGAGCGGCCCGGCATGCTGCGGCGGTGGCCAGGTTCTCGCGCGACATGGCCGACGCGGTCGAGATGGACCCGGACATGTGCGAGCTCGCGCACACGGCTGGGCTGCTGCACGACATCGGCAGGTTCGCGTTGTCCGACCGCGTCGCCGAGCGCGGGCGGGCGCTCAACGACGAGGACTGGATGGCGATCCAGAGCCACCCCGAGCTGGGTGCCGACATGCTCAAGGACCTCGGCATGTACGGACCGGTGGCGGAGATCATCCTCGCGCACCACGAGCGCATCGACGGCCGCGGTTATCCGCGCGGGCTCCCCGGCGAGGAGATCCCCGAGATCGCGAAGATCATCGCGGTGGCCGAGGTCTACGACACGCTGACTGCCGGCGACACCTATCGGACGCGGATGAGCTCCTTCGAGGCCCTGCGCGAGCTGCGCCGTGTCGCCGCCACTCAGCTCGACGGGCACTACGTCGAGGTCCTAGCCGAGCTGCTGAGCGGCGAAGGGGTTGAGTACCGGCACGCCGACACGGCCGACTTCGACAGCGAACTCGACATGGAGCGCCGGATCCGGGAGGCCGGCGCCGGGGCATAAGTCGGTACTACTACGAGGCCAGGCGCCTACGCTCGCCGCCGACGGAAGGCTCGCGGTTGCCGCGCTGCAGAGAGTCGATGAACTGCTGGATCTGCTCTCCGCTGAAGCGCCGCTGTCCGCCCGGCGTGCGGTAGGACTCCAGGTACCCCATGTCCGACCAACGCCGGATCGTCCCCAGGGAAACTCCGAGCGCCTGCGCGGCCTGCGACGTCGACAGGCCGAGCGGGCTTCTGCTGTTTGACTGCATGCGGTCATTGCACTGCGGATGATTAGGGTTCAAGAGAGTCGGCCAGGATTTGCACAACCTCGGTTGAGGAAGATGCTGTTAGCACGGTTGGATGCGACGATCCCGCGAGATGCGGCTGCGGCTCTATCACCACCACGACGGTGCGCGCGTCGCATACCGCGAGACCGGCACCGGTCCGGCGCTGGTGCTGCTGCATTCGCTCGGCCTGTCCTACCGGGAGTGGGAGCCGATCGTCGCTCCGCTGTCGGCACGCTTTCGCGTCGTGCTTCCCGACCTGCCGTTGCACGGCGATTCCGAGGATCGCCCGCGCCATCCTTACAGCCCGGACTGGCTAGCGGACGTAATCGCCGGCTTCTGCCGCGAGGTCGCCGGTCCGCGCCCGCTGCTCGCTGGGCACGACCTCGGTGCTGAGCTCGCGCTGCGGGCCGTGGTCAGCGACCGCGTCCGGCCGGCCAGGCTGGTCTTGATGCCCAACCGGCTGCACCGGCACTACGCCTTCCCACGCAAGCGCGCTCTCTGGAGGACGGTGTGCCGTATGGGGGCGCTGCCCGGGCTGGACCGCGCCCTCGCGCACGGCGCGAAGCTCATCTTCCGCCCCTCGCTGGGTCAGCGGTTGTCGGTGCAACGCAACCCTGCGGCCCGCGATCTCGTACGCCACGCCTTCGCGGATGTCGGCGGCAACGGCAATCGGGCGCGCTCATGGGCCAGGTTCGTGCGGCGCTGGCCAGTCGAGCCGCAGCGCTACCTGCTCGACGCTTATCCCCTGATCGACCTGCCAGTGCTGCTGCTGTGGGCCGAGGAGGATCCGGCGGGCTTGATCGAGGGTGCTCAGGAGGCGCTCGACCTCCTCGCTGATGGCCAGCTTCGCACCGTGCCGGGCGCCGGTTTCCTGATGGCCTACGACGATCCGGTTGCAGTGGGGCGGGAGCTGATCGCCTTCTGCGGCTGACGTCGTTCCCGCGCGGCGGCCAGCGCCGCAGGAGTAATTTTCGAGAAGACGAGCACATCACGCAGATGGGAAAGGAAGCGGCATGAGCGTCCAGGAGTCCGAGCAGCTGTGGGGGACGGAGACGAGCAAGGCAGTCGGCAACTTCCCCGTGTCGGGGGAGACGGTGCCCGTGTCCGTGATCCGCTGGCTCGGGCGGATCAAGGCCGCCGCCGCGCGAGTCAACTGCGACCTGGGGCTCCTCGAGCGCGAGGTCGCGGAGCGCATCGCCGTCGCCGGCGACCGGGTGGCGGCGGGGGAGTTCGACGAGCAGTTCCCGATCGATGTGTTTCAAACCGGCTCGGGCACGTCATCGAACATGAACGCCAACGAGGTGATCGCGAACCTCGCCGGCGACCGGGCGCATCCGAACGATCACGTGAACCTGGGTCAGTCGTCTAACGACGTCTTCCCCTCCGCCGTCCACCTGGCCGCGCTCGACACGACGACCAACATCCTGCTCCCGGCGCTTGAGCGGCTCGAGGCTTCCTTCAGCCACAAAGCCTCGGAGTTCCGCGACATCGTCAAATCAGGGCGGACGCACCTGATGGATGCGGTGCCGGTGACGCTCGGCCAGGAGTTCTCCGGCTACGCCGCGCAGGTGCGCCTCGGCGTGCGCCGAATCCGGGGCGCGCTGCCGCAGGTGGCGCAGATCCCGCTTGGCGGGACAGCCACCGGGACGGGGCTGAACACTCATCGCGAGTTTGCCGGCCGCGTGCGCGCGCACCTGACCGAAGCCAGTGGCCTTGAGATTCGGCCCGCGGAGGACCCGTTCGAGGCTCAAGCCAACCGCGACGCGCTGGTCGAGCTGTCCGCCGCGCTCAAGGTCCTCGCGGTCTCGCTGACCAAGATCGCCGGCGACCTGGCGCTGCTCAGCTCAGGTCCCCGCGCCGGCATCGGCGAGATCCTCCTGCCCGAGCTCCAGAAAGGCTCCTCGATCATGCCGGGCAAGGTCAACCCGGTGATTCCCGAGGTGATGCTCCAAGTCTGCGCCCAGGTGATCGGCAACGACACCGCGATCACGATCGCCGGCATGCAAGGTCAGTTCGAGCTGAACGTCCGGGTGCCGCTGATCGCGCGCAATCTGCTCGAGTCGATCCGCCTGCTAGCTAACACCGCGACGATCTTCGCCGAGAAGTGCGTCGACGGGATCAGCGCCAACGAAGCCGGCTGCGCGCACTCGGCCGAAGCTACGCTCGCCGCCGCCACGGCGCTCAATCCCTTCATCGGCTACGACAAGGGAGCCGAGATCGTCAAGGAGGCGGCGGCCTCAGGCCGGATGCTCCGCGAGGTCGCCTACGAGATGGGCGTCGACGAGGAGACCTACAACCGGGCGATGGACCTGCGCAAGATCGCCGCCGGCAATCTCTAGCGGGGCCGCGTTGCAGCCGGTGTGGGTTGCAGCCGGGCTACGTGGCCACGGTCTCGGCGCCGAGGCCGATGACGCCGCGCGCCACGTCGATCGAGTAGTCGATCGGCACCACAATGACCGACGGGCCCTCGCGCTTCAGCGCGTCTCCGAGGCGCCGCGCGAAGTCGTCGGCGGATGAACAGCGCCAGGCCGGCAGGCCGAACGACTCAGCCAGCCCAACGAAGTCCGGGTTGCCGAAGCCGACGTCGAAGTGGCGGCCGAACTTCTTGTCCTGCTTCCACGCGATCGAGCCGAATTGGCCGTTCTCCCAGACGATGTTCACCACCGCGGTACCCAGGCGCGCTGCCGTCTCGAGCTCCTGGCAGTTCATCAAGAAGCCGCCGTCGCCGCTCACCGTGACCACGCGGCGCTCGGGGTAGACGAGCTTCGCCGCAATCGCCGTCGGCAGTGCGAAGCCCATCCCCGCGAGTCCGTTGGCGATCAGCACCGTGCCCGGCTCGTGAGCGGGAAACATGCGGCCGATCCACAGCTTGTGCAGTCCGACGTCTGACACCAGGATGTCCTCTGGCCCGAGCGCCTGCCGGATGTCCCAGAGCACGCGCGGCGGGCGCATCGGGAAATGCTCGTCCTCGCGGGCGTCACCGAGGGCGCGGAACGTCACCTCGCGCAGGCCGCTCGGCTCGCTGCCATTGCCGGGGGCGCGGCTGCAGCCGGCGGCAAGCCGCGCCAGTACGTGCGCGATGTCGCCGATCAGCTCGACCTCCGGGACGTAGAACTCGTCGATCTCGGCGGCAACGCTGTCGATCACCACGATCCGCTTCTCGCCGCGCGGATTCCAGTGCTCGGGCGCGTGCTCGACGAGGTCGTAGCCGACCGCGATCACCACGTCCGCGTCATCGAAGCCGGCCATCTCGTAATCCCGCGCTTGTAGCCCCACGGTGCCGGCGGCGTACGGGTTCTCGTAGTCGAGCAGGCCCTTGGCCATGAACGTCTCCGCCACGGAGATCCCGGTGACTTCGGCGAAAGCGCGCAGAGCCCGAGCGGCGTGGCCGCGGATGGCGCCGTTGCCGGCGAGCACGATCGGCGCCTCGGCAGCGTCGATGATCTGAGCCGCGCGCTCGAGCTCACGCATCCCCGGCTCAGGCTGCACCGGTCCGAGGCGCGGCAGCGGCCGGGCGTCAAGCGCTCGCGTCATCACGTCCTCGGGCAATTCCAGATGCGTCGGTCCCGGCTTCTCGGTCTCAGCGACCTTGAACGCCTTGCGCACCACCTCGGGAACGATCTCGGGGCTCGAGACGCGGGCATTCCACTTGACGATCGGCCGCAGGATCCCGATCAGGTCGATGTACTGATGGGACTCTTTGTGCATCCGCTCGAGGTCGGACTGACCGGTCAGGGCCACGAGCGGCGCCCGGTCGAGGAACGCGTCGGCCACGGCCGTGACCAGGTTGGTCGCGCCGGGACCGAGCGTGCCCAGGCACACGCCCGCGCGCCCGGTGAGGCGCCCGTAGGCGTCGGCCATGTAGGCGCCGCCCTGCTCGTGGCGCACGGGCACGAACTCGATCGCCGAATCGGCCAGCGATTCGTTCAGATCGAGCGTCTCCTCGCCCGGGATGCCGAACACATAGCGGACGCCTTCGGCTTCGAGACATTCGACGAAGACGTCGGAGGCTCTGCGCGGGGCCATGCTCGTATCTAACTCTATAGGTGCGTACCCTGCCCGCCGTGGCCGCGCCGCTGATCGCCGTTGACGGACCGTACGTGCTGTACCGCTCGTTCTACGCGCTGCCCGACTCGATCAAGGGCGCCGAGGACCGTCCCGTGAACGCGTTGCTCGGCGCGACCAACCTGTTGCTGCGGATCGCCGCCGATCGACAGCCGCGGGCGATCGTCGTCTGCTGGGGCGCCGAGGCCGCCGAGTACCGCGTCGAGCTCCTGCCGAGCTACCACGCCGAGCGCCCGCCCGTGCCCGACGCTCTCGGCTGGCAGTTCCAGCAGGCGCCGAAGATGTTCGACGCGTTTGGCTGGAGCTCGGCCAGCACGTCGGAGCTGGAGGCCGACGATCTACTCGGATCGCTCGCCGCCGCCGAGGTGGCCACCGGCGGCCAGGCGCTGATCGTCACCGGCGATCGCGACATGTTCCAGTGCGTGGGCGAGAAGGTCAGCGTTCTGTTGCTGAAGTCGGGGATCAGCGGCTTCGAGGAGGTCGATCCGCCCGGCGTCCGAAGCCGGTACAAGATCGACCCGGCGCTCGTCCCGGACTTCATCGCGCTGCGGGGCGATCCTTCGGACGGGATCCCGGGCGCACCCGGCATCGGCCCCAAGACCGCCGCCGAGTTGTTGCGCCACCACGGATCGTTGGAGGCCACAATCGCCGGAGCCGGCGGCGAGCGGCCCCGGATCGCGAGCATCCTGCGCGAGAACGCCGAGCAGCTGCGGGCGTTCAAGGACATCGCCACGCTGCGCACAGCGTCGATCGAACGCCCGCCGGACCGCCCGACAGACCTCAACGCCGGCGCACGAGCGGCGCGGGCGCACGGGCTGAACCGGCTGGCCGAGCGCCTCGAGCAGGCGAAAGCACTGACCGATCTCTGAGCGACTTCGCGGTAGCGCGCCTGCAAGCGGGCGGCCAGGTCCCCTTTGCCCGCCGCAGTGTGATCATCATATGCGCCGTGTCGCGGCGGATCTTCCTGCTCGCCGGGGTTTTCTTCGTCCTCGTGGCCGCCGTCGGCTGGTCCTTTGCCCGCTCGAGTCCAGGCAAGAGCGCGACGAAGGCCGGACCGGCGCCCGCCGCCACGGTGCGCCCGCCGGCGCCGGTCGAGCTGACGCGAGGGTGGCGCTGGTTGCCCGATCCGCACAACCTGGGTGTCGCCGAGGACTGGGGGCAGGGCGGAGGAGCGGATTTGCCCTGGCAACTCGTCGAGCTCCCCAACGACTTCAACGCCGGCGGACCCGCGGCGGCGAGCGCAACACCAGTGGCCTGGTACGAGGTCGAGTTCACCGGCCCACCGATCACCGACGGGCGGGGATGGGACGTCGCGTTTGAGAGCGTGCGCCGCAACGCCCGCGTGTGGTTGAACGGCCGCGAGATCGGCTCCAACGCGGATCCCTACGCGCCGTTCAGCCTGCCGGCGTCCTCGCTGATGCCCGGCCGGCGCAATGTCCTGGTCGTCCGCGTCGACAACATCAAGGGTCCGGCCGCGCTGCCGGAGGACTGGTGGAACTGGGGCGGGATCATGGGCCCTGTCACGCTCGTGCCCGTCGGCCGGCTGAAGCTGTCCGAGCTCGCCGTGATGCCGGCGCTCGGCTGCGGCTTTCGCTGTGGCGAGCTGGTCGTTCAAGGTCGCCTCTCGAGCCGCGGGCGGGGCAGGCTGCCCGCGCAGATCGTGGTGACGGTGAGCTCGCCGCACGGCGGAAGCTGGACGGCACGGCATGGCGTTGCGCCGGTGGCGCCCGGGGCCGCGGTAGGCGTCAACTTCCGGGTCCCGGTTCGCCGCCCGGTGGCGTTGTGGTCTCCAGCGCGTCCCGATCTCTACCGCGTGCAGGTCGACGCGGTCGCGGGCGGTCGGGTCGAGCAGACGGAGACGCTCCACGTCGGGATGCGGCGAATCGAGGTGCGAGGCGGGATCCTCTACCTGAACGGCCGGCGGGTCTGGCTGCACGGCGCGTCGATCCACGAGGACGTGCAGGATCGCGGCGCGGCGCTGAGCGATGGCGACATCAACACGATCGTCTCCGAGCTGCGGGTCGCGGGGGCCAACATCACGCGCGCGCACTACCTCCTCAGTCCGCGGCTGCTCGACGCGCTCGACCAAGCCGGGATCATGGTTTGGTCCCAGCCGCCGGTCGATCACGCCGACGCGCAGCTTCGCTCGAGCGCCGGCCGGGCCCGCGCGATGGCCCTCCTGCGCTCGACGCTGATCGGCGCGCGCAACCATGCCTCGGTGGTGATCGACTCGGTCGGAAACGAGCTCACCCCGAACCCGGACCGGACGCCCGGCACGCGTGCGTACCTCACGCGTGCGATCGCGCTGGCGAGGGAGCTGAACCCGGGCGTGCCGGTCGCCCTCGACACGTTTTGCTACCCCGGCTACCCGGCGCAGCGGATCTACTCAAAGCTCGACGTGCTCGGGATCTCGCACTACTTCGGCTGGTACACCGGGCCCGCCGGCCACTCGGTCACTGACTTGAGCTCGCTGGAGCCGTTTCTGCTTCAGGCGCACGCCCGCTATCCGAAGGTGGCGCTGGCGATCTCCGAGTTCGGAGCCGAGGCGCTGTTCGAGGGGCAGGCGTCGATCAAGGGCACCTACGGATTCCAGAGCCAGTACCTCGAGCAGACCTACCGCGTGCTCGATCGCCTGCCGTTCATGAACGGCGCGATCTACTGGACCCTGCGCGAGTTCGCGGTGGCGCCGGGGTGGACGGGTGGCGTCACGCTGCCGCCGGGGCTCAGCCCGGACGGGATCCATCACAAGGGCCTGATCGCCTATGACGGGACGGTGAAGCCGGCGTTCACGGTGGCGCAGCGGCTGTTCGAGCAGGCGCCGGCGTTCGCTCGCTAGGAGGACCGACCACCAAGATCGCGACCAACTTTGCCCCTGGTCCCCAGTGGTTGCATTTTGTGTGCTCTGAGCAGCACAAAAGCGACCACCTAGGACGGGCGGTTGAACTGGTCGCATCTCTGGTGGTCGTGATCCGCGCAGGAACCGGACACCGGTTACGGGGTGAAGCGGATCGTGATCACATCGCCATCGGCGACAACGTAGTCGCGCCCCTCGAGTCGCAGCGTCCCGCGGTCCCGAGCGCCGGCGTACCCGCCGGCACCTACGAGCTCCTGCCAGGACACCACCTCGGCGCGGACGAAGCCCCGCTGCATGTCGGTGTGGATCATGCCGGCGGCGTGCCACACCGAGAGACCGTGACGCAGATGCCATGACTGCGCCGGCTTCTCGGCCCCGGCGGTGAAGAACGCCACCAGCTCGAGCAGCGCGAACGCGCCTCGGATGACCCGCTGCAGGCCGGATTCGCTGAGCCCGAGATCCGCCCGCATGGCGTCCGCTTCACCTTCCTCCAGCTCCGCGAGCTCGGCTTCGAGCCGCGCCGAAACGGCGACCACGACGGCACCGGTGGCGTGGGCGTGAGCCCGCACAGCCGCCGGCACCTCGTCGCTTCCTTCTTCCACGTTGACGACGAACAGCACCGGCTTCGCCGTCAACGGTGAGAGCAGTGTCATGGCGTCGGGCGCGTCAGCCCGCGGCGGCACGCTGCGCGCCGGACGCCCCGCCTGAAGCGCCGCGACCAGCGTTTCGAGCCACGAAAGCTCGGCGACGGCGCGCCGATCCCCGGACTTGGCCGCCTTCGAGACGCGCTCGACCCTCCGCTCCGCCTGCTCGAGGTCGGCCAGGATGAGCTCGGTCTCGATCGTCTCGATGTCGGCCAAGGGGTCAACTCGGCCGTCGGGGTGGACCACGTTCGGGTCCTCGTGCGTGCGGACGACATGGACGATCGCGTCGGTCTCGCGGATGTTGGCCAGGAACTGGTTGCCGAGTCCCTCGCCGCGGTGCGCGCCGGCCACGAGCCCGGCGATGTCGTGGAACTCGATCGTGTCCGGCACAACCCTGGCGGCGCCGACCGTGCGCGCCACCGCTTCGAGCCGCTCGTCGAGCACCGGCACGACGGCAACGTTGGGCTCGATCGTCGTGAACGGGTAGTTCGCGGCGTCGGCGCCGACGCCGGTGAGGGCTTTGAACAGCGACGACTTGCCGGCGTTCGGCATCCCGACGATGCCGACCTTCACGCGCCAGCCTCCTCGCGCCAAGCTCCGGCCACGAGCGTGCCGAGAGCCGCCCCCGCCACGACGTCACTCGGGTAGTGAACGCCGAGGTACGGGCGACTGAAGGCGAACAGTCCCGCCGCGGCGTACAGCAGCGACCCCGGCGCCAGCGGGCGGAAGGCATAAGCGGCGGCGAACGAGCTCGTGGCATGGGCGCTCGGGAACGACAGCCGCGAGACGGTGGGCGTCAGCTGCGGCAAACCCGGCAACTCGGGCCGCGGCCGGCGCACCGCGAGCTTGACTGCGTAGTTGAGGCCGTAGGAGGCGAGCACGATCTTGACGCCCCGGCGCCACCATCGACGCCGCATGCGGTCGCGATCGAACAGCGCGCCTGCGGTGCCGAGCGTCAGCCAGCAGGCGGCGTGCTCGCCGGTGCGCGCATAGGCGCCGAGCGCGCGTTCCAGCGCCGGCGAATGGGCGCGGGTGCGCAGCAGCACGAGGAGCTCCCGATCGGAGGCGCTGAGGGACACGGAGCTGAATGTACGGCGCTGGCTGAACTCGCTGCCGCTACCGTGTCCGCCATGTGGGCAAAGGCAGCGCTGGCGATACTCCTAGCGGTGGCGCTGGCTGCGTGTGGCGGCTCGAGCGGCGGGCGGACGAGCCCGTCGACGGGCGAGGCGGCGAGCGCCTCGACGAGCACCCTGGCGGCGAAGCGCATACAGCCGGCGCGCTGGACCACGTTCGTGCACGTCAGCCGACCCCTAGACGTCGCCGGCCCGCGGCGCGACGGTTCGATTGTGTTGGCCGCGGCAGGTCATCTGGCGCTGCTGGCGCCGAATGGATCGGCGCGGCCGTTCGCGAGCGCGTACCGGAGCCCGGGTGGGGAGGAGCCGTATATCGACGTAGCGCCACCGGGATGCTTCGGCGCCGATGTCGTCTATGCACTGCGGCTGAGGCCGCCGCAGGGGGTGGTGCGCGTCAGCGCGGACGGCCGCGTGCGCCAGCTGGCGATCCTGAGCGCGCCCGGGCTGATCGACGGCATCGCGTTCGACCGTACCGGCGCCTTCGGGCGTCGCCTGCTCGTGACGATCAACGCTGGCCGGCGCACCACCGTGGAGGCGATCGACTGTCGTGGCCATATTCAAACCATCACCCAGCACGCGCCGCGGGTTGAGGGCGGGCTGGCGGTCGCGCCGGCGTCCTTCGGGCGCTTCGGCGGTGACCTGATCGCTCCGGATGAGATCAGCGGCGTGATCTACGCGATCACGCCGGGCGGCAAGAGCATCCTGATCGGCGCCTCTGGCCTGCCCCACGGCCAGGACATCGGTGTCGAGAGCGCGGGCTTCGTCCCGGCTGGGGGTCGGGCTGAGGCGCTACTGGCCGATCGCCGCACACCGGGCAACCGCCATCCCGGCGACGACGTCGTGCTAGGAATCGGACGCGCCGCCCTTGCCGCCGCCGGCGTGCGTGCGGGCGACCTCCTCGTCGCCGGAGAGGGAGGGACGTTGACTGACGCGGTCCGCTGCGGGCGCGCAGGGTGCCAGATCCGCCGGGTCGCCGTCGGGCCCCGCATCGCTCATGGCGAGGGCCACATCGCCTTCAGCGTCGGGCGTTGAGAGCTCGGCGCCCTGACTTTGGCGCCAGCCGGCCACGGTCTGCCGCAGCCGCAGGTAGGCAATCGCGCCCGGCGCCGTCGGCAGCCAGAACGAAATCAGCCGGTACAGAAGCACGCCGAGGACGGCCAAGCTGCCCGACGAGCCGAACGCGATCAGTGATCCGATCATTCCGCCCTCGACCCCGCCGATACCGCCGGGCAGCGGCAGCGTGTTGCCGAGCTGGCCAATGAAGTAGGACATCACGATCGTCGCCAGCGGCGGCGGGTGGCCGAACGCGTGCAGCGACGCCCACAGCGCTGCGATGTCGAAGCCCCAGTAGCCGACGGCGCCGGCGAGCGCGATCGGCTGACGCCGAATCAGGCGCGCGGCGATCTGCACCGACTCCCGTAGCGTCACCGGCGCCCGCGGGACGAGGCTGAGCGTGACCGTGACCAGGATCGCGGCGCCGCCGACGATCGCCGGTATGACGGTCAGCGTCCACGGTGATTCACCCGCCATCAAGCCGGTCCGCAGTCCGAGACCGACCACCACCAACGTAAGCGCGAAGACGCCGTAGAGCATCAGCTCGAAGGCCAGCATCCGGCGCGCTATCACTCGCGGCCGCAGGCCCGAGGCGCGCAGGGCCCAGATCGTCAGCGCAACGCCACCGGCCCCCGCCGTCGAGAGGAGCTTGCTGGCCACCGTTCCGGCAAGGGTGATCTGGTAGGCCTCGCGCCAGCCGATGCGGACGCCCTCGCAGCAGAACACCGCCCGGAAGAGAAGGCCATAGCCGCCGAGCGACGTCGCCTCGAACGCGAGCGCGACGAAGATCCACGCCGGCTCGGCCCCGCGCAAGCGCGACAGCGTCCCCGACAGCCCCTTGATCTGAGGCACGACGAAG
This sequence comes from Solirubrobacterales bacterium, assembly GCA_019239445.1. Classification (GTDB taxonomy): domain Bacteria; phylum Actinomycetota; class Thermoleophilia; order Solirubrobacterales; family Solirubrobacteraceae; genus Palsa-465. The sequence goes on from JAFAZV010000083.1 coordinate 12,513, forward strand.
ACGACGAAGCCGACCACAGCCAGCAACGCAATCGCGATTGACAGCGCGCGGCGATGGCGCCGCATGAAGGCCCCGGCTGCCTCGACGGCGTCCGCGCCACGCCGGCGCGGGCGACGGGTCGCAGACTCGAGCGCCATCGCTACACCCAGCGGACCTCGCGGTTGAGGAGAAATTCCTGCACCCTGCTGTATGGGTCTCCGCACACACGAGCACCGAAACGATCACGGCGACGGCGGCTGGGGGGTTGCATGCGCAGGTCAGGTCCCGAAGCCGACGCGGTGCTCTTCGTCGTCGACGAGCAGATAGACCACGCTGACAAGGTCGATTGCGACCGTGCCATCCTCGGATTTCAGGTCGTGCCAGCCCTGGTTGCCTAGCGCCGAGCGCAGGCGCGACAGCTCCTCCGGAGCGACCCGGGCGGCCAGCACCTGGCCGCCGTGAAACCCGATGCTGATCCGTTGCGGCTTCTCATTTGCCATAGCTCAGTGCGCCTCCTTGGCGGGCTGGACGATCTCGGTCAACACGCCCCCGGTTGACGCCGGATGCAGAAACGCGACGCGGCTGCCGCGGATGCCGCCGCGCGGACGCTCGTCGATCAGGCGCAGACCCGCCGCCGACAGCGTCCCGAGGGCAGCCTCGACGTCTTGGACGCGGTAGGCGACGTGATGCAGACCGGGCCCCTTCCGGGCCAGGAACCTCCCAACTCCAGTTTCCGGGCCGAGCGGCTCGAGCAACTCGACGTGGCCGTCGCCGATGTCGAGCAGCGCCGCGTCGACGCCCTGCTCGGCCACGGTTTCGCGATGCACGAGCTCCAGGCCGAGCGCGTCGCGGTACAGCGACAGCGCCGCGTCGATGTTCTCGACGGCCACGCCGACGTGGTCGATCCTCGACAGCATCCCGGCGCTGAGGATACTGAGGCCCTGGCGCGACCCGAGAGTGCGCCCTCAGTCGACCCTTTCCAGCCGCGGGTTCGGCGAGTACGCGCGTCCGACCTTTGCGCACGGCTTTCCCTCGAGCAGCACGACGTCGGCGGTGAAGTCGTTCTGGCCTCGGATCAACGATGACCCGACGCCGTAGGCGTCGACCGGGATGCCGGCGCTCTCGAACTGCCGGATCCGCTCGGCGGTGAAGCCGCCGCTCGCCACGATGCGCACCTGCGGATGCCCGGCTTCGTCGAGTGCCGCCCGCACCTTCTCGACCAGCCGCGGGTTGACGCCGGTTGGCCGGAAGCTGCCCAGCTCCTCGAACAGCGCGCGGTCGACCAGGTACTCGGAGGTGTCGAGCCGAACCCCCCAAAGCTTCGGCCCGAGCGCGTCCGCGACATGCAGGGCTGTAGCGACGGAGTCGTTGTCGAAGTCGACGAGAACCGTGATGTTCATCTCGCCGTAGAAGCGATTCGCGAACGCGCTGGCGGCGGCGACGGTGTCGCCTCCGTAGGCGGCGATCAGGCCGTGCGGAACGGTTCCGATTCCCCGTCCGCCCCACCAGGAGGCTTGCGCATCGGTGGAGACGCCGATGGCGCCGGCAACATGCGCGCTCCAGCCGTCGCCGGTTTGCACGAGCCAGTGATCGTGGCGAGCGGGGAAGTAGAAGATCGGCTTGCCGCGCGCAGCCTCGACGACCTCGCTCACGTTGCGCATGATCAGCGAACGCCGCGCCAGCACCCCGAGGTACACCGTCTCCAAGTGGGCGAACAGGCTGTAGTCGCCGGCGATCGTCAGCACCGTCTCATACGGGGCGACGCGATCGCCTTCGCGCAGCGCGTGCACTTCGAGCCCGTCCCAGCCCGACACCCAAGCTCCGTTCCCGGCGTACCCCGAGCAGGTTTTGAGGATCGCGATCGCCTCGTCGATGCCGCCCAACAGCGAGTCGTGCTTCTGGAAGACCTGCATCGTCACGTGAGGATGACGTCCCTCGTCCTCGAGCAGCTGCTTCGTGTAAACGAAGTACGCGTCGGAGTAGTAGCCGTCCCGGATTCGCTCGATCGGCAGACGGAAGATCTCCGGGGCGAGCCGCGTCGATACCTGGGTCGACATGGCCGGATTCTATTTCGGCCGGAGCGCTTGCATGCGCCGACGCTGGACCCGCCCGGATTGCATGGGCCGACTCTGGACCCGCCGGAATTCTGCTGCTACTGTGGAAGAGCGATGCTCCGCAGCGCTCGACCGTGACTCAGCTTCCCTCCGCCGCCGCCCGCTGAGGCCTGCGGCGGCCGCGCCCTGAGCGCGCTGTCCCGCCGTACCCCGTCCGTTCGAGAGTGAGCAATGAAGTCGTATCTGCGCGTCCTGCGCCACCAAGATTTTCGCTATCTGTTCCTCGGTCAAGCCGCCAGCGTGGTCGGCGACCGAGTGGTGGTCGTTGCGATCGCGCTGTACATCACGCAACGCACCGGCTCGCCCACCGACCTCGGCGCTGTGCTCGGGGCGCAGGCCCTCGCGCTCGTGGCGCTGCTGCTGTTCGGCGGCGTATGGGCAGATCGCCTGCCACGCCATCGCATCATGATCGCCACCGACGCGGTGCGTGGCTCGCTGCACGCGATCCTGGCCGCGCTGATCTTCCTCGGCGCGGCTCGGATCTGGGAGATCGTCGTGATCGAGACGCTGTTTGGCGCCGCCCAGGCGTTCTTCCAGCCGGCCTGCACCGGCCTGATCCCCCAGACCGTGCCCGAGTCGCTGATCCAGGACGCCCAAGCCCTGACCGAGTCGGTCGCGAACGTTGCCTTCCTCGTCGGCCCGGCATTGGCAACCGCAGTCGTGCTTGGAATCGGCGCCGGCGAGGCGTTCGCCTTCGATGCGGCGACGTTCGTGCTGAGCGCGCTGCTGTTGCTGCGCGTGCATCCGCGCCCGCGCGGCCGGTCATCCGCGGCGCCTGCCTCGCTGCGTCGCGAACTGCACGATGGCTGGCGCGAAGTCCGCTCGCGGGTCTGGGTGTGGGTGACGATCGTGGTGTTCGCCGGCGCGGTGATGTGCGTCTACGCGCCCTGGTACGCGCTAGCGCCAATCATCTCGCGCGATGTGTATGGCGGCGCCGGCGTGTTCGGCGTGCTCGAGAGCCTGGCCGGCGTCGGTGCCGTCGCCGGCGCCCTGATCGGCCTGCGCTGGCGGCCGGCGCGGCCCCTGCTCGCCGGACTACTGCTGGTGATGGCGTGGCCGGTGCAGAACGGCCTGTTCGCCCTCGGGGCGCCAGTGGCGCTGGTCGGCGTCGTCGTGTTCGCCAACGGCTTCGGCTTTTCGCTGCTGATGATCTGGTGGGAGACGGCGCTCGCGCGCCACATCCCCGCCCGCGCGCTCAGTCGCGTCAGCGCCTGGGACTGGATGGGATCGCTCGCTCTGCTGCCGCTCGGCTTCTTGGTTGCGGGACCGCTGGCGAGCACGTTCGGCGCGCAGCCGGTGCTCGGCGTCGGATGCGTGATCGGCGTAGCGCTGCTGGTGATTGCCGTGATGCAGCGCTCGGTGCGGGAGCTCGGAGGCGAGCCGGACGCGGCTTCAGCCGAGGACGTCCCGCGCAATGTCGGCGTAGAAGCCCGCGGCGAAGCCGAGGTCACGCACATCGATCCGCTCGTTGGCGCTGTGCACGAGGGGTCCCGCCTCGAGAAGGCTCATGTGGCGCTGCGGGAAGAAGCCGTACGCGGCGCAGTCCGGGAACGCGGCGCGGAACCAGCGCGAGTCAGAGAACGCCGGGAGGATGGTCGGCACCGCCTCGGCGCCTGAGTCATTGGCGGGCACCCAGCGCTCAATCGCGGCGCTGAGCGGCGTGCCGAGCGCCGACTGGTTGCCGCTCACCCTCTCCGTGAATTCGATCTCCAGCTCGGCGGCCCGATCGCCCAGCACCTCCTCCAGGCGCCCGCGTGCGACCTCTTCGCCCATGCCCGGAGGCACGCGGCAGTCGATCTTGAGCCACGCGCGCGAGGGGATCACGTTGATCTTCTCCGACGCCTGGATCATGGTCGGCGTCAGCGTCACGCCGAGCATCGGCTCGATGAAGATCAGCAGATCGGGCGCGCGCTTGCCGATCGATTCGAGCGCGGCGGCGGGCTGCGAGGGATCTTCGCCGAGCGCGCGCAGCAGCGCCGCCGGGCCGTCGGTGAGCGCGAACGAAAACTCCGCGCTCGCGAGCTTCGCCAGCACGGGCGACAACTTGAGCAGTGCGTTGTCGCCGGTTTTGGGCAACGACGCATGTCCGGCCGCGCCTCGTGCCGTGAGCTGGAAGCGGAAGATGCCCTTCTCGGCGCAGCACAGCCCGTAACGGCGCCGTCCGTCGTACTCGAACACGTCGCCGCCACCCTCGTTGAGGAGCATGTCGCAGCGGACCTTGTCGGGGTGCGTCTCGCACAGCCAACGCGCCCCGACGTCGCCGCCGGTCTCCTCGTCGGCCACGAACACGAGCTTGAGTGCGCCACGAGCCGGCCGCCAGCCGTCTCGGGCCAGCGACACGGCGGCCACTGCCTCGGCCGCGACCTGCGACTTCATGTCGAGTGCGCCCCGGCCCCACAAGAACCCGTCCGCGACGTCGCCCGACCACGGGTCATGCCGCCACTCGGCTGGATCCGCGAGCACGGTGTCGACATGCCCGAGGTACACGAGCGTCGGGCCGTCGCCGCCGGCGAGCGTCGCGACCAGGTTCGGCCGCTCACCGACCGCGGCCAGGAGCTCGGTCTCGAAGCCCGCTTGCTCCAGGTACGCGGCCAGATACTCGATCGCCGGACGCTCGTTGCCCGGCGGGTTGACCGTGTTGAAGCGAACGAGCCGCTGAAGGATCTCGGTCGTCTCCCGCTGGAGATCCGGCGTCGCCATGAGCTCGGAGCGTAGTCGCGAATAGCATCCCGCGGCGTGGCGACCGACCTCGAGCTCGCGCTCTCGCTCCTCGACGTCGCCGACGCGATCACCCTCGAGCGCTTCCTGGCCGCGGACCTCGAGGTCGACACCAAACCCGACTTGACCCCCGTCACCGAGGCCGACCGCGCCGTCGAGCAGGCAATCCGCGCACGCCTCGCGCATGAGCGGCCGGGCGAGGCGATTCTGGGCGAGGAATACGGCGAAGCCCTGCCGGAGCCGGGCGCGCGGCGCTGGATCATAGATCCGATCGACGCGACCAAGAACTACGTACGCGGGATCCCGATCTGGGGCACTCTGTTGGCGCTCCAGGACGGAGACGAGATCGTCGCCGGCGCCGTCTCTGCGCCGGCCCTCCAGCGCCGCTGGTGGGCGGTGCGCGGCCAGGGAGCCTGGGTCGACGACAGCCGCGCTCTCGGCTCGCGACGGTCTCCCCGGCGAATCGCGGTGTCGAAGGTCGGCGCTCTGGGCGACGCCCAGCTGAGCTTCTCCGGCCTCGAAGGCTGGGCGGACGGCGCCGAGCGTCTGCGCGCCCTCGCCGCCAGCTGCTGGCGCTCGCGCGGCCTCGGCGACTTCTGGGCTTACATGTTGCTGGCTGAGGGCGCCGTCGACATCGCGTGCGAGCCCGAGGTCGAGCTCTGGGACCTTGCGGCGCCGAAGGTGATCGTCGAGGAGGCGGGCGGCAGGCTGACCGACCTAGGCGGCGTGGCCACCGCCGCCGGTGGCGACGCGCTGGCCACCAACGGCGCGCTGCACGAGGTCGCACTCGAGATCATCGGGCGCTGAACGGACGTGTGCCGCAGCGGAAGAAGTACGGCAGCCGGGTAAGCGGCGCGCTGACCTGGGTCCGGCGCGGGCCGCGGTAGGTCGTGCCGCGATCGGGCGCGCGCCAGCACGCGGGCGGGAACAGGAAGGGCGGCAGTGCCGTCCGGGCACAGCACCTCGAGGCGGAACGGATCGCGCTGGATCACGATCCGGGCCCGCGGTGCCTCGAGGATGATGCGCGACCTGGTTACGATCACGCGCGCGGCGGCGCTCGCTGGTGCGGCCGCGAGCCAGGCCAGGGCAAGCCCAGGCGCGAGCACGAACGCGACGATCGTCCGTGTTCCTGCGCGCACGCTGCGACCATACTGGCTCTATGCAGCGACTGTTCGGCGATGAGGAGGCCGGCGGCGGCACCGCTGCACCCGCGCCCGCGTCGCCCGATGCGCCGCTGGCGACGCGCATGCGCCCCCGCTCGCTCGATGAGTTTGTCGGCCAAGAGCGCCTCCTGGCGCCGGGCTCGGCTCTGCGCCGGGCGGTCGAGGGGGATCGGCCGCACTCGATGATCCTGCACGGACCGCCGGGTAGCGGAAAGACCACGCTGGCGCGGATCATCGCGGAGACCTCGGGAGCGGCGTTCGAGGAGGAGAGTGCGGTTCAAGCGGGCCGAGCCGAGGTGCGCGCCGTGCTCGAGCGGGCGCGCTCCCGGCTCGCTTCGGGGGGCAGGAAGACGATCTTCTTCCTCGATGAGATCCATCGGTTCAACAAGGCCCAACAGGACGCGCTGCTGCCCGCGGTCGAGGACGGGCTGGTGACGCTGATCGGCGCCACCACGGAGAACCCTTACTTCGAGGTCAACTCAGCGCTCATCTCGCGCGCGCATGTCTACGAGCTGGCCGCCCTCGAACCGGCCGACATCCGCGTTCTCCTCGAGCGCGCGGTGGCTCTGGGCGAGGTCGGACCGCCCGAGCGCGTCTCGCCCGAGGCGCTCGATTTCCTCGCCGCGCGCTCGGACGGCGACGCCCGCACGGCGCTGAACGCGCTCGAGCTGGCGGCCGAGGTGACGCCCGCCGAGGAGCCGGTGACGCTCGCCCACGCCGAAGACGCGCTGCAGCGCCGCGCCCTGCGCTACGACCGCCAAGCAGACCGCCACTACGACACGATCTCGGCCTGGATCAAGGCCACGCGAGGGTCCGATCCCGATGCGTCGCTGTACTACCTGGCGGTGATGCTCGAAGGCGGTGAGGATCCACGCTTCATCGCCCGCCGGATGGTGGTGCTCGCGTCCGAGGACGTCGGCAACGCCGACCCCCAGGCGCTCGTGATCGCCACCGCCGCGGCCGCCGCGGTCGAGCACGTCGGCCTTCCCGAGTGCCAGTTCGCGCTCGCGCAGGCGGCGATTTACTTGTCGCTGGCGCCGAAATCCGACGCCGCCAAGCGCGCCGTGTTCGCCGCCCGCCAGCACATCGTCGAGCACGGCGCCGACCTGCCGCCGCCGTGGCTCGCCTCCTCAACCCGCAGCGACGGCAGCTACGACAACCCGCATCGCCGCCCGGGTCACTTCTCACCCCAGGAGCTGATGCCCGACCGCGCGATCGGAGCGCGGTTCTATGACCCTGACCAGGCCGAGGCGGCGCTGGTCGAGCGCCTCGAGGAGATCCGGCGGGCGCGAGGGCGCGCGTCGTAGCGCGCGCCTCGAGCGCGGGCGGGACTTGGAGAATTCCGATCGAGGGGTGGGCGGGATTCGCCAGTGAGCGAATTCTCAGCCGACGCGCACAGAGGACCAGACCCGGCCACGTCGAACGCCGCCAGCACCGATGCCGCCCGCCCGAGCTTCCGGAACCGCCCGCTCCGAGGAGCCTCGGTTCGACTTTCGCCCGCCGCCGGCCGCCGCCACGCCTCGGCAGCGAGGGATGGCCGCCGCCGCCGCGGCGCCGCGTCGTCGCCCTCGTCGTCCCCCGCGCACCCGGCCATCGATCCGCGTCCGAGTGCGCCGGATCGTCGTCTTCTCCGCCATCGCGATGCTCCTCATAACGATCGTCTCGTTCGCTCGCGCGATGAGCCAGCCGTCCAACGTCGGCTTCGGCCTGCGCGCCGTGGAGTGGCTGCGCGACAACGGCGCCGCGTGGCTGGTGTCGGATGTCGAGCGCGCCTACTACACGTTGCAGTCGCCATCGAAGGGCGGCAAGGCGCTCAAGACCCTGCCGACCGTCGGCGCGGCGAATGCGACGGGTGGGGCCACCTATCAGCCGCCGCCGATCGCGCCCGCCGTCAGCCCACCCCTGCCCGGCGAGGGGGTATGGCACGGGACCGGGCCGGTCGTGCGTGGCGCCTCGCCCGTGCTCGTCACCACGTTCCGTCCGGATCCGAACTTCCCGCAGATGGTCGCCGGCGTGGCCTGGATCGACACCTCGCGCGCGTGGATCCAGCTCTACCCCGGGCGCTATGAACCGCCCGGCGCGGGAGGCGCCACGGCTCAGGTACCGCTCGCCCTGCGCTCCGGGCTGCTGGCCACGTTCAACAGCGGCTTCAAGCTCGAGGACAACCGAGGCGGCTTCGTCGCCTTCGGCCACGTCTACGCGCCGCTGCGCGACGGCCAAGCCACGCTGATCCGCCTCCGCGACGGAACTCCTAACCTGATCACGTGGACGGGGGGCCCGGACCCCGGCCCGAACGTCGAGCTGGCGCGCCAGAACCTGCCGCTGATCGTTTCCGGGGGTCAGCTCAACCCGGCCCTGAGCGACGGTTCGCAGTGGGGGGCGACGCTCGGCAACGCGGTCCGGGTTTGGCGCTCGGGGGTCGGCATCGATGCCCGCGGCAACCTCCTATACGCCGCTGCCAGCGATCAAACCGCGACGAGCCTGGCCCAGATCCTCCAGCGTGCTGGCGCCGTCCGCGCGATGGAGCTCGACATCAACTCGGCGTGGGTGACGCTTAACTTCTACGGCGCTCCGGGCGCCGGCGCGCCCCAGAAGCTGCTCCCGAACATGCCCCGCGACGCCACCCGCTACCTCTCCCCGGACGACCGCGACTTCTTCGCCGTCTACGCGCGCCGGGGTTGAAAAGTCACGGATATTGAAGCTACTACGCTGTAGTAAATGGCTCCAGTGTCGCCATCCGCCGTTCCTCTGGGCCGCTCGTACGCGCTCGCGGCCGGGCCGCGTGTACGCCTGCGCTTGGTCGGCCCGGGCGACGCACCGGCGATCCGGGCGCTGTTCGCGCGGCAGGGAGTTGGGGTGGACGAGCTCGACGTCGCCCGGCTCGTGCGCTTCGATCCCCGCCGGCGAGCGGTGATCTGCGCGGACACTTTGGTCGGCTCGAGCGAGACGATCCTCGCCCTCGGCGCCATCGACCTCGACGCTGCGACTCCGGACACGATCGTGGTCGAGGCCGAGCTGAGCGAGGCCCTGAGCGGGCTGATCGTCGATGCTCTGGTCAGCCGCGTGCGGGCGCGAGCGGGCGTGGGCGGGCACGCGGCGTAGCCCGGCAGGGAGACGCGTGGCGTCAACACCGGACGGGCGCTAGTCTCGCCGGCCGTGGGCGTGGCCACGCTTCCGGCGGGACTCGAGTCATTCAACCCCCTGACCGGGGCTCGCATCGGCGAAGTCCGGATCACGCCGCCCGACGAGGTTGCCGCGGTCGTCGCCGAAGTGGCCCAGGTGCAGCCCTTCTGGGCTCAGCTGACTCTGGGCGACCGGGCGCGCTACCTGGCCCGCGCAGGGCAAGTCCTGATCGACGAATCCGATGACATCCGTGACCTGATCGTCCTGGAGCAGGGCAAGCCGCGCAACGAGGCGTTCGCGATGGAGGTCCTGCCCACGATCGACGCTCTGCACTGGATCGCGCGCAACGGCCCGGAGATCCTGGCCGACGAGAAGATCCCGATGCCGCAGCTCTTCCTGAAGACGAAGTCCTCCGCGTTCACCTACGAGCCCCTGGGCGTGATCGGGGTCATCTCGCCCT
>JAFAZV010000090.1 GCA_019239445.1 Solirubrobacterales bacterium
TGGAGCGCGACCGGTTCTTCAAACCCGACCAAGCGGTCGAGTACGGGCTCATCGACCGCGTGATCGAACATCACTAGTGTTGCGAGTTAGAAATTCGGCGGCACCAAGAGTGGTCACTGGTGGATGCCGCGGAAGGACGCAGGAGCCGACGCGCAGCAGCGCTGCGCGAGGCGACGAGGACGCACCGCGGGGCCGCCAGGGGCCGCTCGACTGCCGTCCAATTTCTGAGTCGCAACACTATTAGACCGAGGAGGATGCGATGCCGATTGCCGAGCGAAACGCCACCACCGGCTGGGACGGAGATCTCGCCCATGGCCACGGAACCGTCACCGGCGCGAGTGGTGGCCTCGGAGACTTGCCCGTCACCTGGGCGTCGCGCACCGAGCGCTCCGACGGCAAGACTAGTCCCGAGGAGCTGATCGCCGCCGCCCACGCCTCGTGCTTCTCGATGGCGCTCGCGCACGGCCTGACGCAAGCCGGCACCGCGCCCGAGCACCTCGACGTCAGCGCGAAGGTGACACTCGATGAGCGCGACGGCGCGCCGACCGTGACGCGTTCGGAGCTGACGGTGTCCGGCCGGGTGCCGGGCATCGATCAGTCGGCGTTCGAGCAGGCGGCGGCGGACGCGGGTAAGGACTGCCCGGTCTCGCGCGCGCTGTCAGGGCTCGAGATCGCGGTCAACGCCCGACTTCAATAGGCAGGGGGGCGGGGTGCATGCACCCCGCCCAACCGGCCGCGCATGCGCGGCCGGCGCCGGCGCGCATGCGCGCCGGCGAACATCTCATTCAGGTCGCGGGCGCGCGGCGGATCCGGCCCGAGCCCTGCCCCCGGGTCTCGGGCGGCTCCGGCGCCACCGGTCGCGCGAGCGCCCAGAAGATCATGAGAGCGCCGAAGATCAACATCCCGAGCCCGGTCCAGAGATTGATGTTGATCCCGGCGGCCTTCGTCTTGACCGCGTGGGAGCCAACGATCCCGACGATCACCAGGATCACTCCGTAGAGGACGAACAGTCCCCCGATCAGGCGCCGGATGTCGAACCGGTTGGCGGTGCGCGCGGCCTCGATCTCCTCTTCGTCGGAGAGCGGTCGCGATTCGGCGTCGCCCCGGTTGGCCGCCTCTGCGCCGGTGCTGCGCTGCGGGTCGTCCGCGCTAGTCTGAGGATCGTCGGTACTCATCAGGCGAAGATGATGTTGAGGACGACCAGGATGGCGATCGCCACGCCGCCGAGGAGCGCCGGCGAGCGCCACCACAGCTTGTCACGCGGATCCGCGTTGACCTCGCGCTCCTCCGTGCGCGTCAGGCCCCAGACAAGGCCGCGCAGATCCTCAGTCGGCTTCGGCTTGGTGAACAGCGAGACGACGATGAGCACGAGGCCTCCGGCCAGGAACGCGATGATCGCTTGCCAGAAGCTCGCGCTGAGCGCGGAGCCGAAGTGGAAGAGCGTGTGGTAGGCGTTCAGGCGGTTGGTCGCGTACGCGGCCGCCGTGCCCGAGACAAGACTCCAGAACCCGGCCCAGGGCGTAGCCCGGCGCCAGAACATGGCGATGATGAAGGTCGCGAACAAGGGCGCGTTGAAGATCGAGAACAGCGTCTGGATGTAATTCATGATGTTCGAGTAGCCCTTGGCGATGAACGCCGTGAGCACTGAAATCAGGATTCCGCCGATCGTCACGAGCCGCCCCGCGCGGAGGTAGAACGCCGTGTCTCGATCCTTGAAGAAGTAAGCCTGCAGCAGGTCGTAGGTCACGACCGTGTTGAACGACGTCACGTTGGCTGCCACGCCTGCCATGAATGCGGCCAGCAGGCCGGTGACCGCGATCCCCAGCATCCCCTCGGGGAGGAAGTTGCCGATCAGATGCGGAATCGCGGTGTTGTACTGCATCGAGACGTCCTTGCCGCCGAGGCCGGGAACCGTCAGCACCGCGATCAGCCCGGGCAGGATGATGATCGCCGGGAGGAAGATCTTCGGGTAGGCGCCGATCAGCGGCGTCCGTCGCGAGGCGGACATGTTGCGTGCCGAGAGCGCCCGCTGCACCTCAGCGAAGTTCGTCGTCCAGTAACCGAAGCTGAGCACGAATCCGAGGCCGAACACGACGCCGATCCAGTTCGCCATCAGCGGGTTCGTGACGTGGCCTACGCCCAGGCCGCGCCAGGCGTGCAGGCCCGCCTCGCCCAGCTTGGGGAACGCTTTGACCTTCTGCTCGACGCCGTGAATCCCGCCGATTGAGTGCAGGGCGACGAGCGTCAGCGGCAGGAGGGCGGCGACGATCACGAAGAACTGCAGGACCTCGTTGTAGATGGCCGAGGTCAGGCCGCCGAGCGTGATGTAGACGAGGACCAGAGCCGCCGCGACGAGGATCGCGGTCGCGATCGACCATCCCAGCATCAGGTGGATGATCAGCGCCAGCGCGAACAGGTTCACGCCCGAGATCAGGACCGTCGCTATCGCGAACGTGGCGGCGTTGAACGCGTGCGTGGCTTCGTTGAAGCGCAGGCGTAAGTACTCGGGGACCGAGCGGACCTTCGCGCCGTAATAGAACGGCATCATCACGAGGCCGAGGAAGACCATTGCCGGCACGGCGCCGATCCAGTAGTAGTGCACGGCGGCGACGCCATACTGCGCCCCGTTCGCGGCCTGACCGAGGATCTCGAGAGCGCCGAGGTTCGCGGCGATGAACGCCAGGCCGGTGATCCACGCCGGCAGCGAGCGGCCAGAGAGGAAGAAGTCGATGTCGCTCTTGATGAACAGCCGGGCGATGAAGCCAATGCCCAGGACGACTACGAAGTAGATCGCGAGGATCGTGTAGTCGAGAGCGCTTGGATGGAGCTTCAGCATCTCGTTACGGCGCTCATACCCATCCTCGAGGTTCTTCTACCTCAAGTGCTGCCCACTAACTCACGGGATGCTCGATCGCGCCCAGGCGATCGATCTCGATCCGGATGACATCGCCCGAGCGCAGGAACTGCGGCGGGTCGAGACCGATCCCGACGCCGCTCGGGGTTCCGGTGAGAATCAGGTCACCCGGCATCAGCCGACAGGTCTGCGCGATGAAGTCGACCACCTCCTGACAGCCGAACAGCAGGTCGCTCGTGTTGCTGTCCTGCCGGAGCTCGCCGTTGACCCACGTCTTCAGGTTGAGCCGGCCGGGGTCGGGCACCTCGTCGGCCGTCGTGACCCACGGACCGAACGGGCAGAACGTGTCGGCGCCCTTAGCCCGCGTCCACTGCGGCTCGCGATTCTGGAGATCGCGGGCGCTCACATCGTCGGCGATGCAGTAGCCGCCGATCGCGCCCTCGGCGCCGATCACGATCGTCAGCTCACCTTCGTAGTCGAGGCGCCGCACAACTTCGGGACACCTGACCGGTCCACCGGGTGGGGCCACCGAGCCCAGCACCTTGACGAACACGATCGGCTGCTCGGGACGCTCGCCGCCGGTCTCGGCGATGTGCTTCTCGTAGTTCATGCCGATGGCATAGATCGTGCCCGGCGCGGGAATCGGCGCCAGCAGGTGCACGTCGGCGAGCGGCCAGGATTCGTCCGTCGCGCTCGCCGCCGCCTCGCGCGCGAGGACGTCGACCACGCGCACCCCCTCCGGCAGCGCTGTCACCGCGTCGCCGTCGACGATGCCGGCTACAGGCGGGCGGCCGTCAGGCGGAGCGAACGTGGCGAGCTTCATCGGCGCGGCAGCCTATACCCCCGCCGCCGCAAGTGGAACTAGGACGCTCCGGCGCCGGCGGTCTCCTTCACCTTCCCTCCCGCTTGGACATGAGTCACGGGGAGACCGAGCGCCCGCGTTTTGCTGATCAGGTCGAGCTTCAGCCACCTCGAGATACCGAGCGGGAGCGTCGAGACGATGATCTCGTCGTAGCTGCCCAGGTTGATCGCGTCGTGGATCGCCATCAACGGCTCGGAGTCGCCGATGTTGCCCGTGACGTCATGTCCCGCCGCCTGCGAGAGCTTCGGCAGCGCCTCGTCCAGCACGCGCTTGGCTTCCTCCTCGGGGGCATCCTGCGGGTCGACGAGCTTGTGCATACCGTGCGGCTGGCGCGGCACGACGAGATGAAACTGCGCCGGGCCTCGACGAGCGCGCTCGCGCACCGCATCGAGAAGACGAGGTGTCGCCGCGGTCTGATGGGCGACGACGAGGACACTGGCCGGTTCCGACATGGAGCACCTCCGGCGGTGATGCGGAATGTATGTCGCGGCGAGTATCCCACCGCGGGCCGCCGCCGACAACGGCGTCGCTTCTCGGGCTAAACGCCGCTGAGATGCGGGGCCTGCTGGTGGCGCGGCGGCGGGTCGAGCGCCAGCAGCCGCGGCACGGTGACCAGGTCGTAATGCCGGCGGCGCAGGCCGTTGATAATCGCCGGCAGGGCGGCCACGGTCTGGCTGCGATCGCCGCCGGCGTCGTGCAGGATCACGACGGCCCCCGGCTGCGCGTGCGAGAGAACGCCGGAGACGATCGCGCCCGCGCCGGGGCGCCGCCAGTCGCCGGGATCGATCGACCACAGCACCATGAACATCCGCATGCGATGCAGGAGTGCGAGCGTCGTCGTGTCGAACGCTCCGTACGGGGGCCGGAACAGACGCGGCGCAGGGGCCCCGAGCCGCTCGAGGCGGCTGGCGGCATCGTGGATCTGCGCCAGCTGGCCGGTCTCATCGAGGTGGATCAGCCAGGCGTGGTTCTCGGTGTGATCGCCGATGTCGAAGCCGTGGCGCAGCTCGGACTGAAGCGCGGAGCTGAAGTCGGTCAGCGACTGGCCGACGATGAAGAACGTCGCCGGCGTGTGCGTGCGAACCAGCGCCCGCACGATCGCCGGCGTATATGGACCGGGGCCGTCGTCGAAGGTCA
>JAFAZV010000108.1 GCA_019239445.1 Solirubrobacterales bacterium
TGCTGGCGCGCTACCGCGAGGTGCTGTCGGGACGGGTGCTCGAGCTTGGCTGCGGCGCCGGCCGGCTGCTCGGTTATTTCCTCACGTTGGGCGCGCAGGCGCACGGCATCGACCTCGCGCCGGCGATGGTCGAATATTGCCGGCGGGTCTATCCAACCGCTGACGTACGGGTCGGAGACCTGCGCAGCGTCGGGGAGTGGGATGGCGGCGGCCTCGACTCGGTCTTCGCCTCCTACAACGTACTCGACGTTCTCGATGACGCTGAGCGCCGCCGGGTGCTTGCCGCGATTCGCGAGCTGATCGCGCCGGGAGGAATCCTGATCTTCTCCTCGCACAATCTCGAGGCCGTGGACGGCGCTGCCGAAGCCGGCGCGCGGCCCGTGCTGGCGCGCGCGCGCGCGCTGGGCCAAAAGCTCCTTGACCGTCCGCCGGCGGCGGTGCTCCGGGCGCTGCGGCGTACGCCGCGACGGCTGCGCAACCGGCGCCGCCTGGTGAAACTCGAACGGCGGACGGACAACTACGCGATCCTCAACGACATCGCTCAGGACTACGGGCTGCTGCACTATTACATCGGCCGCGACGAGCAGGAGCGTCAGCTCGAGCAGCTGGGCTATGAGCTCCTCGAGTGTCTCGACCTCGAGGGCTTCCCCGTGCCGCACGGCGCGGGCAGCCGCAGCACCGAGTTGCACTACGTCGCCCGGCCGAGAATCTAGTTATCGACTGCGGATTGACGGCGCGGGGGTCTTCCATCCATCATCTAGACTCGTAAGCAGAGGGGAAGGGAAGGCCCGAGATTTCGACCACCAACGAGAGTCTCAACGCACGGATTCGCGAGGTGCTCCGCGACCACGCCCGACTGCCGGTCGACGTCGACGCGGTCGCCGACGGCGAGGACCTGTTCCAGGCCGGGATGAGCTCGCACGCGAGCGTCAACGTGATGCTGGCGCTCGAGGACGCGTTCGACGTCGAGTTCCCGGACCGGATGCTCAAACGCAGCGTGTTCGAGAGCGTGGCCGGGATCGCCGCGGCGATCGGCGAGCTTCAAGCTGAGGCGGCATGAGTCTCGCCGTCGACCGCGACCAGGCCTTCGTCGCTACGCTGCGGCGGATCGCGGATGACGTGGCCGGCCGGCACGCCGACGCGGTTGACCGCGATGCCCGCTTCCCCCGAGAGGCGATCGACGCCTTGCGCGAGGCGGGCGCGCTGTCGGCGCTCGCGCCCGAGATGCTCGGTGGTGGAGGCGTCTCGGTCGAGGCGATCGCGCACGGCTGCTACGAGCTCGCGCGCCGCTGCGCCGCCACCGCAATGGTCTTCGCGATGCACCAGATCCAGGTTGGAACGATCGTCCGCCACCTCGACGACGCGCCATGGTTCGAGTCATACCTGCACGAGCTGGCCGACGAGCAACGACTGATCGCGTCGGTCACATCGGAGATCGGCACCGGCGGCGACATGGGTCGCTCGATCGCCGGGGTGGCGCCCGGCGAGAACGGGTGGATGCGGCTCGAGAAGCAGGCGCCGACCGTCTCCTACGGCGCCCACGCCGACGACCTGTTCACGACCGTGCGCCGGTCGGAGGCCGCGGAGCCGGGAGACCAGGTGCTGGTCCTGCACCGCGCCTCGGAGACCGAGCTCGAGCCGGCGGGTACGTGGGACACGATCGGGATGCGGGGCACCTGCTCGCCAGGGTTCGTCGTCCGTGCGCGGTTCGCCCCCGAGCAGGTCTTGACGTCGCCGTTCTCAACCGTGATGAACGAGTCGCTCGTGCCGCTGTCGCACATCTTCTGGTCGTTCGTGTGGCTGGGGATCGCCACCGAAGCCTTCGAACGCGGGCGGCGCTTCGTGCGCGAGGCCGCGCGGCGCAAGCCCGGTCAACCGGTGCCGGCGGCGCAAAGCCTCTCAAGAGTCATGGCCGAGCTGTCGATGCTCCGCTCCGAAGTGCACTCAGCTCTGGAGGAGTTCATCGAGGCCGGCGCTGAGCCAGGGCGAGAGCGCCTGTCGACCATGTCTTCGATCCTTCGCTTCAACAACCTCAAGCTCGCGGCGTCCGAGCAGGCGCCGCGCGTTTGCGCGGGCGTGCTCGAGGTGATCGGCATCGCCGCCTACAAGAACGACTCCCCGTTCGGCGTCGGCCGCCATCTTCGTGACGCGCTCTCGGCCCGGCTGATGGTCGCCAACGAACGGATCCACTCGATCGACGCCGGCTTGCTGATGATCGCCAAGGACATTTAGTGGAGGGCTGAGTGGTGGCCATCGAGGTGAGGCCGGTCACAGCCGACCAGGTGGAGTTCCTGCACGAGCTGGTCGAGCACGGGCTGCTGATCGAGAGCGGCGTGCCCGGCATCTACGGCCACAACGAGGTATTCGAGGATGTGCGTGGGCGCCTTGACCATCGCCTCACGAGCGAGGCAGCGGCCCGCGGTGCGGTGCGACTGCGCTTTCCGCCCCTGCTGCCGCGCCACCAGCTCGAGTTGAGCGGCTATCTGTCGTCGTTTCCACATCTCGCCGGCAGCGTCTACGCGTTCGAGGGAAGCGAGGCCGAGGCGATCGCTCAAGCCGACCGGGCGAGCCGCCATGAGGACTGGAGCGAGTTCCAGCGCATGACCGACCTGACCCTCCTCCCGGCGGCCTGCTACCCGGTGTACCCGGCGGTCGCCCAGCGCGGGCGTCTGGAACCCGGCGGGCTGTTCGTCGATGCCGGTGCGTCGTGGGTGTTCCGGCATGAGCCCTCACAGGACCCGGCCCGGCGGCAGATGTTTCACCAGCACGAGCTAGTGCGGATCGGTGAGCCGGAGACGGTGCTTGAGTGGCGCGATGAGTGGGCGGAGCTGGGGCTGGCGCTTTTGCGCTCGCTCGGGCTCGAGGCGGAGCTCGACAACGCCAACGACCCCTTCTTCGGCCGCAAGGGGCGGATGCTCGCGGCCACCCAGCGCGAGCAGGCGCTGAAGCTCGAGCTGCTCGTGTACATCGCCGGTCCGGAGCCCACCGCCCTGGCGTCGTTCAATCACCATCTCGAGCACTTCGGCAGTACGTTCGGGATCTCGCTTGCGGACGGAGGCACCGCCCACACAGCGTGCCTCGGCTTCGGCCACGAGCGAATCGTGCTGGCGCTGCTGCGCACGCACGGCCTCGACCCGCGCACCTGGCCCGAGCCGGTGCGCGAGGAGCTCTCGCTCTCATGAGCGTCTCGAGCGCCCGCCGGCTGACCAGCCTGTCGGGCAAGTCCCCCGACGGCTACGTCCCGCACCTGCTCCACAGCACAGCGCGCACGTACGCCGAGACCAACTGCTACACGGACATCATCATCGAGCTCCTGCACGCCTGCGACCTCGAGCCGCTGGCGGCGTTCGGTCACCTGGTGCGGATGGACTTCGAGGGCGATCAGTGGACGTTCTTCAAGCCTCCGCCGGAGGACCTCGAGCTGCTGTTCGGCGTCGACATCCACGAGATGCAGCCCTACCGGCCGATACCGCTGCAGATCGCAGAGCAACTCGAGCAGGGCCGCACGCTGATCGTCGAGCTCGACTCCTGGTACCTGCCAGACACCGCCTCGACGAGCTATCGCAACGACCACGTCAAGACTTCGGTCGCCGCGGACCTGATCGACCTCGAGCGCGAGCGGCTGCACTACTTCCACAGCGCGGGCCTGTACGAGCTCACGGGCGAGGACTACCGCGGCGTGTTCCGAATCGGCGGCGACTTCACGGCTGACGTGCTGCCGCCGTACACCGAGCTCGTCCGCTTTGACGCCGGCCCCAAGCTGGAAGGCGAGGCGCTGCGCGCGGCCGCGCTCGAGTTGCTGCGCCGGCACCTGCTGAGGCGCCCGCGTGAGAATCCGTTCGCGCGCTTCGGGGCTCAGCTCGCCGCCGAGTTGCCGCGCCTGCTCGAGGGCGGACTCGAGGAGTATCACGCCTACGCCTTCGCGACCGTTCGCATGGTCGGAGCCGCGTTCGAGATCGCGGCCACGCACAGCGAGTGGCTGTTCGGCGCTGGCGCGGGAGCGGCCGCGGCGCCGATGCACGCGATCGTGGGGAGCTGCAAGACGCTCGGGTTCAGGCTTGCACGGCGCAGGGCGTTCGATGTCGAGGCAGCGGTGGCGCCGATGGCCGAAGCGTGGGAGCGCGCGATCGAAGCGCTCATGTCAGCGGCTGGATGACGTCGCTGACCGTGGGCTGGGAGCTCGCGGCGACACCCGCCGGGGAGCTGGCGCGGCCGCCGGAGGACCAGGCGCTGGATTGGCGGCCGGCGCAGGTACCCGGCACGGTTGCGCTGGCGCTGCAAGCCACCGGTGCGCTCGCGGACGCGGGTGACCTGGACGACCGTGACTGGTGGTTTCGCACCCGTTTCGAGACCCATCCCGTGCGCGAGGACGAGCAAGTCTTGCTTGCGCTGGAGGGAGTCGCGACCGTGGCCGATGTGTTCTTGAACGGCGAGCCGATCCTGCACAGCGACTCGATGTTCGCCGAACACGAGTGCGATGTCGGCGGCCGTCTGAGCGCGACGAACGAGCTGGCCATCTGCTGCCGCGCGCTCGCGCCGCTGCTCGCCCGGCGCCGGCGGCCGCGGGCCCGGTGGCGCACGCTGCTCGTGGCGCAGCCGAACCTCCGATTCGTCCGAACGATGCTGCTCGGTCGTGCACCCGGCTTCGCTCCGGGACCGCCCGTCGTGGGTCCGTACAAACCGGTCAGGCTCGAACGCCGGCGCCGGTTCGCTCTTCACCGGGTTCGCGTGCGTGCGCGCCGTAACGGCGAGGACGCCTCGGTGTCGTTGCGCGCGCAGCTGCGCGCGCTCGGGTCGGGAGCGCTGCCGGCGCAGGCGCGAGTGGAGCTGAGCTCAGGTGGGAGCCGAGCCTCCGGGCCGCTGATGATCAGGCAGGCCGCAGAGGACGCTTGGGAGCTGCAGGGGGAGGTGCACGTGGGGCGCGCGCGCACGTGGTGGCCGCACACGCACGGAGATCCGGCGCTTTACGAGGTGACGCTCTCGGTAGCGGAGGAGGCGAGCGAGCCGAGCGTGTTCGCTCTGGGTAGAGTCGGCTTTCGCACCCTCGAGTTCTCCGGCGACTTCGAGCGCGAAGGACTTCAGCTGCGCATCAACGGGGTTTCGGTGTTTGCGCGAGGGGCGGTATGGACCCCCGGCGATCTCGGTCAGCCCTGCCAGTCCGCGGCCGAGCTCCGGCCCGTACTCGAGGCCGCCGCAGGCGCCGGAATGAACATGCTGCGGATTCCGGGCACGGCCTGCTATGAGAGCCGGGCGTTCTATGACCTCTGCGACGAGCTCGGCATCCTCGTTTGGCAGGACTTCATGTTCGCCAACCTCGATTACCCCGAGCAAGACGAAGAGTTCATGGAGGCGGTGCGGGGCGAGGCACGGGCCCTGCTGAACGCCTTGGGCTCACGCCCGAGCCTCAGCGTGCTCTGCGGGGGCAGCGAGGTCGCGCAGCAGGTGGCGATGCTGGGGCTCGACGTCGCGCTCGCCCACGGCCCACTCTTCGGCGAGCTGTTGCCGGACCTCGTGACCGAGGCGGGAGTCGAGGCGTTCTATGTTCCGTCCGCGCCCTGGGGCGGGGAGCTGCCGTTTCGGCCCGATCGTGGGATCGCCAACTACTACGGCGTCGGCGGCTACCGGCGCCCGCTCGAGGACGCTCGGCGCGCCGAGGTCAAGTTCGCGGCCGAGTGCCTCGCCTTCGCCAACGTGCCCGACGAGCTAACGATCGACGAGATAGCGGGCGAGGAGCCGCTCAGCGTTGTCGATCCGCGCTGGAAGGCGGGCGTGCCTCGCGATCGCGGCGCCGGTTGGGACTTCGACGACATCCGCGATCACTACCTGCGTCTGCTCTTCGAGCTCGATCCGGTCGAGCTCCGGGCGATCGACCTCGAGCGTTACCTCGAGCTCTCGCGTGTGGTCAGCGGCGAGGTGATGTCGGAGGTCTTCGGCGAGTGGCGGCGCGGCGGCTCGCCCTGCGCCGGCGCGCTCGTGCTGTGGCTGCGCGACCTCGTCCCCGGCGCCGGCTGGGGAGTGCTCGACCACGCGGGACGGCCGAAGGTGGCGCTGCACCACCTGCGCCGCGTGCTGGCTCCGGTGGCGGTGTGGAGCACCAATGAAGGGCTGGGCGGAATCGCCATCCATATCGCCAACGACCGGCCGCAGCCGCTGCGGGCAACGCTCCGCGTCGGGCTGTATCGCGATCTCGAGCTCCGCGTGGGCGAGGCGAGTCGCGACGTCGAGCTCGAGGGGCACAGCGGCTGGTCCGGTAACGTGGAGGCGCTGGTGGGGAGGTTTGTGGACGCCGCTTGGGCGTATCGGTTCGGACCACCGGCGCAGGATCTGGTCGTGCTGAGCTTGGAACAGGAAGGCGGGGAGGGGACCGAGTTGCTGTCCCAGAGCTTTCGGCTGCCGGCGGGTCGCCCGGTCGATCGCGAGTCCCCGGCGCGGCTCGGGCTGAGCGCGCGCTGGCAGCCGGACAAGGAGGGCGGCGCGCGAATCGTGCTGAGCACGCGACGCTTCGCCTATGGCGTGCGCGTGCACGTGCCCGGCTACGCGCCCGCGGACGATGCATTCTCGCTCGAGCCCGGGCGCGAACGCGCTCTCGCGCTCGAGCGCCGCGACAACGACGCTCCGCAACCGCCCACCGGCCGGCTGACTGCGCTCAACCTGGCCGGCCACGTCGGGATCGATCGACGCGAGGACGCATGAGTCGCGCTCTCCCGGTTTGGCTCGCGCTCGAGCCCGATCCCGTGCTGGCGCTCGTGGATGCGCCGCCGCAGGAGGTCGCGCGAGCAACGGCAGTGCTGATCTGCCCGCCGTTCGGCTGGGAGGAGATGTGCTCCTACCGGCCGCGGCGCCTCTGGGCGGTGGAACTCGCCCGCAGCGGCTTCCCAACAGCGCGGATCAACTTCCCCGCCACCGGTGACAGCGGCGGCTACCCGGACGGCCCGGATCGGCTGGAAGGCTGGATCGCGAGCGTCGAGGCGGCAGCGGCATGGCTGCGCGAGCGCTTCGCCGCTGAGCGCGTGGCAGCGATCGGCATCGGTCTCGGCGGCCTCGTCGCTTGCCGGGCGGCGAGCGCCGGCGCGCCGATCGACGATCTCGTCTTGTGGTCGGTGCCGGCACGCGGAAGGATGCTCGTGCGCGAGCTGCGAGCTCACGCGGGCGTCATCGATGCCGAGCACCTGCGCGACCGCGAAGTCGACGGGGCCGCGCCCGAAGGGGCGCTGGAGGCGGTGGGGTTCGTGCTCAGCGCCGAGACCGTCACCGCGCTCGAGGGCCTCGACCTGACGAAGCTCGAGCTGCCGCGGGCGGCTGCGCGGCGCATCCTCTTGCTGGGCCGGGACCGGCTCGGGCCGGATAAGCGCCTGCAGGCTCACCTCGAACAGGCCGGTGCCGACGTCAGCGTCGAAGGCGGGGGCGACTACACCGAGCTCACGGCGCATCCGCAAGCCGCGGCGGTGCCGTGGCAGACGATCAACGCCACGGTGCAGTGGCTGAAACCCGGAGCGTCGCCTCCTGGCGCCGGCGGCGCTCGGGACAAGGCAGGACTCGAGCGCGACAGCATCGAGCTGCGCTGCGGCGAGGCTCGCGTTCGAGAGACGCCGCTGTGGCTCGACCTCGGCGACCAGCCCGGGTTCGCGATCCTCACCGAGCCGGTCGACGCTGAGCGGGCGACCATAGGCGCGCTGCTGCTCAGCGCAGGTGCCCTGCGCGAGATCGGCCCGAACCGAGCGTGGGTCGAGATGGCGCGCCGGTGGGCGGCGCGGGGGGTGGCAACCGTGCGCGTCGACCTGGCCGGCATCGGCGAGTCCGACGGGGAGGCGGAGCATTATCAAGAGGTGGCGGGCCTGTACGAGCCGAGGCTGACGGGGCAGGTGCTCCACGTGATCGACGACCTCGCGGTGCGGGAGCTGGGCGAGCGCTTCGTGCTCGCCGGACTGTGCTCGGGTTCGTATTGGGCGCTGCACGCGGCGCTCGCCGATCCGCGCGTCGCCGGGCTCGCGCTGATCAACCTGTTTGCCTTCTACT
>JAFAZV010000121.1 GCA_019239445.1 Solirubrobacterales bacterium
TTTCGCCCAAGCTCTACCTGGCGGCCGGGATCTCAGGCGCGATCCAGCACAAGGTCGGGATGCAGGCCTCGGAGAACATCGTCGCGATCAACAAGGATGCGAACGCGCCGATCTTCGAGTTCTCCGATTTGGGGATTGTCGGCGACCTCAACAAGATCCTGCCCAAGCTCACTGAGGCGATCAAGGCGAAGAAGGGCGGCTGATCTCCGTGTCGCTCAACGGTCATCATCCAGCTCCGAGCGAGTTCCCCCCTCCGGTCGACTCAGTCAAGGAGTTCATCAAGCGCGAGCTGGACTCCGAAGACGAGCGCATCGACGTCGGCGTGGCGATTGTCGGCGGTGGCACGGCGGGCCTTGCGTGCGCGAACCGGCTGCTGCAGCTGCTGGGCGACGACCCCGAGACGATGGAGAAGCTGGGCGAAGTTCCCGTGGCGGTGATCGAGAAGGCGAAGACCTGCGGCGGTCACAACCTCTCGGGCGCGGTGATGCGGCCCGGCCCGCTGCAGGAGCTGTTTCCCGACATGACGCGAGAGCAGTGGCGTCAGGAGCGCTTCGCCTTCGGCGAGGTGACCAAGGAAGCCGTGTACATGCTGCCCAACGGCAAGGCGAAGGTCCGCATCCCGCCACCACCGCCGTTCAAGAACCACGGCAACGAGGTGGTCTCGGTCTCCGCATTGGCGCGCTTTCAGCAACGTCAGGCTGAGGAGGGCGGCGCCTATGTGCTCACCGAGACCTCGGCGGCGCAGCTGATCGTCGAGGATGAGCAGGTCGTCGGGATCCGCTCGGGCGACAAGGGGCGCGGCAAAGACGGCGAGCCGCTTCGCAACTTCGAGCCTGGGACCGACATGATGGCCGCGGTGACGGTCCTGGCCGAGGGTTGCTGGGGGCACCTGACCGGGGCGGCGATCAAGGAGTTCGGCCTCGCCGAAGGGCGCGAGCCGCAGGTGTGGGAGCTCGGCGTCAAAGAGCTCTGGAAGGTGCCCAAGCCGCTTGACCGGATCATCCACACGATCGGGCCGTGGCCGCTCAAGCTGCCGGCCAAGTACGGCCAGATCGGCGGCACCTGGCTCTACCCGATGCAGGACGAGAAGACCGGCGAGCATCTGGTTTCGATCGGCTTCGTGATCGACCTTGACTACCGCGACGCCACCACCTCCGCGCACGACCTGCTGCAGCTATTCAAGACGCACCCGCTGGTCAAGGGCATCCTCGAGGGAGGGGAGCGCGTCGGATGGGGTGCGAAAGCTCTGCCCGGCGGCGGCTACTGGTCGATGCCCAAGTTGTCGATGCCGGGCGCGCTGCTGGTTGGCGACGCCGGCGGCATGGTCGACACCGTCTCGCTCAAGGGCGTCCACCACTGCATCCGCTCGGGCATGCTCTCGGCGGAGGCGATCTACCGTTCGCTGAAGGGCGGCGAGTCGCTGTCCTCTTACGAGGACGCGGTCGAGCGCTCGGCGATCGGGCAGGAGCTCTACCAGGTGCGCAACACGCGCCAACCGTTCTCCAAGGGGTTCGTCAAGGGCGCGCCGCTGGTCAACCTCGCGATCGCCACCAAGGGCAAGCTGCCGCCGGGGCGGCTCGAGTGGCACCGCAACGATGAGCAGCCAATGTTCGTCGGCAAGACCGCGGGCAGCTATCCCAAGCCGGATGGCAAGTACATCTTCGACAAGCTCTCCTCGGTCTACATCTCGGGCAACGCGACTCGCGACGACGCGCCCAACCACATCCGCGTGCGCAAGAACGTCCCGCGCGAGATCGCCGAGAGCTGGCAGTGGATGTGCCCGGCTGGCGTCTACGAGATCCCCGACGACGCGCCCGCGTCGGGGCCGGTCGACGTGGTCGTCAACTACACCAACTGCGTGCAGTGCGGCGCGATCACGGCCAAGGGCGGGAGGCTGACCCCGCCCGAAGGCGGCGACGGACCGCTGTACACGCTGACTTAGCCCGACTCGCGCCGCCTCGGCCGCTTTCGCTGCAACTTCTCTTGCGTCCGCTGGTTAATCAACGTGATGAAGCGGATCCTGATCGTTGCCGGAGCGTGCTGCGCAACGTCGCTGCCGGTCGCCGCCACCGCCGAGGCGGCGCAGTCGACGGCGCGGCTGCGGAGCTTCTCCTGCAAGCAGGCTGTGCGCCCGGTCGGGCGCGCGGTCGCGGTGGGCGCGGTGATGAGGCCGGTTCGGGGAACCAAGCGGCTGGCGCTGCGCTTCGAGTTGCTCACGCGGCTGAAGCCGGGCGGGCCGTGGACGGCGGTAAGCGCCGGCGACCTCGGCAGCTGGATCTCTCCCAGCGACAGGACGCTCGGCCGTCGCCCCGGCGACGTCTGGATCTTCAACAAGTCGGTCGGCGACCTCGCCGCGCCAGCCGCCTACCGCTACCGCGTGTCGTTCCGCTGGTTCGGCGC
>JAFAZV010000207.1 GCA_019239445.1 Solirubrobacterales bacterium
GCGGCGTCGAAGATCGTCGTCGCGCTCGGCACGCGCACTTCCTCGCCACCAGGCAGGAAGCGCAGCCGGACGCGGCCGCTGCCGTCCTGCGGCTGGGGGTCGGGCTGGGGAGCCGCGGCCTGTTCGAGCCGGCGTGGCGCGGGCACGTTCATGCGGTGGCCGCGGGCTCCTTCGCCGCCGCCTGGCGGGCGCGATGGGCGGCGATCCAGTTCGCGCCCCACGGGTCATGTCCGAGCAGCAGGTCCGACGCGCGCACACTCGCCACGCACACCTCGGCCGTGCTCATGATCGCGCTGGTCAGCCCGGCGGCCATGGCCATGGGCAGGAAGGCCGCGTTCAGCACGTGGCGCTGAGGCAACCCGAAGGACACGTTCGAAGCGCCCAGGCACATGTTCACCCCCAACTCGTCACGGATCAGGCTGATCGTCCGCAGCGCGGTGGTGACGGCTTCGGTGTCGGCGCCGACGGTCATCGCCAGTGGGTCGATGATCACGTCGCTGGCCGCGATGCCGTGCTCTTGCGCCGCGGTGACGATCCGCTGGGCGCACTCGAGCCGCTTCTCGGGCGTCTCCGGGATGCCCGTCTCGTCGTTGGCCAGGCCGATCACGGCGGCGTCGTGGCGCGCGACGAGCGGCAGGATCTGCTCGAGGCGCTCATCCTCGGCGGTGACGGAGTTGACCAGGGCACGGCCTTCGTAGATCGACAGCCCCGCCTCTAGTGCCTCGACGACGGAGGAGTCGATGCAGATCGGCACGTCGACCGCTTCCTGCGCCGTGCGCAGCATCGACTTCAACAGCTCGGGCTCGTCGACGAGCGGGATGCCGGCGTTGACGTCGAGCATGTCGGCGCCGGCCTGCACCTGCCCCAGGGCGTCCTGAGTCACCGTCTCGAGGTTGCCCTCGCGCAGCTCCTCGGCGAACGTCTGGCGGCCGGTCGGGTTGATGCGCTCGCCGATGATGCAGAACGGCTGCTCGGCGCCGATGGTCACGGTCTTAGACCGCGACCGGAGCACTGTATCCATTGGCTTGCCTTTCGCTTCGGGGGGCGATGCCCAGACGGGCACACAGCTTCGCGATGCCGGCGTCCGTGCGGAACGAGATGAAGTGGAGGCCGCGGACGCCAGGTTGCTCGAGCGCGTGGACGGCGAGCTCGTAGGCGAGCTCGAAGCACTCGTGCTCGGGATCTGCGGCCTGCTCGATACGGGCCAGCGTCGCGGGCGGAACGTCGATCCCCGGCACTCGAGTGGCGACGAAGCGCATTCCCGCGACGGTGCGCAGAATGCATATGGAGGGGATCATCGCCACGCGCGCGCTCACGCCGGTCTCGTGGGCGACGCGCATGAAGCGCGCGAGCTGCTCGGGGCGATAGCAGATCTGAAGCTGCAGGAATCTCGCGCCGGCCTGCGCCTTCTTGGCGGCGCGGCGGATGCGGTACTCGTATGGCGGCGCGCCTGGGTTCTCCACCGCGCCGGCGAAGAAGTGCGGGGCGTGCTCGATCGCGCGGCCGGAGAGGTATCGACCGTTCTCAAGCACTTGCGTCAGCGCCAGCAGCTGGAGGCTGTCGAGGTCGAACACGCGCTTGGCTTCGGGCTCATTGCCGGCGGTGACGTCATCGCCGGTCATGCACGAGACATTCTCGATCCCGTGCATCGTGGCGCCCATCAGCTCAGCCTCGAGCGCGATCCGGTTGCGATCGCGGCAGGCCAGCTGCATGATCGGCTCGACGCCGGCCTGCTTGAGCGCGAGCGAGACGGCGAGCGAGGAGACGTGGGCGTGCGCCGAGGGATTGTCGGTGGCGTTGAAGGCGTCGACGACGGCGCGCATGGGCTCGAGCTGACGGAGCACTTCGGCGTGGCCGCCGCCGTCGATCACCGGCATCTCAGCGGTTACGACGAACTCGCCCGCCGTGAGCTTGCGTTCAAGGTTCGACACTTGAGGCCGTGCTCCAGCCGGCGGGAGTCTGGCGGTCGCGACCGGTGGCGAGGTTGATCCACGACGAAGTGCCCTCGAGCTGATGGTCGACCGGCGGGCGGAGGTGGTCGATGTGGCCGCGGAAGATCGGCAGTCGCTCTGAGCGCTCGTACGCCTTCAGCCACACGCAGCGCATCTCGGGCTTGACCTCGCAGGTGCCGTCGGCGCGCACGCCTCCGCAGGGGCCGTTGCGCAGGCTCTTCGGACACGTCATCGGGCACGTCAGGCCGGTTTCGTGCAGCACGCACTGGCCGCACATCTGGCAGTCCCAGAGCGCGCCCTTGATCGCGTGCTCAGCGCGCGCCAGGAGCGCGTGCGCGTGGGCAGGCGCAACCCGGTTGCGGTTGCCAGAACGCGGCGCTGTGCTCGTGGCGCTCACGCCGGCACCTTCTGCCGCCGCAGCTCGATCA
>JAFAZV010000202.1 GCA_019239445.1 Solirubrobacterales bacterium
CGCGGTAGCCCGCGGCCTTAAGCAATTTCTCCGCCCGTGCGCGAATCCTTTGCGTCCCCGTCGAGACGGCTTGGGCGGCGCCCCGTAATCCCCGTGGCACTAATCACAACACCGTTTTGCCTTAAAAGTTGCACTTGAAGTTGTCAGGTTTGTCACAGGAGCTCGCACGGCACGCAGGCGTCGGCGTGGCGCCGCCTCGCCCGGACCCGCGCTTCGTGTCTTGGATCCGCCGCCTCCCCTGCTCGCGGCGTTACCTGCCCTAACGGCCGATTACCCACTTTGTTGCGCAATGTGGCCGGGAGGGGCGGGCCGCGGTCAGCTATCTGACACGGATGCGGCGCGTAGCCCGATGCCAGCACCCACCAGCAGCAAGCCGGCGAGCAGGATCGGAGCGAGGTCGAGCCCGGTCGTCGGCAGCGTCGACGAGCTGGTTCCTGCTCCGGTGCTCGGGGCCGTCGAGGTGGCCGCGCCGGTCGTCGACGGCGTCGACCCGCCGGCGCCAGTCGTCCCGGTCGAACCCGACGAACCAGTCGCGGCCGCCGAACTCGTCGACGCGGGGCTCGAGGATCCGGACGAGCCCGACGTCGTGCCGGACTTACGCGATCCACCTCCACCGCTGCCCGAGCCACCGCCCGCGCCAGAGCCCACGACCACCACCGTCCCGTGCATGAACGGATGCAGGCTGCAGATGTAGGCGAACGTGCCAGCGCTCGTGAACGTGTGCGAAGCGCTCTGGCCCTTCTTCAGCGTTCCGGTGTCGAAGCTGCCGTCCTTTGCTGTCGCCGTGTGGTCGGTGGGCCCGTTGTTCGTCCACGTGATCGTGTCGCCGACGCGGATCGTGATCGTCGCCGGAGCGAACTTGAAGTCGGAGATGGTGTCCCCGGGGTCGCCGGCGGCGTGAGCGATGTGCGAGGCGACGCTCAGCACGAGGTCGCGGGTACCGGACTTGCGGGCGCCGTGCCGGCGCGCGCGGGCGTCTCGATGGCGGCGCGCGCGGGCGTCTCGATGTCGGCGCGCGCGGACGTCCGGATGGCGGTGCGCGAGGGCGACCTCATGGCGGCCACGAGTCGGTGCAGACGCAACGGGCGCCGCCGGCGCTGGGGCGGGAGGCGCAGGAGTCGCGCTCGTGGTCGTGGTCGTGGTTGTGCCCGGCGCGGGTTCCGAAGCCGCGGCCGGCGCGGACGTGCTGGGCGAACCAGCGCCCGGCGCTGAGCTCGTGGTCGTCGTGCTGGCCGCGGAGGAGGTGGCCGGCGCCCCGTCGGCGAGCGCCCCTGCCGGCAGCGCAAGCGCGGCCAGCGCCACGGTCACAGTGGCGCGAGCTAGGCGGCGGTGGGGGATCATCTGCTGGCTGATGACGTGCCTAGGCGCTTAAACCTTCCCGCGAGCGGGCGTAGCATGCCATGGACATCGACGAGAGGAGGCCAGATGTCAAAACTCATCCGCATGGACCGGACCGGGCACACCACCCTTGCCGAGTGGAGCACGGACGATCCCGAGGCGGTCGAGGCCGCGGTGGCGACGTTCCGGGCCGAGCTCGAGCAGGGGTACTTCGCCGTCGTCACGCGGGGCGAAGGAGAGGCCGAGCAGGTGCATGAGCTGCCGACCGACGCGTCGCTGGTGATCCTCCGGCGCCCGATCGCGGGCGGCTAGAGGGTCTGGAGTCGAACCGCCCCGCGCAGGCTTGAGCAGCTCGGACCTGGCCCCGTCCGCGGGGCTTCCGGAGCTCGCGAGCGTCTTCTGGCGCCCGCGCGTCGATGAGCGCATCCTGCGCCGTCGCGAGCACATCTGGACGATCACGACGGCGCTGCACACGCTGCCGTTCATCGCTGCCGCGGCGCTGCTCGCGCTCGCCAAGCCGGTGACGCTGCCCGTCAGCCTGATCCTGCTCGCGCACGCGTGGGCGATTCCCGAGCTGTACGCAGCGCGGGGAGCGAACGTGATCCGGCCCCGCGGTCCGGCGGCCGCTGCGGCCGCGGGAGCGGAGCGACGTGCGCTTGGGCTGCTCGGGGATCTCGTCGACCACTCGGCGCGTTCGCTGCTCGAGCGCACCGGTCTCGTCGTCGAACGCGGGCGGCTTGGTGTGTGGCTGCTCGGCGAGGCGGGGGCGCTGCTCGTGCGTCCCCGGGGCAGGCGCGTTCTCTGCTACTGCGTCAGCGCGGTCGACCCCGAGCTTCCGGCCGGCGATCGGGTCGCTCATCTGCTGCTTGCTCTGCGCGCCGATGAGAGCGGCTTCGCAACCGTCGCCAATCTCGCCTTCGCCGGCGCGCCGTGGCGGGTGCGGCGGCGCGTGGCGGCGACGGCCCGGCCCGCGCTCGCAGAGGCGGTGACGCAAGCTCGAGGGTGAGGCCGCCGGGCCGAGACGCGTTCAGGAACTTTGTACGGGGGGCCAATGCGGGCCCCAGACCGCCGCAGGATCATCCTCGCCATGACCTACCCCACATCAGCAGCCAAGGTGGTCCTGCTCGCCGACCGCCCGCCGACTCCGACCGAGCCCGGAGTGCCGCCTGTGCGCCGCTACCGGCTGGCCCGCCTTCAGTTCAACACGCGTAGCGAGGAACCCGAAGCTCGCTTCGAACACCTGAGGCGCGTGTACGACTGACCTGAGCGATCCTTCGCGAGGGCTTATCTGCTCGCGGTACGCTTAGGACTATGCAAACGCAAATTGAGCAGCAGCCGGAGCGGACACCGATCCTCAGGAAGGTCATTGCGGCGCTCGTGCTGGTGGTCGCCCTGGCGTTGGCGATCAAGCTCGTGGTCGGCCTGGTCATGGCCGTCTTCTGGGTGATCGTCGCAGTCGCAATCGCGATCGCCGTCCTCTGGGCTCTGAAGACGCTCTTCTGGTAGGCAAGCCGGTGGCCGGCTCAGGCTTACTGGTGATCATGTTCTTCTTCGGCCTGGCCGGCGGGATCGTCGGGCGGGTCAAGGGAAGCTCGTTCTTCATGTGGTTCATGATCTCCGGCCTGGTCCCGTTCATCGGGCTGCTGACCGCGATCTGCTACCGGGTCGAGCATCAGGAGCTGCGACGTCAGTGCCCCGGCTGCGGGCGAGTGCTCAAGCTGCACGACACCGTCTGCGTGCGGTGTGGCGCCGAACTCGACTTCCCCGAGGTGGCGATCGCGCCCGAAGCGGCCGCCCGGCATCGAGCGGCGTAGCGCTAC
>JAFAZV010000135.1 GCA_019239445.1 Solirubrobacterales bacterium
GCGGCGGTGAACAGGTACCCGGCGATCGCCCGCGCGGAATGCGAGGCGCACAGCAGCTTGCGGAAGTCGGCCTTGCCGATCGTGATGTTGCTGGCCGACAGGTTCGCGAGCACGGTGGCGCCGGCCAGGGCGCCGTAGCTGCTGACCGGGATCGGGGCCCAGAAGTCCTCGCAGACCTCGACGTAAAGGGTCAGGTTCTCGACATCACGGCAGGTGAACAGCAGGTCGGCGCCGACGGGCACGCTCTGCCCGAGCAGCTCGATGCCGGTGACGGTCAAGTCCCGGGCGGCGCGAAACTGGCGCTTCTCGTAGTACTCGCGGTACTCGGGCAGGTAGCTCTTCGGGACGACCCCGAGAATCGACCCGCGGTGGATCACCACGGCGCAGTTGAACAGCCCGCTCTCGATCATCAACGGCGCGCCGACCACGATCACCGGCTGCAGCTCGCGGCTCTCGGCGATGATCCGCTCGAGCGCGCGCCGTACCCCGCTCAGCAGCGCGTGCTGGTGCAGGAGGTCGTCGATCGCATAAGCCGAGATCCCCAGCTCGGGGAAGATCACCAGGGCCGCGTCCGCGTCGGAGGCCTGCTCGGCGAGCGCCAGCGTGCGCTCGACGTTGAAGTCGGGATCGGCGACACGCACATGGGGGACCGCGGTGGCAACGCGGACGAACCCGTGGCCGTAGATCGAGTGATAGGGACGCGAGGTTGCCATCGCTGCCGCTCAGATCATGCCGGATGCGGGCTCTGGAACCTGCCGCGGCCGAGCGCCACCGGCCGCCTCGGGTCGGTGATCCACTCGCTCCACGAGCCGGCGTAGAGCGCGCCGGCGAGCCCCGCCAGCTCGAGCGCCAGCACCGTGTGGGCGGCGTTCACGCCCGAGCCGCAGTACGCGCCGACGGCGGCGCCACGGCGTACGCCGGCGCGCTCGAACTTCTCTTGCAGGCGAGCCGGCTCGAGGAACCGCCCCGACGCGTCGAGGAGCTCACCCGCCGGCAAGTTCCGCGCCCCCGGGATGTGCCCGGCCACGGGATCGACCAACTCATGCTCACCGCGAAAGCGCTCGGGCGCGCGAGCGTCGAGCAGCACGCCAGCATGGGCTAGCTCGGCGGCGCCCGCCGCGCCGAGCAGCGGCATCGCGGCAGGCCCGGCGACGAAGTCGCCCTCCGGCGGAACAGCGCCCGATCCGGCCTCGACGGCCCCGCCCGCGGCCGTCCAGGCCGCGAACCCACCGTCGAGCACGCTCACGTCGGGGTGCCCGAAATACCGCAGCAGCCACCAGCACCGGGCTGCGGCCGCCGACGTATTGCCGTCGTAGGCAATCACCGCGCGCCGGGACGAGACGCCGGCGCGACGCATGGCGAGCTGGAACACCTTTCGAGTCGGCAGCGGGTGCCGGCCGCCGAAGCCGGGCGATCCGGCGAGCTCGGCGTCGAGGTCGACGAACGACGCGCCGGCAATATGCCCCTCCTCGTACTCCTCGCGTCCTGGCCGGCCGCCGAGCTGCCAGCGGACGTCCAGCAGCGTCGGCCGCGGAGCGTCGGGGTCAGCGAGCAGTTTCAGCAACCGGTGGGGGCTGATCAACATATGACCGAGCCTATCCCGCCCAGCCTCGGGCGCTACCAGCTTCCAGCCCGCAACGCAACGGACGCGTGCGTCTCGTGCTCCGGGCTGACAATCCAGCGCCGCTCTCCGGCGGCGAGCACGAGCTTCTCGCCGGGCTGACACGGCGTGCGGAACTCGATTTCGGCATCCACCCAGTCCGGATCGGCGCCGTTCTCGAGCAGCTCCTCTTCGATCGGCTCCCAGTAGGCGGCGTTGTTGACGTGGTCGGCCATGTCGCACTCGGTGGCCCGAAATCGCCACCGGCGTGCCTCGCGAGCCCCGTCCGGCGCCGGGTGGCGCAGACGTGCGGTCACGCGCCGTACGACGGCGGGTGCGCCGCCGCCGTAGGTCGCGATCTCCTGGGGCGAAAGTGGCGCCGGCCGGCGCTGAGCCGGATCGAGGTGAACCCATAGGGCAACGGCCTCGACCGCCGGCGCGCCTGCGCACGCGATGGTCGTGCGCCGCTCGGCCCACATCCGTCCCAGGCCGCTGCAGAACGTGCGGACGTCGAAGCGCTCGGCGAAACGGGGGAAGCGCTCGGCCCGGATGCGGCTGCGGCGAAGCACCCAGAACGCGCCGCCGGCCAGGCCGGCGTCCTCGACGTCGGCGTAAGCGACGTCCTGCAGCCAGCGCGCGAGCGCGTCGAGCCGGATCCGGCCCGACGGAGCGCAGTCGGCGAGCCCGGGGCGCATCGACTGCTCGAAAACGCGCCCGCCGCCCGGCGGCGCGACGAGGTCGCTGAACATGGCGCGCTCCACATCAAAGAGCGTACGCGTATGGACCGAGCGCCTCGCGACCTGTGCTCCAGACGCAGCGCCGGGAGGTCGGTGGGGCGTACGCGGATGCGCGCCCCACCGCCTCCTGCTTGCACTCAGATCACGTGGTTGGCCTTCAGGAACGCCGTCGCCACCGTCGCCGGCGGCTGCTTGTCGATCGCCACCGCCTTGTTCATCGAGATGACCGCCGGCGTGGTCAGCAGCTTATTGACGTTGTTGACCACGGTGAGCACGTTCGGGCACGCGCTCAGCTTGTTCTTGTTGATCACCAGCGCGATGTTCTGGAAGCCGAAGATGTTCTTCGGATCCTTGAGCACCGTGTACTTGCCGCTCGCGAGCTGGGGGTCGGTGGTGAACACGTCGGCGGCATCAACGGACCCGCTGTCGAGAGCCTGGTACTGGATCCCCAGGGCCAGCGACTTGAACGTGAAGTTGTTCAAGCCGTAGACGCTCTTCATGCCGGCGGCGCCCTCCTGGCGGTTGAGGAACTCGGGCCTCGCGCCGAGCGTGAAGTGGGGGACCTTCTTCAGGTCGGCGACGGTGACGAGACCGTACTTCGTGGCATACGACTTCTTCACCGCGATCGCGTCGACGTCGAAGAACGGCGTGATCTGGCTCATCACCTGGCCGCGTTTGGCGTAGAACGCCTTGGCCAGCGCGTACTCCTGCTGCGGGCTGCTGGCGGACTTGTTGATTTTGGCCACGGTCGCCACCGACTCGCCGGTGTACTCGGGATAGGCGTCGACCTGGCCGCTGGTCAGCGCGCGATCGATGATCTCGGTGGCGCCGATGTTCTCCTTGTAGTTGATCTTGCAGCCCTTGGCTGCGAGGGCCTGCTTGTAGAGCTGCCCGAGGATGAACTCCTCGGTGAAGTCCTTCGTTCCGAGCGTCAGGGTGCCACTCGAGGACGACCCTGCAGCGGTCGTAGCCGAGGTTGGGCTTGCTGCCGCAGTCGTCTTCGAGGTCGAGCTCGAGCTCGAGCCGCAGGCGGCGAGCAAGACTGTGACGAGGACGGCGAGAACCGCCCCGAACAGCGCTCGCATCAAGCGCGGGCGATTCGTTGGTACTCCGGGCATGGCGTGTGGTTCCTCCTCGGGGTTAGCGACGTGCCCCGGCCTCCAAGTTGGGCGGAATCATGGCGTCCATACGGGCGCCTCGGCCCAGGGCTCGAAGCGGGCGTGGGGTGACGGCGAGCTGCACGAGGCCGAGCGCGCCGTCGATCAGGAACGCGAGCGCCGTGATTGTCAGCGAGGCCGCGATCACGCCGGCGGTTCCATAGGTGGCTTCGTTCGCGATGATGTCTCCGAGCCCGCCGCCGCCGGCAAACGTCGCCAGCGTAGCCGTGGCGACCACGAACACCGTAGCAGTCCGGATCCCGGCGAAGATCAACGGCAGCGCCAGCGGCAGCTCGACGCGCCACAGCACCTGTCGGGGTTTCATGCCCATCGCGCGGGCGGCCTGAACGGCGTCGGGATCGACCTCGTTCACGCCCACGTACGCGTTCGTGAGCATCACCGGCCCGGCCAGGATGACGAGGGCGACGAGGACGTTGAGAAAGCCGATCCCGAGGATCGCAATACCGATCGAGATAACGGCGAGGCTAGGCAGGGCCCGGCCGATGTTCGAGACGTTGATGGCCAGGAACGAGAACCGGTGCATGTGGCCCAGCCACACTCCGAGCGGGACCGCGATCACCAGCGCGATGCCGACCGCGGCGAACGAGACTGCCAGGTGGGCGACGATCTTGTCGCCCATCAGGCTGAGGTGGTTGAAGAAGAAGTTGAAGGCGTCGACGAAGGCGTGCATGTCAGGCGTTGCGCAGCCGGCGCGACCTCCACGGGGTGATCGTGCGCTGGACGAGCACCAGCAACAGGTCGACGACGATCGCCAGCGCTACGGCGAGAGCGCCGGCGGCGACGAACTCGGTCTTGAAGCCGGTTTGGATCGCGTCGAAGATCGGCGCGCCGAGTCCACCGGCGCCGATGTAGGCGGCGACCGTCGTCAGGCTGATCGTGGTGACGGCGGCGATCCGCACGCCGGCCATGATCGCCGGCAGCGCGAGCGGCAGCTCGATTCGCAGCAGGCGCTGGCGCGACGTGAGTCCCATCGCGCGGGCAGCTTCGAGCGCGTCCGGTGGCACGCCGCGCAAGCCGGTGAGCGTGTTGCGAAACAGGATCAGCAGCGTGTAGGACACGAGCCCGATTTCAGCCGTTAAGCGGTTGATCCCGGTTATCGGTACGAGCAGCTCGAACAATGCCAGGCTGGGGATCGTGTAGAAAAAGGCGGACACGAGCGAGAACGGGCGCTCGAACCAGTCCTGCTTGTAAGCGAGGATGGCCGCCGTGAAGGCGATCACCATCCCAACGCCGACCGCGATGAGAGTGAGCTCGATGTGCTCGACCAGGCGCGGCGCGAAGCGCGAGTTGAAGTTGTCGACGAACCAGCTGGCGCAGAACTGCTTGTTCTGAACGATGCAGTTGGAGGCCTGGCCGAACTTCGGGATAACGGGGCCGGAGTCGGCCAGCAACAAGCTAGTGGCGCCGATCAACGCGGACTCGGTTCGGTCACGCTCGCTGCCGGCTGAGGCATGCCATCAGCGTCCGAAGCAACGAGCTTGGTGATGGCGTCCATGCGCACGACCCCGACCGCTCCCTTCTCGCCGTCGACGACCTGCAACTGGGTCGTGCCTTCGGTCAGCATCATCGACAGCGCGTAGTGGAGCGTGGTGTCGCGGGTGATCGTCGGACTCGAGTCCTCGGCTCCGCTCGCCGGCTCGAGCTGGATGTCGCGCAGACTGTGCACGCGCAGACGCTTGAGCCCGCGGTCGGCGCCGACGAAGCTGGCTACGAAGTCATCCACAGGCCGCGCGAGGAGCTCATCCGCGGTGGCAATCTGGACGAGGTGCCCGGCTCGCATGATCGCGATCCGGTCGCCCATCTTGAGCGCCTCGTCGATGTCGTGCGTGACGAAGATGACTGTCTTGCGAACCTGGCGATGGAGCCGCAGGAAGTCGTTCTGCAGACGGTCGCGAGCGATCGGGTCAACGGCGCCGAACGGCTCATCCATCAGCATGATCGGCGGATCGGCGGCCATCGCGCGCGCAACGCCGATGCGCTGCTGCTGGCCGCCGGAGAACTCGCCCGGATAGCGCTTCAGATCGGCGCTCGGGTCTAGCCCGACGAGCTCGAGCAGCTCTGAGGCGCGCGCTCGGATGCGCTCCTTGGGCCAGCCGAGCAGGCGCGGGACGGTGCCGATGTTGTTCTCCACGCTCAGGTGCGGGAACAAGCCGATCTGCTGGAACACATAGCCGATGCCGCGTCGGAGCTGCGTGAGCTCGAGCTGACGCACGCTGGCGCCGTCGATCGTGATGTCGCCGTCGGTGATCGCGATGAGGCGGTTGACCATCTTCAGCGCGGTCGTCTTGCCGCAGCCCGACGGACCAATCAGCACGCAGATCTCGCCCGGCGGGACCTCGAAACTGAGGTTTTCGACCGCAGGCGTGTCACGTCCCGGGTAGCGCTTGACCACGCTGCGAAAGGCAATCTCGGCAGGTGCCGATTGCGAGCGCTCGCCCGCGGGACGAGTCTTCTGAGCGGGCTCAGCCATCGCGCCGATCCGCCATAGATATCAGAAAG
>JAFAZV010000206.1 GCA_019239445.1 Solirubrobacterales bacterium
GCGCCCGCACCGCTCGCCACAGACCCGGCGACGAAGCGCCGACGGGTGATGTTCGTCGCTTCAGAGCCCATCGCGGCGCCCAAGAGTAGGCGGCCGCGAGGCGAAGGCGCGTGCCAGCGCCCGCTGCTCGGCCTCGTCGAGCTCGCGCGGCACGGCGATCGCCGCCGCTCGCCAGTACAGCGCGCACAGCCACTCGAGCAACACCGTGCGCTCGACGGCGGCATCCAGGTCCAACCCGTAGGCGATCGTTCCGTGGTTGGCCATTAGCGCAGCGCTGCGGTCCTGCAGAGCGTTCAGCGTCGCCGCGGCAAGCTCGTCGGTGCCGAAGGTGGCGTGCCGGGCCACGCGGACGGGGCCCCCCAGGGCCAGCATCTCGTAGTGGATCACCGGGAGCTCGTCGAGCACGCATGCCAGCGCCGTCCCGTAGGGCCCGTGCGCGTGCACCACGCCGCCGGCGCGATAGCGCTTGTAAATGCCGAGATGCAGTCCCAGCTCCGAGCTCGGAGGCAGCCCGCCGGCGACGGGCCGCCCGTCCAGATCCACGACGATGACCCGATCGGAAGCGAGGTCCCCCAACTCGGTACCCGTCGCGCTGATCGCGACCTGCTCTCCGACGCGCGCCGAGACGTTGCCGGCGCTACCGAGCACGAGCCCTTCGGCGGCGAGGCGCCGACCCGCGGCCGCCACTCGCTCGCGCTCAGCCTCAAGCATCAGCGCCACGCCGAGTAACTATACTTTATGAAGTATGCCAACGTTCCGGCGCCTGCTCGCTTTCCTGCATCCCTACCGCCGTGCGGTTGCGGTGTCCTTCGCGCTCGCGGCCGGCGCCATGGGGAGCACTGTGTTGATCCCGTACCTGACCGGGCGGGCGATCGACGCCATCCGCGGTCATCATCGTCACGACCTGCTCATGTGGGCGCTCGCGATCACGCTGGCCGGCTTGGCGCGGCTCGTGCTGAGCGTCTTTCGGCGACTGATCGCTGGCCGCGTCTCCCTCGGCGTCGAGCTCGACCTCCGCAATCGCCTCTACTCGCAGCTGCAGCGGCTCGAGCTGTCGTTCTTCGATCGCCAGCAGACCGGACAGCTCATGTCGCGCGCCACGGTCGACCTGCAGTCGGTGCGCTTCTTCCTCGGCTACGGGCTGATCTTCATCGCTCAGTCGCTGCTGACCATCCTGCTCGCCGGAGTCGCGATGTTCGCGCTTCAGCCCGGCCTAGCCGCACTCGCCCTCGCCCCAGTTCCGTTCGTCGTCCTGATCGCTTTCCGCTATGGACGGCGCTCGCGGCCGGCCCTCCAGGAGGTGCAGCAGCGGATTGCCGAGCTCACCGCCGACGCCGAGGAGAACATCTCCGGCGTGCGCGTGGTCAAGGCATTCGCTCAAGAGGAGCGCCAGCTGAGCCGCTTCCGCCATTCCGTAGCGCGCGTGTTCGACCAGGCGATCTACGCCACGCGGATCCAAGCCCGCTACGGCCCGATGATCAGCTTCGTCCCCAATCTCGGGCTGGCGCTAATCCTGCTCGTCGGCGGCCGGCAGGTGATCCACGGCACGCTCACCCTCGGCCAGTTCACGGCCTTCTACGCCTACCTGCTCATGCTGATCTCGCCGATGCGCACGCTCGGCTACATGTTGAGCGCCGCTCAGCGCGCCGTCGCATCGGGCGCGCGGATCTTCCAGGTCCTCGACCGGGAGCCGCGGATCACGACGCCGGCTGGTGCGCCGCCGTTGCCCGACGGCGCCGGGAGCGTCTCGCTCCGGGACGCCACGCTGCGGTTCGAAGGCGCTGCGCAGCCGGCGCTGAAGGGCATCGACCTCGAGATCGAGGCCGGGCAGACGGTGGCGCTGGTGGGTGCGATGGGGGCGGGCAAGACCGCACTGGCGTCGCTCCTACCCCGTCTCTACGACGTCAGTTCGGGCTCGGTGCGGATCGACGGCGCCGACGTGCGCGAAGTCGAGCTGACGAGTCTCCGGCGCGCCATCGCGATCGTCACCGACGAACCGTTCCTGTTCTCGGCAAGCGTCCACGACAACATCGCCTACGCGCGACCGGACGCCACGCGCGAGGAGGTGCGGGCGGCGGCGCAAGCCGCCCAGGCCGATGCCTTCGTGCAGGCGCTGCCGAACGGCTACGACACGCTCGTCGGCGAACGGGGTTTGACCCTCTCCGGCGGCCAGCGCCAGCGACTGGCGATCGCGCGGGCGATCCTCGCCGACCCGCGAATACTGATCTTGGACGACGCAACCTCGTCCGTCGACGCCTCGACCGAGCAGCAGATCAAGGTCGCGCTGCGGTCAGTGATGGCGGAGCGCACGACGATCGTGATCGCCCACCGGCTCTCGACGATCGCGCTCGCCGACACGATCGTCGTGCTCGAGGACGGTCGCGTTGCCGACGAGGGGCCGCACGCGGAGCTGGTCGAGCGTTCGGAGCTGTACCGCGAGATCGTCGAGAAGGGGATGCCGGACCAGGTCTTCCTGACCCGCAAGCCGCTCGAGGCCGAGGTGGCGGGGCTGTGAGCCCGCGCTCGAACGACATCCGGCGCCGGTTGCGGCAGACGGCCGGCCGCGGGCGCAAGCTGCGCGGGCTGGCCGAGCTCCTCGCCCCCTACCGCTGGCGCGTGGCGGCGATGTTCGTGGCGCTGCTGACCGCCACCGGCGCCGCGCTGGCGCCGGCGCCGCTGGCCAAGCTGGCGATCGACGACGGGATCAAGCATCACGACGTGTCCGCGCTCGACGTGATCGTCGGCGCCTTCCTGCTCTCGGCCGTGGTGTACGCCGTCGCCACCTACGCTCAGACCTACCTCGTCGGCTGGGTGGGGCAGCGGGCGCTGCAGGATCTACGTGTGCGCCTGTTCTCGCACCTGCAGTCGCTGTCGATCGGCTTCTACTCGCGCAACCGCGCCGGCGTGATCATCTCTCGCCTGACCAACGACGTAGAGGCGCTCGACCAGCTCGTCTCGGACGGAATCGCCACGTTGTTCCAGTCCGGGCTGACGCTTATCGGCGTGGTCGTGATCCTGATCGTGCTGGACCCCCACCTGGCCCTGCTGACGTTCCTCGCCTTGCCGCTGCTCGCCGCCGGCGGACTCGCGTTCAGGATCGCCTCTGCCGACGCCTACCGCCTGACGCGCGAGAAGATCGCCACGATCACGGGCTACTTGCAGGAGTCGCTATCCGGAATCCGCGTCGTGCGTGCCTTCGGCCAGGAGCGGCGCCACATCGCCCGCTTCCGCGAGCTGAACGAGGACAATCGCGCCGCCAACATGAAGACGGTGAACTTGAACGCGGCCTACTTCCCCGCGGTCGAGCTGCTCTCGGCACTGGTGACGGTGGAGATCCTGATCATCGGCGGCATCGAAGCGATCAACGGCCATACCTCCACCGGCGTGGTGTTCGCGTTCATCGCTGCGCTCAACAACTTCTTCGACCCGATCCAGCAGCTCTCGCAGCTGTACACGACCTACCAGTCGGGGATGGCGGCGCTGGACAAGATCTTCGAGCTCCTGGACGAGCAGCCGGAGCTGGTTGACGCCCCCGGCGCCGAACCGCTTCCGCGCATCCGGGGCGAGCTTCGCTTCGATGACGTGTCGTTCCGCTACGGCGCCGGCGATGAGGCGAGTTGGGCGCTGCGCGACATCGACATCGTCATCCCACCCGGGCAGACGGTGGCGCTGGTCGGTGCCACGGGGGCCGGCAAGTCGACGTTTGCGAAGCTGGTGGCGCGCTTCTATGACCCGACCGACGGCCGCGTCCTGATCGACGATCACGACCTGCGCTCGATAACCGCCGGCTCGTTGCGCTCGCAGCTCGGGATCGTCCCCCAGGAAGGCTTCCTGTTCAGCGGCACCGTGCGGGAGAACATCGCCTTCGGTCGCCCGGGAGCGACCGACGAGGACGTCTTCCAGGCCGCGCGTGCGGTCGGCGCGGATGCCTTCATCCGCGGACTCGAGAACGGATACGACACGCAGGTCGGCGAGCGCGGCGTGCAGCTCTCGGCCGGCCAGCGCCAGCTGCTCGCGTTCGCTCGCGCGCTCGTCGCCGATCCGCGCGTGCTCGTGCTCGACGAGGCGACCTCGAACGTCGACGTTCACACCGAGAGCCTGATCGAGCAGGGGCTGCGGCGGCTGCTGGCCGGACGCACGGCGATCGTCATCGCCCACCGCCTCTCGACGATCAGCAGCGCCGGCCGCATCATCGTCCTCGAGCACGGAGAGATCGTCGAGCAGGGAACGCACGACGAGCTGCTCGAGGCTGAGGGCCACTACTGGCGCCTGTATCGCGACTGGGCGGAGCAGGCGGCGGCTTGATGAGCGCCGAGATCACTCAGCTCGCGTTCACGCCGATCAAGGGCACCCGACTGCTGACCATGGACGAGATCGAGCTCAGCCGAGAGGGAGCCCGCGGCGACCGGCGTTTCTTCGTGATCGACGGGCGCGATCGTATGGTGAACGGCAAGACGGTGGGTGAACTCAGCGAAGTCGTCGCTTCGTGTCGCGACGACGTCCTGCGCCTCGAGTTCCCGGACGGCCACGTAGTCGAGGATGAGGTGCACCCGGGGGAGATCGTCACCGCGCGGTTCTACTCGCGTCAGCGCGACGGGAGAGTCGTCGACGGCCCGTTTGCGTGCGCACTGTCTGAGCACGTCGGACGACCGCTGCGCCTGCTCGAGGCGTTATGCGGGGTGGATCGCGGGCGTGCCGGCGGAGTGTCGCTGATCTCTGAGGCGTCGCTGGCACGGCTCGCCGAGGTCGGCGGGCTGGAGACGATCGACTCGCGCCGGTTCCGGATGCTGGTCGAGGTGCGCGGTCCGGGCGCCCACGACGAGGACCAGTGGCTCGGGCGCACGGTCCGGATCGGCGCCGCGACGATCCGCGTCAACGGTCACGTCGGCCGCTGCCTGATCACGAGCCGCCATCCCGACACCGGCAAGATCGACGTGCCGACGCTCGACATCCTGGGCGAATACCGGCGCGAGCTCGACTCGACCGAGCCGCTGCCATTCGGCATCTACGGCGAGGTCCGCGAGCCGGCGACGATCAGGGTGGGCGACCCGGTCGCTCCGATTGACTAGCGTGCCGGCCGTGAGCTCGCCGCAGCGCGTCAGGATCCGGGTGGTCGACCACGTCGCGACCGTCACGCTAGCCCGACCGGACAAGCACAACGCGCTCGATGTAGCCATGTTCGAGGGCGTGATCGCCGCCGCCGAGCAGGTCTCGGGCACGTCCACCGTGCGCGCTGTGGTATTGCACGGCGAGGGCCCCAGCTTCTGCTCCGGCCTCGACGTGGCGTCGGTGATGGCGAACGGGAACGGCCTCGCCGGTTTGACCGCGCCTCTGCAGGAGCCGGCGCCGAACTGGTTCCAGCGTGCCGCATACGACTGGATCCGCACGCCGGTGCCGGTGATCGCCGCCGTGCACGGGAACTGCTTCGGGGGCGGTCTGCAGATCGCCCTGGCCGCCGATATCCGCATCGCGGCCCCCGACGCGCGGCTATCGGTGATGGAGATCAAGTGGGGCCTGATCCCGGACATGTCGATCACGCGAACCCTGCCGCGCTTGGTCGGGATCGACGTGGCCAAGGAGCTCACATACACCGGCCGCGTGTTCACCGGCGCCGAAGCGGCCGCGCTCGGAGTGGTCACCCGGGTCGCCGACGATCCGCTCACCGCGGCCCATGACCTCGCGCGTCAAATCGCTCGGCGCTCACCCGACGCGATCCGCGGCGCCAAGCGGCTGTTCGACGAAAGCTGGACGGCAGCGGCCGCCCAGACCCTCGCGCTGGAGGCGGAGCTTCAGCGCAGCCTGATCGGCGCCCCCAACCAGCTTGCTGCGGTCACGGCCGGGATGACCAAGCAGCAACCCCAGTTCGCCGATCCGGGCTAGCGCCGCCGCCAGGTTAATCGCAGCTTAGTAACTCGCCGGGAAGGAATTGCCGACGAGAGCCCTCTCGCATAGGTAACCGCACTTCTCTTCCGTCGGGGCTACTTTCAATGCCGGATCCATCTGTGCGTCGGCGCGGGTTCGCGTTTGCACGTCCGCACATGGCTGCAACTTGGCGTGGCAGTTAGCAGCCACCCACCATCCAGTATCCCTCACTCATCAAAACCCTAGTCACCCAGGAGTGACACATGACTGTTCAAGGCGATCCCACCGAGGTGGGTACAAATACTCCTGCGCCCGAGCCTCCCCAGCAGGACCTGCAGAGGATCTGGAACCGCGTCGTCGGTCGACGTGCCTTCCTCCAGCGGGCGGGACTGGCGAGCGCCGCCGCGCTACCCGCCGGCGCGATGCTCGCCTCAACTGCAAGTGCTGAGACGGCGGCCGACGGTGCGCCGACGGAGGGCGATTTCGCGATCCTCCGCTTCCTGTGCGCGGCGGAGATCATCGAGAGCGACCTGTGGGAGCAGTACGCGGAGTTCGGCGGGCAGGCCAGCAGCGAACGGCCAAACGACGGGCGCAACCACTTCTATGTCGCGGCGCTGCAGAATCTCGATGGTGACATGCCGCAGTACATCTCCGACAACACAGATGACGAGGAGAGTCACCAAGCGTTCATCAACGGGTATCTCAGGTCGAAGGGGCAGCGTGAGGTCACTCTCGAACCATTCCGCACTCTGGCGCCGAGTCCTGCCACAGGCGGCGGAAGCAGGAAGCGCATCACCAACCTGAAGACGCTGAACGTCGACACGAGCTGGTACTTGCGCTATCGCGCCGAGACGAACCCCGACTTCGGGGCGACCTTCGAACAGGCCGTGATGATCAAGGGTCAGCCGGCCATCCCCGTGTCCGACCAGGAGACGCCACCTGGGGACGACGCTCCCGTGCCCGTTCCGTCGGATGCGGCTCATCAGCGGATGCAGGCGATCGCGAACAGCGCCGGCTTTCACTTCGCCATGATCGAGCAGGGCGGCTCCAGCCTGTACACGACGATGGCGCTGAAGGCGACGAGCCTCGAGGTCCTACGGATCGTCGTCGCCATCGGCGGCGTGGAGACGAACCACTTCTCGCTCTGGCACGACAAGGCCGGCAATGCCGTATCCGATCCGTTGGCCGGAGTGCGCGATCCGCAGACGGGGACCTTCTTCCCGAACCTCAACAGCTCAGGCAGCGAGGCGACCCAGACCAACCTGATCCTGCCTGAGCCATGCGAGTTCATCCCTGGCCTTCCCCGTTGCTCGGTGGTTCGTCCGACGATCGACAAGCTGGCCGGCGCGATGGCGGCGGTCAGTGGGCTCACCGCCGACGGGCTGTTCGACGGTCAGAGCCCGGCTTTCTTCCAGTTCGTCTCTCGTCTGGCTCGCGAGGCCGACGCAGCCGTGCGCGGGATTCGTTGACGATGCCGACCGGGTTCCTAAGTCCAGCCCACGTACTCATCGTCCTGTTGGTCGTGTTGATGCTGTTCGGCGGCAAGCGCCTACCCGAGCTGGGTCGCTCGCTTGGCGCGGGCCTGCGCGGCTTCAGACACTCGCTCGAAGGTCGGGAGGAAGAGCGGCAGCAACTCGACCCCTGACCCTCTCCCACCGGCGACGCTGCTCGACTCCGGCGCCGGGCGCCCCACAGGCGTCCGGCGCCGGCGCGCCTAGTGGCCCCGCCCGGTTTGCATCAGCGCCGGCGGCGCAGTCAGAACTGGGGAACAGGGACTCGAACCCCAACTTCGACGTCCAGAGCGTCGCGTGCTGCCATTACACCATTCCCCATCAGTTGTGCCGGGAGTGGCATCCAGTTCAGGGCGCGAGTATAGGCGCCCCGCGATCCGCCACCAGGCGCTTACAGGCCGGCGCCGTTGGAGGCGAACTGCGGCGTGATGTCGCCTTCGAGCCCGGGGTCGAGGATCAGCAGGACCTGGTCTCCTGCCTCGATCACCGAGTCGGCCTTGGGAACGAAGCCGGCGCCGCTTCGGAGCACGGAGATGATCAGCGATCCGTCTGGAAGCTGAACCTCCGACACGCGCCGCCCTGCGGCGGGGGAACCGTCCCCCACCTCGAGCTCGATGATCTCGAGGTGCTCCTCCTCGAGCGCGAGCAGGTGCACGAGCCCGTATTCCGGCACTTCGTGCTCGATCAAGCGCAGGATCAAGTCGGTGGCGGACACGGCAGGTTGGATCCCGAGCAGCTTGAAGTGCTGGAGGTTGCGCGGATTGTTCACCCGAGCGACGATGCGTTGACAGCCGTACTTCTCCTTCGCCATCTGGCAGATGAGGATGTTGTCCTCGTCGTCGCCGGTGACCGCGATCACGAGGTCGGCACGCTGGATGCCCGCCCGCTCGAGCACCCACAGCTCGGTCGCATCGCCGTACTGAACCGCGTGCTCCAGCTCCTCCTCGACCACGCGGTAGCGGCTGTGATCGGACTCGATCAGCGTCACCTCCTGATCCTTCGCGATCAGCTCGCGCGCCAGGTTCCAGCCCACTTTGCCCGCGCCGGCGATGATCACGTACATCAGTGCCTACGCCTCCTCATGGCGCCAGCACCA
Organism: Solirubrobacterales bacterium; assembly: GCA_019239445.1. Lineage (GTDB taxonomy): Bacteria > Actinomycetota > Thermoleophilia > Solirubrobacterales > Solirubrobacteraceae > Palsa-465. Next base: position 8,470 of record JAFAZV010000206.1, read on the forward strand.
GATCGCCCGCCTGGTCGATCGCGGCCTGAGTGGGGCAGATCGTGATCAGGCCCTGCTCCGCGTACCACGCGGCGCGGCCGGGGTCGGCCACGCGCACCACGACCCGCGGAACCTTGAAGCGTCGCTGCGCGATCTGCGCGATCACCAAGTTCGTATTGTCCCCGCTGGTGGCGGCGAGGAAAACGTCTGCTTCCTCGATACCCGCTTCCATGAGGCCGTCGATCTCGAGCGCCGTGCCGACGGTGAAGCGGCCGCCGGAGTCTTCCCAGGTCGTCGTCTGGTCCTTGTCCAGCCGCTCGTGCGAGAGCGGGTCGCTGTCCATCACCGATACCTCGTGGCCCGCCTCGAGTGCCCTTTTGGCGACGGCCGATCCAACCCGACCCGAACCGACGATGAGGATGAACACGGGCGTGGACTTTACGGGATCGGGGGGCGGGCGGATTGTGGCTGCAGCTTGCCCAGGTAGATGCGCGCCACCTCGGCTGCGAGGCCGATGCTGCGCCTCTGGCGCGCGCCCCGCCAGTCGACCTCGACCGTGATCAGCCGCGCCGCATCGGTGCTCATCAGCTGGTGCTGATCCGGAAACCACGACGCATCGAGCCCCACGCGATCGACGTGCACCGGTGGCGCGAACGTCCGCACCGCGCCGAACTGCTGCCCCGCCTCGACGATCGTCCGCTCGAGCCGCGCGTATGCCTGAGGCGCGCTGTCGACGTTCGCCACCACCAGTAAATGGCGCCGCGCCACCCGAAAATGACATTCCGGCTGCGCGTTGTTGCCCTCGGTACTGGCTTGCGCCACAGCCTCCTCGCCCACCCCCGCCGCGCGCGCGACGGCAACCCGCGCGGCCGGCCGACAGATCGGCTCCGCCACCGGCTTGGCTTGAGCCTTATGCTGCGGCGCCTTCTCGGCTCTCCCGCAAGCGCTGAGCGCGATGGCGGCCAGGGCGAGCAATGCTGCGCAGGTGACCGTCCCGCCCGGAGGACTCGCGCGCCGCAAGCAAACCTCCCGCATTGGACAAACCTAGCTCGTCCTCCCGGCGGGACGGTCACCTTCGCTACTAAGTGATGATTGGGATGATCAAGAGCGCGACGATGTTTGCCACCTTAATCATGGGGTTGATCGCGGGACCCGCGGTGTCCTTGTAAGGGTCACCCACGGTGTCCCCCGTGACCGCGGCCGCGTGGGCTTCAGACCCTTTGCCGCCGTACGCGCCATCCTCGATCAGTTTCTTGGCGTTGTCCCACGCGCCTCCGCCCGAGGTCATGGAGATGGCCACGAACAGCCCGACGACGATCACTCCGATCAGCAGGCCGCCCAGGGCCTGGGTCGAGATCAGCCCGACGACGAACGTGAACACGATCGGGATCAGCGAGGGGATGATCATCTCCCGCTGGGCCGCACGCGTGACGAGGCCCACGGCGGTGCCGTACTCGGGCTGCTCTGTCCCCTCCATGATGCCCGGCTTCTCGCGGAACTGGCGGCGCACCTCTTCGACCACCGCGCCGCCGGCACGGCCGACGGCTTCCATCGCCAGCGAGACGAACAGGTAGACCATCAGCCCGCCGATCAGCAGCCCGATCAGGACCGCCGGATCGCCGATCGAGAACGAGTAGACCTTGCCCTTGTCGTTGAGCTCGCGCTCGAAGGCGTTGAAGAGCACGAGCGCAGCGAGTGCCGCTGAGCCGATCGCGTACCCCTTGGTCACGGCCTTGGTCGTGTTGCCGACCGCGTCGAGCGGGTCGGTGACGTCTCGGACCTCCTCCGGCAGGTCGGCCATTTCAGCAATGCCGCCGGCGTTGTCGGTGATCGGCCCGAACGCGTCGAGGGCGACGATCAGGCCGGTCAGCGACAGCTGCGCCATCACCGCTACGCCGATGCCGTAGATGCCCTGGCTACCGCCGCCGGTCAGCTTCCACGCGCCGAGAATGCCGAGCGCGATCACGATTGCGGGCGGCGCCGTGGACTGATAGCCCTGGGCGAGGCCCTGGATGATGTTCGTCGCGTGCCCGGTCTGTGACGCCCGCGCGGTGCTCTTGACAGGTGCGAAACGGGTCGAGGTGAAGTAGTCGGTGATCACGAACAGGCAGGCAGTGACGCCGATCCCGATCAGCGAGCAGAGGTAGAACTTCCACCAGTGCGGGGTCGCTCCGTGCTTGAGGCTGACGTGGTTCATCATCCAGTAGGTGATAGGCAGGAAGGCGGCTGCGGCCAGGCCTCCGGACAGGATCAGACCCTGGTAGAGCGCCCGCTCGACGTCGCCTGACCTGGAACGCACTGCGAACGTGCCGATAATCGAGGCGAGGATCGACAGGCCGCCGAGGACGAGCGGGTACAGCGCCAACGTGCTCGCCTGATCGAACAGCAGCACTCCGAGCAGCATCACGGCAACCGCCGTCACGGCGTAGGTCTCGAATAGGTCGGCGGCCATCCCTGCGCAGTCGCCGACGTTGTCGCCGACGTTGTCGGCGATCACGGCCGGGTTGCGCGGATCGTCCTCGGGGATGCCGGCTTCGATCTTTCCCACCAGATCGGCCCCGACGTCGGCAGCCTTCGTGAAGATGCCGCCCCCGAGCCGGGCGAAGACGGAGATCAGCGATCCGCCGAAGCCGAGGCCGATGAGAGCATCAACCGCTCTGCGCGGGGTCTCGCCGACGAGCCAGGTGAGGATCCCGTAGTACCCTGCGACGCCGATCAAGGCGAGGCCGACGACGAGCAGCCCGGTCACCGCGCCGCCGCGGAAGGCGACCGAGAGCGCCGGGGAGACGCCGCCACGCGCGGACTCCGCTACCCGGGCGTTCGCGCGTACAGAGACGTTCATGCCGATGTAGCCGGCTGCGGCGGAGAAGATCCCGCCGATGGCGAAGCCGATCGCCACGCGGATGTTCTGAATTGGGATCAGGACGATGAACAAGACGACACCGACGCCGGCGATCGTCGCGTACTGGCGATTGAGATAGGCCCGGGCACCTTCTTGCACGGCAGCGGATATCGCGCGCATGCGTTCGCTGCCCGGCGACAGCGCGAGTAGAGATCGAGACGTGACGGCGCCGTAGACGATCGCGGCCGCCGCGCAGACGAGTGCGACCACGACGCCATGGTGCGTCAGGAAGCTGGACAACGGTTTCCTCCAGGGAAGCTCTCAGTCAGGCCACGAAGCGCGGCCAAACAACGGGAAAGGGCCGCCACCCGAAGTCATCGAGCGGTGGCCCGGAATCAGACGGCGCGGGAGTCTACCGTGCGCGGCGACGGGACGTAGCGTCCGCCGCGGGCCAGTTCGCGGATCGGCTACTGGCCCGGCACCCAGAGGCGACCGCTGCGCTGGGCGGGTCCCGGCTGGCCGGAAGCGGGCGCCTCCGGGTCGGGCGGCGCGTCCTGCTGGGCGGCCGATTCGCCGGCCGCACCGCCCGCCGCTCCCGCCGCTGCGCCGGCGGCCTCGCTCGCCGGAGGACCCGGCGGCGCGGCACCTTCACCGGCCGGCTGGCCGCCGATCCTCACGAACGCCAGCTGCAATTGCGAGAGCGCGTCGCGGATCGGCTTGATCTGTTCCGGCGCCGCCTGCTCGAGCAGCGGTAGCAAGTTCCGGACGGCTTCGATCGCGAGCTTTACCTGGTCCGGATCGCGCTCGGACTCGGTACCGGGAGCCAGGCCGGTCCGGCGCATCCCCAGGTTGACCAGCGTGACCACGTGCTCGAGCAGCACGTGCTCAACCCGAATCTTCTTGATCTCCGCTTCGTAGGCCGCCCGCAGCTCTTCCTCGCTCGGCTGCGCCCCGGGCTGACCTTGGGCTGCGCTCATCTGCTCACCTCCGCCGTACTTCTCAGTGCGCCAGCATACGTATCCCGCGTCTCGGCCACCACCGCTGCGAAGATCTCGACGATCGACAGGCCGGACTCGACCATCCGCCGCTGCCGCTGGGCGGCGTTCAACGCCGGCAGCGCGACCTCGATCCCGAGCTCGCTGCGCACCGGCTCGGTCCACTTGAGCAGCCGCTCGACCGCTTCCGCGGCCGGATAGGTTTCGCCGCGTTCGAAGTCGATCAGCTCGCCGTCGAGGCCAAAGCGCAGGGCACGCCAGACGTTCTCCTCGATCATGCGCGGCGGCAGGTCGATCCAAGGGACCCCGGCGTCGATGTCACGTGCCGCCTGGGCAACGCACGCAACGAGCAGCGAGGCGAGGCCCTCCGACTCTCCGGCGGTTGGCTGGGCATCGCAGATCCTGACCTCGACCGTGCCGAAGGCGAAGTGCGGGCGCACCGACCACCAGACCTGGGTGTACTCGACGATCGAGCGCGTCCGCACGAGGAACTCGATGTAGCGTCCAAATGCCTCCCACGAGCCGAACGCGTCCGGCACGCCGCAGCGGGGGAAGCTGCGGGTGAAGATCTGCGTCCGCGCGCTGTGCAGGCCCGAGTCCCGTCCGTCCAGGAACGGAGAGCTCGCCGAGATCGCCAGCACCAGGGGCAGCACGGGCCGCAGGCGATCGCACACGAGCACCGCGCGATCGGCGCCTTGCACGCCGACGTGTACGTGCAGCGAGAATGCGTTGTTGCGCCAGGCCACGTACTTGAGCCCCTGCTCGACCCGCCGGTAGTGCTCGGTGTCAATGATCCGCTGATCGCGGTAATCCGACCACGGGTGCGTGCCGGTGGCGCCAAGCGAAACATGGTGCTCGGCAGCGAGCGAGAACAGCCTCCGACGCAGGTCCCGCTGAGCCAGTAGCGCAGAAGCGAGATCTTCACCCCGCCCGGAGCGGATCTCGATCTCGGAGGCGATCAGCTCGCCGGCGATCGAGCCCGCCAGAGCCGGGTCCGCCGCTGCCGCCGCCCCCAGCTCCTCGAAGCGCGAGGTGAGTCCGAGCTCCGTCGGCTCGAGCAGCGCGAACTCCTCTTCGATTCCGACCGTGAAGTCGGTCGAGCGCTCGAAAGCCTCGCGAGCGCTGTCCAGATCGAGGTCCACGTCAGGTCAAGTAGAAGTACAGCGCGTAGAGCAGATCGACGGCCGGGCTCGAAGTGTGCACCGTGACCTCCGGCGGCACCTGAAGCAGTGCGTCCGAATAGTTGAAGATGATCTTCACGCCGGCGTCGACGAGCTCGTCAGCGAGCGTCTGCGCCGCCTGCGAGGGAACTGCAAGTACGGCGACCACGATCTCCTCGTCTTCGATGACAGCGCGCAGCTCGGCGTTGTGTCGCACGGTCAACGGCCCGATGCGACGGCCGACCTTTTCCGCGTCTACGTCGAAGACGGCGACCACGCGAAAGCCGTGGTCGGCGAAGATGTCCGAGTTGGCGATCGCGATGCCGAGATGCCCGGCGCCGAACACGGCAATGTTGTGCTGGCCCGACGTGCGCAGGATCTTGCGGATCTGCGTGACCAACGACTCGACGTTGTAGCCGACCCCGCGCTTGCCGAACTTGCCGAAGCCAGAGAGGTCACGACGAATCTGGGTCGAGTTCACATGCGTGTAATCGGCGAGCTCCTGGGAGGAGATCGTGTCCTTGCCGATCTTGCGCGCCTGTGTGAGCACCTGCAGATAGCGCGACAGCCGCGCCGCCACGCCGAGCGAAAGCTTCTCCGACGGCCTCTCGACGTCCGGCTGAGCGTTCTCGGTACCGCGGCCGACCGTGTAGCTCATCCTCGTCTCACTCTACTGATGGCTTGCGGCCGCGGACACGGCCAGCGTTCGCGCTAGCTCTGCCCCGTCTATGAAGAGCTCGAACTTCTCCACTCCGTCGATCGTGACCACGGGGATGCGCTCGAGATACTCGCGAAACAGAGTCTCGTCGCGCTCAATATCGCGCTCCTCGAAGTCGAAGGCGAACTCGTCCCGAGCGCGCAGGAGGACCATCCGCGCCTCGTCGCACAGGCAGCAGCCTCGGCGGCCGTAGAGCACGACCGAGGGGCTCATGCCGCCGCTCGCTCGCCGCTGGCGTACACGTCGAGGCTCAGGTAGTGCGGGTAGACCGCGGCGGGTACGAACCGCGCGGCACTGGCGATCATCGCCGCGTTGTCGGTGCACAGCTCGCGCGGCGGTACGTCGAGCTCGACGCCGAGGCCGGCCATGCGTTCGCGCAAGGGCCCGTTGGCCGCGACGCCGCCTCCAATCGCCAGCCGATGCAGGCGCGTCTGCTCGAGGCCGCGCTCGACCCGACTCGCCAGCGACTCGACGATCGCGCGCTGGTAGGAAGCGGCGAGATCCGCCCGCCGTCGCTGCACCTCCGCAACGTCCAGCCCGCGCACGCGGTAGAGCAGCGCCGTCTTGAGGCCGGCGAACGAGAAATCGAGTCCCTTGAGCTTGGCGGCGGTCGGAAACAAAAATGCGTCGGGATCGCCGTCGCGGGCCAGGCGCTCGAGCGCCGGGCCGCCGGGATAAGGGAGCCCGAGCAGCCGCGCGCCTTTGTCGAACGCCTCCCCGGCGGCGTCGTCGAGCGTCTGCCCGAGGAGCTCGAAGCCGGGGCCACGGTCGCGGACGCGGGCGAGCAGCGTATGACCGCCGCTGGCGACGAGGGATAGGAACGGCGGCTCGAACGGCTCCGGGGCGAGGAAGCTCGCCGCTACGTGGCCGTGCAGGTGATCAATTGCGGCGAGCGGGAGCCGGTACGCGGCCGCCAGCGCCTTGGCCGTCGAGACGCCGACGAGCAACGCCGAGACCAACCCGGGACCTCGTGTCACGGCGACTAGCGTCATCTGCGCCAGCGTCGTCTGCGCCCGAGCCAGCGCATCGGCGACGACGCTGCCGACCAGCTCGAGGTGGTGGCGCGAGGCGATCTCCGGCACGACCCCGCCGTAGCGGTCGTGGATGCCCTGCGAGGAGATCACATTGGAGTGGATGTTCCCGTCGAAGTCGACCACCGCAGCGCACGTGTCATCGCAACTCGTCTCCAGCGCGAGAATCATCGGCGAGCCGGTCACGCGCTCAACCGGCGGCGCCCGACGTCGATGTCATCTCCGCCGTGCGCCACATGATCATCGCGTCCTCGCCGGTGTCCTGGTAGTAGCGCGGGCGAGTTCCGGCGGGGCGGAATCCGAACCGCTCGTACAAGGCGATCGCCGGCGCGTTCGAGGTCCGCACCTCAAGCGTGTAGGACTCCTCAGGCCCGACACGATCCAGCAGCGCCTCGAGCAGGCGATGCCCGTGACCGCGTCGGCGCGCGTCCGGGTCGACGGCGATGTTCATCAGATGCCACACCCGGTCGTACCGCGCGCAGATCAGATAGCCGGCCAGCTTGCCGGCCTCGATGGCGGCCAGGCAGACGCTCGAGGGCTTCGAGAACTCGAGCACGAACATGGCCAGGGACCACGGCGTCGGGAACGAACGGCGCTCGACGGCGATGACCTGCGGCAGGTCGGAGTAATTGAGCGAGCGGATGCTGATCTGAGTCGCTGTCATTGCCTGTGGTCTGGTCGCCGAGCTATTTCAGCGTCGGGGCGGCGAAGGTAGTCGGGGCGGATCTCATCGGGAAGGCTCTCCGGCCTGCCGTCGGAGAGTCGGCAGTGGTTGATCGCCGCGACACGATGGAGGTCCGATCGATCCTCGGGTACCTGCGCTCCCGCGCGCTCGAGAACCGACCTGAATTCTACCGCGCCGTCACCTACCGCCAGAACCCCTTCCCCCAGCTCGGCTGTCCGCTCGGCCAGCGCGTCGGGCGTGAGCGCGCGTGCGTGGCGCAGAGGCCGGCCGTCGAGGTCCCAGCCTGCGGCGAACGCTTCGCCGCGCCGGGCATCGATGACCGCGAGCACCGCGTGCGACGGCTTCGGCGCCTGTTCTCCGCCGGCCGCGCGTCTGGCCCCGAGCGCCAGCGATTCGAGCGTGGAGATACCGACCAGTGGGATCTGACGCGCCTGGGCGAGCGCGCGCGCCACGGCGACCCCGATGCGCAGGCCGGTGAATGTTCCCGGCCCGACGCCGACGGCGATGCGGTCGATCGAGTCCCAGTCGAGCCGCGCGAGCTCGAGCTGATCGGCGATCAGCGGCATCAGCCACGCCGCGTGGCGGGGGCGTTGTCCTGGCGCCGGGTCGTCGCGCCCCTCGAGCTCGAGCCCCTCGGGGTCCCACAGCGCCACCGACGTCGCTCGCGTCGCAGTGTCGAAGCCGAGGACCCTCAATCCAGCTCCACTCGCCGGCGATCGCCGCCGCCGTGGCTGATCCGGACCCGCCGAGCGACCCGGGCCAGCCGGCCGATTTCCTCCTGGGCGTCGCGCGGCCACTCGACGAACGTGATCGTGTCCGGGCCCAGGTAGGCCTCGAGCAGGTCGGGATCCTCAGCTTCGAGGTCGGCGACGCGAAACAGATCCACGTGCGAGACGGGCACGGGCGCCTCGTAGCGCTGGCCGATGGTGAAAGTCGGGCTGCTGACCGTCGAGGTCACGCCCAGAGCGCGGGCGGCGCCACGTACGAACGTGGTCTTGCCGGCTCCAAGCTCGCCCTCCACGAGCACGACGTCTCCCGGCACCAGCGTCTCGGCCACCTCCGCCCCGATCGCCTCCGTGTGCGCAGCAGTGCGTGACTCCTTGCTGCGGACCATCGGTGGCGGGAAACTGTAGAGCAGCACCTGAGGCTCCGGCAGACGCGCCGAACCGTCCGGCGGCCGCGCCGAACCGTCCGGCGGCCGCGTCGAGCCGCTCGGCCGCCGGCGGGTAATCCGTACCGGCTGCTGGTTTCGCTACCTTCACACCGCCTGATGCCCGCTCCCGCCACAGAGACCTCCTCCGGTCGGATCGCTGCGCTGAAGCGCACCTACGGGCCGCAGATCGAGCGTCTTCGCGGCTCCGATACGGCCAAGGCCGCCGGGCTCGCGCTGGCGATGATCGCCAACAACGTGATCGCGCTCGGCTCGACGGTCGTGTTCGCTCGCCTGTTGGGGGACTACGGCTCCCTCGCTGCGTTGGTCAGCTACTTCCTGATCCTCTCTGTGGTGGGGCAGGCGATCCAGGTCGCGACCGCGCGCGAAGGCGTTCTCGGCCACCTCGGCGTCGGTCCCGGGCTGCTCGCGACGCTGCGGCGCTGGACGCGGACGATGCTCATCTTCACGCTTGCGCTGACGGTGGTGTCGATCCTGCTGCGCAATCCGATCGCCGCGGCCGTCGGAGTGAAGAAGTACCCCTGGGCGGCCGCGATCGGGCTCCCGGCGGCTTGCCTGTGGATCGAGCTCTCGATCCTGCGCGGCGCACTGCAGGGCATCGGCGACTACAAGTCGGTCGGCCTCAGCCTCGTGTTCGAGCAGGCGACGCGGCTCTTGACGGGAGCCATCTTGGCCGCAATCGGGCTTGGTGTGACCGGCGCCTACCTCGGCACGCCGCTTTCCTTCATCGCCATGTGCGCGTACTGCGCCGTGCAGCTGCGCCGTCACGTCGAGCTGGTCAGCGGCGTCCCCGTGCAGCCTGGCGTCGTTCACGCCGCTGCGCTGCAGCTGTGGACCCACGTCCGGCGGGCGTGGGTCCCGATCGTCGGACTGATCGTGATCGCCGTTCTCCAGAACATCGACATCATCGCCGCCAAGCATCGCTTCAGCGGCGTCAGGGACCTGGCCAGCTCCTACGCCGCCACCGCAGTCGCGGCCAAGGTGCTGATCTGGGTGGCGATCGGCGCCGGTTTCTATCTCGTCCCCGAGGTCTCTCGCCGGCGTGCCGCCGGCCAGGACACCCGGCAGGTCCTGGCTCGGGCCCTGGCCATCATCGGCGTGTGCGCGGTGCCATGCCTGTTGATCTTCGCCGCCGTGCCCCATCTGCTGCTGAGTGTTGCCTTCGGCCACAAGCGCGCGACGGTGTCGGGGTCGCTGCTGGTGCTCGGGCTGGCCTTCACCGTGCTCGCCACCACCTACCTGGCGATCCAGTACATGCTCGCTCTGGGCCGGACCTGGTTCCTGGTTCCCCTGGCGGTCGTGGCCATCGCCGAGCCGTTCGTGCTCGTGGCCGGGCCGAAGTCGCCTGCCGGGTTTGCCGCCGTGGTCCTGGCCGTCCAGGGGGTGGGCGCGGTGCTGGCCTTCGGCATCGCCCTGCGCCGGGATCCGGCGCCGCCCGTGCCGGCGCCGACCCCCGAGCCGGCCGAGAGCCTGTCCGTCTAGAAGAGTCCCAGCTGGAGGTCGGCCGCCGGCTCGGCCAGCAGCGGCTCGGGCTCCGGTTCGGGCACGAGATCTAGCTCGATGCCGGGATCGGGCGTGCTGACGGGCTGAGGCGGTGGCCCCATGGCGAGGAGCTCCGGGATGCGCTGGAAGTCGGCCCGCAGCATCTCCAGCGTGGCCGGCGTGTACAACGCGGCCGCCGGGTGATACAGCGGATACAGGCGGACCGCCCGGCGGCCGATCACCCGCACCTCGTCGTGCCCGTGCAGCCGGGAGATGCCCATCGGATCGCCCCGCAGCAGCTTGGTGGCGAAGTTGCCCAGCGTGCAGATGAGGGTGGGTTCGATCAGCTCCACCTGGTGATGCAGGTAGTCCTGGCACGCCTCGATCTCGTCCGGATGGGGGTCCCGGTTGCCAGGCGGCCGGCATTTGAGGACGTTGCAGATCCAAACCGCGCCGCGCTCTGAGCCGATCTCGCCGAGCAGCTTCTCGAGCAGCTTTCCGGCCTGGCCGACGAACGGCAGCCCCAGCCGATCCTCGTTGGCCCCCGGCGCCTCCCCCACGAACATCAGCTCGGCATTGGCGTTACCCGCCCCGAACACCACCTGAGTCCGGGTCCCGGCCAGCCGGCAGCGAGTGCAGGCCCGAGCCTCTTCGTAGACCCCCTTCAGGCGCTCCCGGCGCTCGGCGGCATCGGTCACGCTCCAGACTGTAATCGCGCCGCCGGTCAGCGAACACCTGTTCCAATCCGCACGTTGCGGGGTAAACTGATCCAGAGGCCGCCACCGACCCCGGGGCGGACCTCTTGCAGGCTCTCAGCTCACCGCCGCCGACCGGTATCTCATGCGAGAACTGGAACGGGAACCCCGCCAAGACATCCCCCTCCCCCGCCGTCTGGCCATCGTCGGCGCCGGCCGCCTGGGGCGGGCGTTGAGCAGCACTCTGACGGCCGCCGGGGTCGCTGTCGTCGGCCCCCTCGGCCGGGAAGCCGACCTCGCGCGGGCCGATGCCGTGATGCTGTGCGTCCCGGATGGCGAGATCGCCGCCGCCGCGGCGAGCCTGCCCGGAGGCCTCGTCGTCGGACATCCCTCCGGGGCCACCGCGCTGGAGGTCCTGGCTCCGCATGAGCGATTCGTGCTGCACCCCCTGATGACCGTTGCCTTCACCGGCGCCGAGCTGGGCGGCGCGGGCGTGACCATCGCCGGCTCCACCCCGCGGGCCCTGGCCTACGCCCGCAGCCTCGCCGACGCGCTCCGGATGCAGGCCGTGGAGCTCGCCGACGAGGACCGTGCCGTCTATCACGCCGCCGCCTCGGTGGCGTCCAACTTCCTCCTCACGTTGGAGGACGCCGCCGAGCAGCTGTCCGCGCTGGCCGGGGTGCGGCGGGAGATGCTCGTCCCGCTAGTGCGGGCCACAGTCGAGAACTGGGCTGCCCACGGCGCCGCCGAGGTGCTCACCGGCCCGATCGCGCGCGGCGACGAGCGCACGGTGGCTGCTCACCGGGAGGCGATCGGCGCCCGGGCCCCGGAGCTGCTCGACCTCTATGACGTCCTCGCGGCGCACACCCGAGCGCTGGCTGCCCAGACGGTGCCGGCATGAAGCTCGTGCGCACGGTGAGCGCGTTGCGGGCCGAGTTGCGTGACGCCCGCCGCCGGGAGCTGAGCATCGGCCTGGTCCTGACGATGGGCGCGCTGCACGACGGCCATCTGGCGCTGATCGACGGCGCCCGGGCGAGCTGCGACGTGGTCGTTGTGTCCGTGTTCGTCAACCCGACCCAATTCAACGAGGCCACCGACCTCGACGCCTATCCGCGGGACGAGGCCCGGGACGTCCGGCTGGCTGAGAACCACGGCGCGGACCTGCTGTTCGCCCCGTCGGCGGAGGAGGTGTACCCGCCGGGCTTCGCCACCACGGTCAGCGTGAGCGGAATCACCGACCGCCTGGAGGGCCAGCGGCGCGGCCGGGTCCATTTCGACGGCGTGGCCACCGTGGTCACCAAGCTGTTGAACATGGTGGGGCCGTAGGTGGCGTTCTTCGGCCAGAAGGACGCGCAGCAGGCGCTCGTGATCCGCCGCCTGGTGAGTGACCTCAATCTCCCGGTGCGGGTGCGAGTGCTCCCCACCGTGCGTGAGGCCGACGGCCTGGCCATGTCCAGCCGCAACGTGCGCCTGACCGCCGGTGAGCGCCTCCAGGCGGCATCGCTGCACCGCTCGCTGGAGCGCGCGCAGGCCGTGATCGGCACCGGTCAGCGTGATCCCGCCGCCGTGCGCTCCGCCGCGCTGGCCGAGCTCGACGCAGCCGGCGTAGCCCCCGAGTACCTGGAGCTGGTGGCTCCGGACACCTTCGAGACCGTGCAGCACGTCGACCGGGACGTGCTGGCGCTGGTCGCCGCCCGCGTGGGCGGGACCCGCCTGATCGACAACCAGCTGCTGCGCGTCCCCACGGATGCGGAGCAGGCGCACACCCACAACGGGAGACACTGACATGCAGCGCACGATGCTGAAATCGAAGATCCACCGGGCCACGGTGACCGACTGCGACCTGCACTACGTCGGATCGATCACTATCGACCCTTGCCTCCTGGAGGAGGCCGACATCCGCGAGTTCGAGCAGGTGGCGGTGGTCGACATCGACAACGGCGCCCGGTTCGAGACCTACACCATCGCCGGCCAGCGCGGAAGCGGCGAGATGAAGGTCAACGGCGCCGCCGCCCGCCTGGTTCACCGTGGCGACACGATCATCGTCATCTCCTACGCCGCCTACGACCCCGACGAGCTCGACAACTACCGGCCGCGCGTGGTCCACGTGGGCGCGGCCAACGAGATCCTGCAAGTGGACGCCGAGGTGGCAACGCTCCTCGGCACGGGCGATGACCGCCTGATCCCCTCCGCGCTCTAGAACGACTGGAGAAAAGCAATGTCAGCCACCCCCCATACCCCCGTCCCCACCTCGCTGGACCGGCCGCTGCCGATGACGCTGCCCCGGCTGGCCGAGAAGAAGCGCCTCGGCGAGCCGCTCGTGATGGTCACGGCCTACGACTACCCCTCGGCTCAGGTGGCGCAGGACGCCGGCGTCGACCTGGTGCTGGTCGGTGACTCGGGCGCGATGACCGTGCTCGGCTATTCCTCCACGGTGCCCGTGTCCACCGAGGAGATGCTGATGCTGGCCTCGGCC
>JAFAZV010000342.1 GCA_019239445.1 Solirubrobacterales bacterium
CGGCTCGAAGTTCTCCCCCCACTCCTGCGCGGCGCGCTCGAGCTTGGCCAGCAGCTCGTCGAGGCCGAGCTGGTCGGCGCGCGCAAACGGCGGCGGGATGATCCCGGCGCCGGCCATCATTCCCAGGTCGATGTCCCTCATCGACGCGAGGCCCTCCTCGAGCACCAGGCAGCTCTCGACCAGCGCCTTGAGCGTGAAGCGGTCGACGAGCGCCGCGACGTCAGCTTCAGTTCCCGTGCTCATAGAAGCCCTTTCCGGTCTTAGCGCCAAGCTCGCCGCTCGCCACCAGCTCTTGCAGCCGCGGGTGGACGTAGAAGCGATCGCCGTATGCGTCCTTCAGGTACTCCGCCACGTGCAACACCGTGTCCAGTCCGAGCAGATCGGTGAGGAAGAACGGCCCCATCGGCGCCGCCTTCGATTCCGAGACGATGCGGTCGAGCTCCTTGACGTCGATCCCGGACTCCTCCTGAAAGCGCCACAGCTCGGAGACGCTCGAGTTGAGGATCCGGTTGACCACGAACCCGGGCGCTTCGCCGCAGCGGATCGGCATCTTGCGGATCGCCTGGGCGAAGTTGCTCGCCGCCTGCACCGTCTCGGGCGTCGTGTCCTCGCCCTCGATGACCTCGATCAGCCGCATCACGGAGGCCGGATAGAAGAAGTGGAAACCGACCACCTTCTCCGGACGGCTCGTCGCTTCGCCCATTTCGGTGATCGACAGCGATGACGTGTTGGAGGCGAGGATCGCGTGCCCGGGCGTGACCGCGTCGAGCTCCGAGAACACCGCGCGCTTGATCTCCATCCGCTCGGGCACCGCCTCGATCACGAAATCCACGTCCCCGAACGCGTCGTAGTCGGTGGTCGGCGTGATCAGCGCGAATTTGCGCTCGAGCTCGGCCGTCTCCATCTTGCCGGCGGCGACACGCGCCCGCCACAGCGAGCGAGCCTTTTCCAATCCCTGATCGACGAACTTCTGATCGACGTCCTTGAGCACGACGGGGAACTCGGAGTTGGCGATCGCCTGCGCGATCTCTCCGCCCATCGTGCCGGCGCCGACGACGGCGGCTTTGAAGACGAACATGAACCTCTGCTTTGCTGATCGTGGTTCGGACGGCCGCCCCCGCGGCTCGGCCGGGGCGCGGAGTCTAGTGCTCCGTGAGCTGCGCGCCGAAGCGGGCCAGCGTCGTCTCGAGCGACGACGCCATTGGCCGGCGCACGAACAGCCGATCGACCAGCGGCGTGACGATCGAGCGCCGGCGGATCCGGTAGTCCAGCTCGAGCTCGACCCGGACGCCTTCCTCCACAGCCTGAAAGGAGACGCTCTGGCGGCCGTCGATCGAATCGTCGTGCACCTCGACCGTCTGGCCGGACAGCGGCTCGTAGCTGACGACGCACTCCCGAACCCGCCCGCGGCCCGCCGGACCCGATTCCCAGACGACCACCGCACCCGCGGCCGGCCACTCGGGACTCGCGCTGAGCACCCGCGCAAGCCCATCCACCCAGCTCACCCAGCGGCCGGTGTCATACCAGCGGCGTTCAGCTGCGGGCACGCTGCCCGGGAACGTCTGCCCGACGCGGACGTTCATCGGCGGGGATTATCACCTGCGCAGCTACGCTTGATCGATGCCGCAGGCGCTTCCGGACAGCCTCGAGCCGTACCGGAACATCTCGTCTAGGGCCTACGAGCATCCGGCCGACCGTGCGGCGACGGCGGCGCTGCAAGCCGTCCCGATGCTCGACACCGTCGCGCGCAAGCTGATCGAGTGGCGCTACGAGCGCGCCTTGCGGCAGTTCTACGTCGGCAACTCGGTGAGGATCGGCGAGCACCAGCTGCCGGAGCTGTGGACCGCCCACACCGGCGTCTGCCGGATCCTGGACATGCCGGAGATCTACGACGTCTACGTCACCTCACCCGTGCCGGGGCTGGCCCAGGCGATCGGCTCGGGCAAGCCGATGATCGTCATCGACGCGATGCTGCTCGAGCGTCTTGGCGTCGGCGAACAGCGCACCGTGCTCGCCCACGAGGTGGGGCACATCCTCTCCGACCACGTTCTCTACATCACGGCGCTCAACATCCTGCTCGCGGTCGGGAGCGGGCTCCCGTTCTTCGCGGGCATTCCGGTTCGCGCCGTCAAGTCGGTGCTGCTTGAGTGGTATCGCGCCACCGAGCTCAGCTCTGACCGCGCCGCCACCATTGCCGTGCGTGACCCGCGCATCGTGTGCCGCACGCTGATGGTCACCGCCGGCGCGCTGCCCGCCGACCAGCTCAACCTCGACGCGTTCATGACCCAGTCGATGGAGTACGAGGCCTGGGGGGACCCGAGCGACCGCGTGACGCGCTTCTTCAACGAGATCGGCCAGACCCACACGAGCGCAGTGCGGCGGGTCGGCGAGGTGATGAGGTGGGTGCGCAGCGGCGAGTACGACCGCATCGTGCGCGGGGAGTACCGCACCCGCGCCCAGGACGCCGACGTGCGTGACGAGGCCGGCGATGCGTACGAGTACTACAGCGAGCGGTTTCGGACGATCTTCCGCGAGGCGGGCGAGAACCTGACGAGCGCCTCTTCGCAGGTCGGCGGGATGGCCGAGCAGGTGTCCGACTGGCTGCGCACGCGGGGAGGTGGCGGTGGCGGCGCCGCCGGTCGATGATCAGCTTGACATGAGACCTGTCGCGACATATCGTTACGTGACGTGAGCTTCGCGATCGGAGACGCCGACGCGCAGCGCTTGGGCGCCGCTCCGCCGGGCCAACTGCGCTTGGGTCGCGCGCGCCGGCGCCGCGGCGATGTGCGCGCTGCGCTGCTGTTGCTGCTGGCCGAGGAGCCACGTAACGGCTACGGGCTGATCCAAGCCATCGAGACGCGCAGCCGCGGGCACTGGCGGCCCAGCTCGGGCTCGGTCTATCCCACCCTCGCGCAGCTCGAGGGCGCGGGGCTCATCCGTTCGATCGAGCGCAGGGGAACCCGGATGTTCGAGATCACCGACGTCGGACGCCGACACCTCCACGAGCGCCACGACGCGGCCCCGCCGTGGGGCCAAGGAGACGACGAGCCCCCTCCCGTGGCAGAGCTCGGGCGCGAGGTCAAGCAGCTGCACGTCGCCGCGACTCAGGTCGCGCACGTGGGCAGCGACGATCAGCTGCGCCGCGCCGCTGACACGTTGGCGCACGCGCGGCGCTCGCTGTACCGGATCCTGGCCGAAGAGGAGACGAAGGCGACGTGAGGACCTCTACAGAGCTTCAGGCCGACGGCGCCGGCAGCGCGGGCCGCCAGCCCCCGGCGATCCTGGTGCGCGGGCTCGTCAAGCGCTTCGACGAGGTGGAGGCGGTGCGCGGGGTGGACTTCGAAGTCGCGCCAGGCGAGGTGTTCGGCTTTCTGGGGCCGAATGGCGCCGGCAAGACGACCACGATCAACATGCTCTGCACGCTCGCCAAGCCGACGGCCGGCGAGGCGCGGGTGGCCGGCTACGACGTCGTGCGCGAGCGCGACGATGTGCGCCGGAACATCGGCCTGGTCTTCCAGGACCAGACGCTCGACAGCTACATGACCGGAGCGCAGAACTTGCGCCTGCACGCCGAGCTCTACGGCTTACAGAAGGATCTCGTGGCGCCGCGGATGCGCCAGGTGCTGGAGATGGTCGGGCTGTGGGAGCGCAAGGACTCACCGGTGGGGACCTACTCCGGCGGCATGCGCCGCCGCCTCGAGATCGCGCGCGGGATGATGCACTCGCCGCGCGTGCTGTTCCTCGACGAGCCCACGATCGGTCTGGATCCGCAGACGCGGCGTTCGATCTGGAACTACATCGCCGAGCTCAGGGAGCGCGAGGAGATCACCATCTTCATGACCACGCACTACATGGACGAGGCCGAGTGGTGCGACCGCATCGCAATCATGGACCACGGAGAGATCGTCGCCCTCGACGCGCCCCAGACGCTCAAGGCCGAGGTGGGCACCGACCGGGTGAGCATCCAGACCGACGACAACGCGGCGGCGATCTCTGCCCTGGCCGATCGCTTCGGGATCGAGGCACGTGTCGCCGACGGCGCGGTCACGTTCGGCGTGCCGGGCGGCGAGGAGTTCGTACCGCGGCTGTTCGCCGAGCTGGACGTCCCGATCCAAGGCGTGAGCGTCTCGCGCCCGACCCTCGACGACGTGTTCATGTCCTACACGGGCTCGACCATCCGCGACGCCGAGGAGGGCGATCCGGGTAAGTACCGCAGTCGGATGATGATGCAGATGATCCATGGAGGCAGGCGATGAGCACGACCACGACCACGCCCGAGACCGCGGCCGCGCCGCGCGCCCCGGTCGTCAAGGTCAGCGTCCCCGAGCACAGCCTCGCCTCCGAGCTGCGCGCGATCCGGATCGTCTGGCGCCGCGACCTGATCCGCTTCCTCAACGATCGCATCCGGATCGCCTCGGCGCTGGTCCAGCCACTGCTGTTCCTGTTCGTGATGGGCTCCGGACTCGAGCACGTCACGACGACCCACGGCGTCAGCTTCAAAACCTTCATCTACCCCGGGATTCTCTGCATCGCGGTCATGTTCACAGCGATGTTCTCGGCCGCCTCGCTCGTCTGGGACCGTGAGTTCGGGTTCATGCGCGAGATGATGGTCGCGCCCATCCGCCGTAGCTCGATCGTCATCGGCAAGTGCTTCGGCGGCGCGACGGTGGCTTCGCTGCAGGGGGTGTTGATGATCCTGCTGGCCCCGCTCGTCGGCGTCCCCTACGACCTGCTGCTGATCCTCGGGATCTTCGGCCTCCAGCTGCTGCTGGCGTTCACCGTCACCGCGTTCGGGGTCATGGTAGGTGCGCGGATCAAGCAGATGCAGTCCTTCTTCGGCGTCATGCAGATGATCGTGATGCCGATGTTCTTCATCTCGGGCGCTCTGTTCCCCGCCGCCGGGCTACCGCGGTGGCTCGAGATCCTCAATCGGATAGACCCGCTGACCTACGCCGTGGGACCCATGCGCAGCCTGGTCTTCAGCCACCTGTCGATGTCCGAAACGGCGCGTCAGACGCTCGATCCGGGCATCACGTGGTGGGGCTGGCGCGTACCGCCGCTGCTTCAAGCTGGCGTTGTGCTCGCCCTCGGCCTCGTCATGCTGGGGGTGGCGGTCTGGGAGTTCACCACCACCGAGTAGCTGCTCCGACCCAGCTATCCCGGCATCGCCATGATGTCGGTGCCTAGCACCACGATGCTGGCGCCGAGGCCGAGCGCCGGCAGCGCTAACCGGGCGGCGCGGGGTCCGGGAAGGCGTTCGGCACCGAGTGCGATCAAGCACGCGAGTGCCGGCAGGCCGATAAACGCGAGCCGCGCTTGCGCTGCCCGATCTTGCACCCCGATCGCCCAGACGCTGGCCAGACCGCCCAGGGCGAACAGACCGAGCACCCGCGTTGTCGCAGACGGGACGCGCTCGCGCTTGCGCGAAGCCACAAGCGCCCCGAGGGCAGTCGCGGTGAGTCCCCAGAACGGGATGTAGGCCCACCACGGCCATTCGAACTGCTGGAAGATGTACCAGAACTGCTTCCAGACCGTCCTGGGGACCTCAACGAAAATCTGTCGCAGCGGGTGCACGCCGGCGTACTCGAGCGGCCCGCCTAGCAGACGGTTGACGCGAGCACTGGCGGCCAGCGCCAGCGGATCTCCGTAGTGGCGAGTGTTGTAGATCAGCCACCAGCCTCCGGCGAGCGCGACTCCTGCGCCGAACGTGCCAAGCAGCCGGCCTCGTAGCCGCCAGGACTTCGCGCTCCACCACACCGCGGCGCCCGCCGCCGGCAACAGAAAGATCCCTGTCAGCTTGGTTTGCACCAGCGCCGCAACGAGAGCTCCGAGTCCCGCACACGCCGCCATCCGCGGCCGCTGCCGCAGCGAACCGCCCGCGACAATCACGGCCAGCCAGGTGGCCAGGGCGGCCAGAGCATTCGCGAGGACGTCGTTGCTGACTCCGGTCGAGATCATCAAGAACGTCGGTATGAACGCGACGATGGCCGCAGCGAGGGCGGGGGCGAAGCGATCCCGGCAGACTCGACGGGCAGTTGCCGCTGTCAGCACTACCACGAGCGCTCCGAGCAGCAGCCCGGGCAGCCGCAGCAGGTCCACGAGTCGCCGATCGCGCGCGTCGCGCG
>JAFAZV010000337.1 GCA_019239445.1 Solirubrobacterales bacterium
TCTCAGGTTGGGACCCGGCGCCCCAAAGCAACTTCCACGTACTGTATCCGGCCATGGACGAACGACTGGGGATCGCCGGCGCCGGCACGATCGCCTGCGGCCTCGCGACCGCGGCCTCGTGCCGCTACGACGTGCTGCTGTACGCCAGATCCGCAGAATCAGCCGAGCGGGCACAGGCCGCGGTGGCCAAGGGGTGCGAGAAGCTGCAAGGAAGCGACACCGGGCGGATCGACGTCGTAACCGAGCTCGAGCGTCTGCGCGACGCGACCTTCCTCGTCGAGGCGATCATCGAGCACCACGGCCACAAGGCACAGATGCTCGCCGACCTCGGCGAGATCGCCAACCACGCCGGCCACGACGCGGTGCTCGCCACCACGACCTCGTCGCTGTCGATCGCCGAGCTGTCGAAGGCCAGCGGCCGACCCGAGCGCTTCGTCGCGCTGCACGTGTTCAACCCCGTGCCGCGGATGCAGCTGGTTGAGCTGTCCTTCCCGGCCGAGGCGAGCCTCGACGCGCGGGCGCGCGCAGTCGCCCTCTGCCAGGCGCTCGGAAAGACGCCGGTCGAGGTCCCCGACATCCCCGGCTTCGTCGTCAATCGGCTCTTGTTCCCCTACCTTTTCAGCGCCGTCGAGCTGCTCGACCAGACGGGCATGGACCCAGAGGACATTGATAGCTGCATGACGCTCGGCGCCGGCATGCCGATGGGACCAATCGCGCTGCTCGACTTCGTCGGGCTCGACGTGGCCCAGGCGATCGGCTACGCGATCGACATCCCGGTTCCCGAAGCGCTTCGCTCATTGGTGACCGAAGGCGCCCTCGGCCGCAAGACCAAGCGCGGCTTCTACACCTACGGGTGAACGCGGCGGGCGGCGGCTTGAGGCGGAGGCATCGCCCGGCGGACGCCTCCGCGTGTCGCCCCGGCGGACGCCTAAACGTGTCGCCCGGCGGACGCCTCCCCTTCCCGGCTTACGGTGGGTAAGGAAATTATTTAGGACGCGTTCAACTTCGGCGCGCAAACTACCGCTCGCGACGTACCTCATAGCAGCACCTCCTCCCCAGAAGCACGAAGCCGGCCCGTCCCCAGCGGGCCGGCTTCTTTTTTTCAGCCGGTGTTGTGCTGGTCCGCGCGGACGGCGGTAGAAAGCCCCCACTCCTCGCGCGACTCAGCCGCGCACGGGAGCTTCCTACCTCGTGGCGGGAGCTAAGCCCCAACCTCATGCGACGGCGCGAGGGAGAGGTGACACTTCTCCCGCCCGCTCAGGCGACCCCGGCCCGTGATGGCGAAGCCGGCCCGTGGAGGGCCGGCTTCTCTCTCCTCTCCAACCACCGGGAAGGTTGGCGCTTACCCGATAGTCGCGCTGGTGCGGAAACGTAACAAATGCTGCGAAGATCTGCAGCAGCAAAGCGGGGAGAACGATCACCACGATCGTCGCGGCCGGCTGCGCCTCGGCCTGGTTCCTGATGCCGTTAGCGCGCCGGCGAGCCCCTCAGCCAGCGCCGGCACTCGCCGTCCGCCGCTGCCGTATCCGCACCGCCTCGACTCGGTTCTCGCGCACCGACTCGACCCTGATCGAGTAGCCGTCGGCGGCGATCGTGTCGCCGCGCTTCGGCAGCCGGCCGAGCTCCGCGAACACGAACCCGCCAACCGAGTTGTAAGCATCGGTGTCGACCGGCAGCTCGAGGCCGTAGTCCTCGAGATCGGAGACCGCGACGTGGCCGCGCACGAACCAGTCCCCGTTGGCCAGGCGCCTGACCGCGCCACCGGCGGGATCGGTCTCATCGGTGATCTCGCCCACCACCTCCTCGATGATGTCCTCGATCGTGACGATCCCGGCCGTGCGGCCGTACTCGTCGATCACGATCGCCAGCTCGGTGCGCTCGCGCTGGAGGTCGGCCAGCAAGTCGTCCAACGGCTTGGTCTCAGGCACCAGCGGCGCCTCGCGCACGAGCTCGCCGATGTGGGCGCTCTCGCCCTCGCGCATCAGCAGCTTGACCAGCTGGTTGACGTGGACGATGCCCTTGACCCGATCCTGGTTCTCGTCCTCGGTGACGACGAGGCGCGAGTGCCCGCTCGACACGCAACGCCGTAGCGCCTCCTCCACCGGCTCGGCCACGTCGACCGTGACCACGGCCGGGATCGGGGTCATCACCTGTCGCGCCTCCTGCTCGTGCAGGTGAAAGACGCCGGTCAGCATGTTCGCCTCACCGATGTCGAGCTGCCCGCCCGTCTGCGACTCGGCGATGATCCGCTTCAGCTCGTCCGGCGTCCCACCCTCGGGCTCGGCGTCGGGGTCGGTCCCGAGCAGCCGCAGCATCCGCGTCGAGGCCGCGTTGAGCAGCACGATGAAGGGGTGAAACACGATCCGGAAGAACTGCAGCGGCCTCGCGATCACCCGGGCGACGCCCTCAGGGTGCTGGATCACGTAGAGCTTCGGGACCATCTCGCCGGCGATGACCTGCGAGACGGTGATCAGCAGGTAAGCGATCACGACCGAAATCGCGACCGAAGCCGCGTGCCCGAACGCACCACCGAACGCAGGCTCGAACAGGTGCGCGAGCGCCGGCTCGCCGAGAGCACCGATCCCGATCGAGGCCATCGTGATCCCGACCTGGCACGCTGAGATGTAGTCGCTGATGTTGGCGATCTGCGTCAGCGCCAGCCGTGCGCCGCGAGCGCCTTCATCGGCGAGGGTCTCGAGGCGCGGCCGTCGCGAGCGCACGAGGGCGTACTCCGCCATCACGAAAAACGCGTTCACCAGGACGAGGACCCCGGTGAGGATGATGAAGAGCGCCTTCAACAGCGCGCCCGCGCGTGGCAGCCCGGGAGCGTGGTGCCGCTACTTCGGGGTGGGTCGTCGTTCATGCCAGCGACCCGGCGAAAGGTAGCAGCCGCGGCTGGCGCTCCGGCGGAATCGCGCTCGCGCCGAGGACCCGTGACGATCGCGGGGGCTAGAGGTCACGCGGCGTAATCACGCCGCTCTTGAGCGCAAGCTCGACAAGCCGGATGCGCTTCTGGTTCTGCGGTAGGTCCTCGATCCCGAACTTCGCGAACAGAGCCCTGAGATGCGTCTTGACCGCATCGACACTGAGATAGAGCTCCTCGGCGATCTGCTGGTTGGTGGCAGGAGTGAGGAAGCCGCTGCTGTCCTTGAAGGGCCGGCACAGCGCGATCAGGACCCGACGCTGTGCGTCGGACAGGCTGGCGCGGTCGAGCACGTGCGAGGCGACCTCGGTCTCGGTCGACTCGCCACCGAGGGGCTGGCGGTACACCGCGAAGGTTCGCCCGAAGCGGATCACGTCCTGGTCGTGGAGACGTCGCCGTCCGACCACCCGCTCGCCGTTGACATGAGTCCCGTTGCGCGACAGGCCGTCGTCGGAGACCGTCCAGTGCTCGCCGATGCGCTCGAGCTCGGCGTGTAGCCGAGAAACCTCGGTGTCCCAGTCGATACAGATGTCGCTCGGCGTCCCCCGACCGACCGTCACCTGGTCGGTCCCGTCGAGCTTATGGATCTGCTGCTGCCCGCCACCATCGCGGTAGACCAGGAAAGGGAACCCCAGCCGCTCCGCCTCGATCTGCGCTTTCAGCTCGAGCGGGGTCTGGAGCGGCGCCTCGTCGTCCATCAATGGGCGATCGTATCCGCCGCCTCACTCAGCAGTTCGGCCATGGTTTTCTAACCTCCTTCGCCATGCGAATCGTCAGCCTGGTCCCCTCCGCAACCGAGATGCTGTTCGCGCTCGGGCTCGGGCCCGACCTTATCGCCGTCACGCACGAGTGCGACTATCCGCCGGCCGCGCGCGAGTTGCCGAAGATCACGCGTGACGTGCTCCCTGCCGGCTTGAACACGGCGCAGATTGACGCAGCGGTCAAAGAGCTGACGCTCGCTGGCGAGTCCATCTACGAGCTCGACGTGGAGATGTTGCGCGACCTGCGCCCGGACCTGATCGTCACGCAGGCGCTGTGCGCGGTCTGCGCCGTCTCCTACGACGACGTCCGCGCGATCGCCGAGGAGCTCGATCCTCGCCCGCGCGTCGTCTCGCTCGATCCCCACACGGTGGGCGAGGTGCTCGGCGACGCGCGTACGCTGGCGCAGGCCACCGGCCGCAAGGACGCGGCCGTCGAGCTGGTGCGCCAGGCTTCCGCGCGGATCGACCGCGTCCGCGTGGCCGTGCGCGGAGCACGACGTCCGCGCGTGGCCGCGCTCGAGTGGCTTGATCCGCCGTTCGTGGCCGGTCACTGGACTCCGCAGCTGATCGAGTACGCCGGCGGCGAGGATGTGCTCGGCTTCGCTGGCGAGCACTCGGAAGAGCGAAGCTGGCCGGAGGTCGAGGCCGCGCAGCCGGACGTTGTGATCGTGATGCCGTGCGGCTTCGATGCCTCCTTCGCGCATCGCGAGGCCGAGATGCACCGCGACCGGCTGGCAGCGATCGGCGCCGGCGAGGTGGTAGCCGTCGATGCGGCCGCCTACTTCTCGCGGCCGGGGCCTCGGATCGTCGACGGGCTCGAGTTGCTCGCCCACGTCCTGCACCCGGACCGGGTGCCCGACGCGCCGGGCGACGCGCTCACGGTCGAGCTCTAGCGCATCCGCTAGCCGTGAAAGCCGATCCCGCTCGGAGCGAGCCCGTGACTGCCCGCAACCGCCACGGCGCCGGCGAAGCTCACCAGCGCCACGAGCAGGCAACCGGCCAACGCGAGCGTCTGGTTGCGCCTGCGCTCGGCGATCTCGACGACGAGGGCGCCGGTGATCAGCCCGCCGATCAGGCCCCCGAGGTGCCCGCCGATCGAGATGCCGCTCACCGTGAGCGAGAAGACGATGTTGATCAGCAGCGTGATCCCGAGCCCCGACTGCCAAATCGGGATCCCTCGGTTGCGGGCCACGACGATCAGCGCGCCAAGCACGCCGAAACACGCACCCGACGCGCCGACAGTGACTGCGTGAGGCTGTAGCAACAGCGCCCCAAAGGACCCGGCGATCAGCGATACGAAATAGATCGCGGCGAAATTGAGGCGGCCGACAGCGGGCTCGAGGATCGTCCCCATCACGTAGAGGAAGAACATGTTGAGGGCGAGGTGGAGGATCCCATCGTGCAGGAACCCGGCGGTCACGATCCGCCAGTACTCGTGCTGGTGAACGATGGCCGGTCCGAACAGCGCCCCCTTGTCGAAGACCTGGCCGCCCCCGCCGCCACTGAACGGCGCGCCGGCTGCCGTCTCGGCCAGGAACACGATCACGTTGATCGCGATCAGCGCCTGCGTGACGACCGGGGCGCTTGTGGCCGTGCGCAGCGTCTTCACCTGAGTGCGCTCACGCGCGCACTCGGGACAACGCATTCCGACCGGCGTCGGCGTCATGCAGTCGGGACAGATCGGGCGCCCGCAGGAGGAGCACGAGACTGCGGTCTCGCGATTGGGATGGCGGTAACAAACGGCCATGGCGATGACGCTAGCAACGCATCTTGCCGTCTTCGTAAGGGACGGCGATGAGTGTTTCAGCGCTTGGGCAGCACCCGGCGCGCCTCCTCGCCGACGTCCTTGAGCGTCCGCCGGGCGAGGTCGAGCAGGTTCGAGGACTGCTGCCGCCGGGCCCGGTGTTGCTGGCGCACGCGAAGCCCGACGAGAGCCGTGCCCGCCGTCGCGCCGACCAACGTCGCGGCCACCGGCCGGACCCAGTTGCGCGGATCGCGCATCGCCGAGAGCTCCCACGACTCGAGCTCATCCTGGGCGAGCTCGGTCAAGTTGATCAGCGTCAGCTCCAACCGATTGACAAGGTCGGCCGGCGGATCCACCGGGCTGAGCGCCTCCCGCAGGAGAGCCTCGAAGTCGGTAGCGCCCGAGCTCATCCCGGCGCCTCCACCGTCGCCTCGGCTGCGGCCGGCTCGGCGACGATGCCCTCGAGCTGGCGGATCGCGCGGTGCAGAAGGACTTTCGTCGCCCCATCGGTGCGGCCGAGTGCGCGCGCAATTTCGCGGTTGTCCATCCCGAGGGCGAAGCGCATGATCAGCGCCTCGCGCCGGTCCTCGGGGAGTTGCTGGACCCCGGCCAGAATCGACTTGAGCTCCTCGCGTCCTTCTACGAGCGATTCGGTCGTGTGTGGCGCCGAGATCATCCCCGCGTCCTCGATCGTCGACTCCGGCTTTCGCGAGCGATCGCGATAGAAGTTCGCCGCCAGGTTGTGCGCGATCCGAATGAGCCACGGCCGCAGCGGCCGTCCGTTCGATTCGCGCAGAGCGCGCTCGAAGTGGCGGTAAGCCTGGAGGAACGTCTGCTCGGTGAGGTCCTCGGCGTCGTGGTGGTTGCCGACCCGATAGTAGCTGTACGAGTAGACGTCGCGGAGGTGCGTGCGATACAGCTCGGTGAAGCGAGCGTCGAGCTCGGCCTTGCTCTTCGGTGTCTCGTCGGCCACCGCACGGGAAGGCTACCGTCGCCTAGGCGGCACGCACCGCGCGGGTTCGCCGGCGCGGCGTGGGTCGGGTTACCGTGGCGGTCCAGCGCTCGGGGTCGATCCGTCCCTCGATCAGCGCAGCGAGGCCGTCGAGCGCCGGCGTCTCGAGTTGGGCTGTTCGCGCAACATCTCTCAGAAGTGGCACTGCGTCGAGCGCTTCCGCCACGTGCCCCAGCACCATCCCGATCTCCCGCGGGGGTACCCCCTGGCTCAGCAGCTCGCCGGCACGGCGGTTGCGCGAGCTCGTCGCGCCGACCGTAGCCACGAGGTCGCCCGCTCCGGCGAGCCCGGCGAATGTCTCAGGCCGGCCGCCGCGCCTGGACGCGAGCGCGTCGACTTCGGCAAACAGTTTGCCGGCCGCCGCTCCGGCCACGTTGGGGCCCGCTCCTGATGCGGCGGCAGCGGCGAGGGCGGCTACGTTTGCCGCACAGCCGGCGAGCTCGACGCCGCTCACGTCGCTTGTAATCGTCACATCGAGTGCGGCGGCGGTGAACGTATCCGTGAGCTGGTTCGCAAAGCCGCGGTCGAGCGAGGCCAGCACGACTGACGCCCCGTGCTCGAGCACGTCGTTGGCATGGGCGGGGCCGCCGAGGGCGGCGACTGCCCGGGCACGACAGCGTTCAGCCGCGAATGCCGACGGCAGCGTGCCCAGCGGCGGCACGAGACCCTTCGAGAGCACCAGCAGGCCTGCCCGCCGTGGGATCTTTTCGCCATGCGCGGCGAGGACGGCCGGCAGCGACCTCGATGGCACGGCGAGGCACACGAGGTCGTGCCCACCAAGTTCCAGCTCGGCTGCGCGTGCAACCCGAACTCGCTCGGGCAGCTGCACGCCCGGTAGGTAAGCCGTGTTCTCGCGCGCTTCCGCGAGCGCTGCCGTCTGCTCTCGCGTGCGGCAGCCCAGATCGACCTCGAGCCC
Source organism: Solirubrobacterales bacterium (assembly GCA_019239445.1). Lineage (GTDB taxonomy): Bacteria > Actinomycetota > Thermoleophilia > Solirubrobacterales > Solirubrobacteraceae > Palsa-465. The sequence continues at coordinate 7,357 of JAFAZV010000337.1, forward strand.
CGCCCGCGCCAGCGCGATGGCGAGGCTCGTCCCCGAGCTG
>JAFAZV010000429.1 GCA_019239445.1 Solirubrobacterales bacterium
GTAGTACCACAGCCACGCCTTAGGGTTGATCGGCTCGCCGACCGTGCCGAGCAGCCGCAGCGAGCTCAGATCGTGCTTGGCCGGAAGCTCCGCGCCCCACTTCATGAACGCCCGGATCGCAGTCGGAGCGAAGTAGTAGATCGTCACTCCGAGCTTCTCGATGATCTGCCAGTGGACGTCCTTCGCCGGGTAGTCGGGGGCGCCCTCGAACATCACGCCGGACACCCCGTTGGCGAGCGGTCCGTAGACGATGTAGGAGTGCCCGGTGACCCAGCCGACGTCGGCGGCGCACCAGTAGATGTCCTCGTCTTTGAGATCGAAGACGTATTTGGTCGTCCAGGCGACGCCGGTGAGGTAGCCGCCGGTCGTGTGCAGGATCCCCTTCGGCTTGGCCGTCGAACCTGACGAATACAGGATGTACAGCGGGTGCTCGGCGTCGAGCTCCTCGGCTGGGCAGTCGTCCGCGGCCTTCTCGCTCACTTCGTGATACCAGTGGTCGCGACCGTCCTGCATCTCGCACTCGGCGTCCGTGGCCTTGACCACGACGATCGTCTGGAGCGTGTCGAGACCTTCCATCGCCTCGTCGACCTGCTGCTTCATCGGCGCGGTCTTGCCCTTGCGCCGCGCGCCGTCGGCGGTGATGAGCGCCTTGGCCTGCGAGACCTCCATCCGCTCGCGCACGGAGCCGGCCGAGAAGCCACCGAAGACGACGTTGTGCGGCGCACCGATGCGGGCGCAGGCGAGCATCGCCACGACGACCTCGGGGATCATGGGCAGGTAGATCCCGACCACGTCGCCCTTCTCGATCCCGAGGTCCTTCAGCGCGTTGGCGAACTTCTGCACTTCGCGATGAAGCTCGGCGTAGGTGACATCGCGCTCCTCGCCCTCCTCGCCGCGCCAGTGGATCGCGACCTTGTCGCCCTTGCCGGCCTCGACGTGGCGATCAAGGCAGTTGTAGGAGGCGTTGATCTTGCCGTCCGCGAACCACTTGTAGAAAGGCGGGTTCGAGTCGTCGACGCTCTCCGTCGGCTCCTTGAACCAGTGCAGCTCCTTGGCCTGCTGCAGCCACCAGCCCTTCCAGTCGCGCTCGGCCTCTTCGTAGACCGAATCGTCGCGGATCAACGCCTGCTTGCGGAAATCCTCCGGCGGCTCGAACGTCTCGATGTCGAGCATTTGCTCGAGCTTGGACCCGAGCGCGGCCTCGCTGGTCGGAGCGGCGGTGTCTGCCATGGGACCCTCCCTTCTGTCTCCTTTGCATGCCTCACTCGATAGTCCCGGGCGCCGGCTGTTCGCCGGCGCCCAGGCCTACCGATATGCGGCGAATATTCACCTCATGTTCTACCCAACGCCGCTGGCTTTGTCGCCCCTTATTTGGGCTGCCGCGCCGAGCGGACGAACGGGTTAGCGCCGGAGCGGAACCACAGGCAGCATCACCCGGCCGAAGGTCGAGTTGACCACGGCCGCGAACGACGCATACCAGGCGACGATCGCGGTGGCGAGGCCGAACCAGCCGCCGAGCTTGATCGTCCCGTTGGTGAGCTCCCGCGGGCTCAGGTTGGCGTTACCGATCGCGAGGATGAAGAACGTGATCGCCAGCAACAAGAACACCGCCGCGACGGCCGCCGTCGTTCGCAGCGAAGCTACGAACATGTAGGTCGTGAATATCGCCCACATGTACAGGTAGACGGCGAGGCCGTTGGTGGTGATCGAGAGCGCCGGCGTCACCCGCAGCAGGAAGAAGAACGAGATCCAGAACGCGCCGAACGAACTGAATGCCACCGCCCCGAACGTGTTGCCGGTGCGGAACTCCCACATGCCTGCCAGCAGCTGAGCCAGGCCGCCGTAGGCGAACGCCAGCCCGAGCACGACGCCCTGGCCGCGTGGGCTGACAAGGTCGGCGTTGAAGATGCTCAGCACGAACGTCGTGCCGGCAAACGCCGCCAGCCCAAGAGGCCCGGGATCGGCGGGAGCCCACATCGCGGCCGACCGGCCGCCAGTGGGATCCGGCGCGGGCGCCACGTCAGCCTCGCGTCTGGCCCCCATATCGGGGTCCCGCGGAACACGACCAGCTTCCATCGCTTACCTCCTACTCCCGAGGTTCACAGGTCGCTTTACATTGGGGCCGCCGCGGGCGCGCAGCAACGGGAGGATCGCTGAGCGGCGAGTTTGCTCCGTCGAGCGGCGTGCGCTAGCGGACGAGCGGTCGCCGTCCGAGCCTCGCGGATCCGGCGGCAGACGCGTGCAACGACGCGGCAGGCGTTCGCACGGAGGCGCCGGCAGACGCTCGCCTGCCGGCTCAGTGCCGGCGCTTGCGCTTGCGCTTCGGCGTCGTCGCGCGGGTTCGGCCGGCAGAAGGCGTCGCCGCACCGCCGGAGGCGCCGACCGCTTCCGGCGCGGGTGTGGGCGCCGGCTTCTGCCGAGCACCGCCACCGCCGCCACCGCGCCCCCCGCCGGCGACGCCGGCGCGCTGGCGCCGCTCCCGCATCTCCTGGGAGGAGGGCCACGGCTCAGAGCGTCCGCTGCGCCACGCCGGCGGGACACCGGAGGGCCAGCGGCCGGTGAACAGGTAGGCGAGCGCGACCAGCCAGAAGCCTTCGACGATCGGGATCGGAACGAGGGGGAAGATCACGAGTACGCCGGCGAAGACGCCGAGGAAGCCCATGAAGCGCGTGAGTAGGCCGACGCGCATTGCGTTCAGGGACACGAGCACCACGCCGATCGCAGACAGCAGCACGCCGAGGTAGTTGCCGAGCTGAGGCAGCACGAGCACAGTGGAGCCCAGCAGGTGGTGCGCCTCCTCGTAGGTCTGAGAGCCCTGGGTGGCGAACTGGTGGGCCTTAGCGGCGTAGAGCGCCACGTACGCTGGAATGCTGATCCCGGTCAATATGGGCCCCACGACAGCGACGATCCCGGCGAAGCTCGGCTTCACGTTCGGATCGCGCGCGCGCGTGACGCTGAACAGGTAGGCGAGCGTGGCCGCGAGCGCGAAGTAGCCGATGGCGTCGAGCACGGCGCCGATCAGATCGCGCGCGATGCGCTGGTTCTCGGTGATCAGGCCGAGCGTCTGCTCGTTGACCTTGGCGTGGGGACCGCCAAGCTGCACCGCGACCGCAGCCACCAGCAGGATCCCCGCCGCTGCGGCGATCGCCGCCTGGCGCGGGCCTACGCGCTTCTCATACGCCAGTCGTTCTTCCACGCTCACCGGGCCAGCAATGCTATCCGTGTGCTCGCGTGATCGCGTGAGGCCCGGCCGCTCCGAGCGCCGGCGCCGGGTACCATAGGCTCATGGAAGGAAGCGGCTTCGGCGGCCTGTTCGGCGACCCGGACGAGCTCCAGCGGCGTTTGGGCGAGTTCGCCGAGCAGATGCAGGGGGCCCAACGGCTGGCTTGGGCCGACAACGCGATCAAGCTGGCTGTCGATCTCACGGTGGCGGCGATGAACCGCGCCAACATCCAGGGCACCACCGATCAGCAGGCCGAGCAGCTGCGTACGGTGATGGCGCGGATCTTTCCCGAAGCCGTGACGCTCGTGCGCGAAGCGCGCGAGGGCCTGCAGTAGGCGGGAGACACGTCGCTGCGAGACCGGCGTCGCGGGCCGGCTAGGCGGCCAGCGCCCCCAGCACGAGGTCGTCGTGCTCGGCCGGTTTGACGTTGCGCAGCACGTCCTTGATGGTCCCGTCGGGCCCGATGACAAACGTGGTGCGCTCGTTTCCCATGTAGGTGCGACCGTAGCGCTGCTTCTCGACCCACACGCCGTATTGCTCTGCCACCTGGTGGTCCTCATCGGCGAGGAGCGGGAACCCGAGGCTGAACTTCTGGTCGAACTTGCTGATCGCCTTGACCGGATCGGGTGACACGCCGAGCACGACCGCCTCGGCGCTCTCGTAGGCGGCGCGATGGTCGCGTATGCCGCACGCCTGAGTCGTGCAGCCGGGCGTGTCGGCCCGAGGATAGAAGTAGAGGACAACCGTCTTTCCGCGCAGCTCCGACAGCGAGACGGGCGTGCCGTCCTGGTCGGGCAAGGTGAAGTCGGGAGCTGGATCGCCGACGCCGAGCGCCATCGTCACAGCCTACTTGAGCAGGCGCGAGAGCCGGCGGTCCTTCATCAGCTTGCCGTCGGTCTGGCAGGTCGGGCAGTAGCACATCACGTAGTCCTCGTAGAAGACGGCTTCGAGCCGATCGCCGCAGCGCGGGCAGGACTCGCCGTTGTGGCGGTGCACGCTCAGCGGCATCGGCAGCTTGTCCGGGATCGGCAGATCGATCACCTGCTCGTAGTGGGCGATCACCTCGCCGAGCGTGGCGATCGTCGCCTCGCGCAGGCGAGCCGCCTCGTCGGATTCGAGGTCCGAGCCGCGCTTGAACGGCGAGATCATCGCCGCGTGGAGGATCTCGTCCACCCAAGAGCGACCGATGCCGACAATCACCTGCTGATCGCGTAGCAGCGCGTACAGCGGCCGCGGCACGTCGAGCAGAGGCGCGAACGGCGGCGGGTCGGGCCAGGCCTCGGGGCCTAGCGCGGCGATCGTCTCTTCGCTCTCGACCTCGTCCGCGCGCAGCAGCTTGACCCAGGCGCGCTGTTTCGAGCCGAATTCCCGCAACCGCAGCTCGCGCCCGTCCTCGAGGCGGACGAGCAGCCGCGAGGTGCGGTCGCGCAGCGACGCGCGGCTGTCGAACAGCTGCAGGCGCCCCGCCGACATCAGGTGAACCACCATGGCCAGCCCGCCGTCGAGCTCCGCCACGAACAGCTTGCCGCGCCGCCCGATCCGGGTGATCGCGCGACCGCTCAGCGCGCTCAGCGGCGGGTCGTAGGTCTTCAGCGCGTTCACGCCCGGCGCGAGCGCTGACTCGACGCGCGCGCCGGCCAGCGCGGCGCCGATTCGCCTTGCCGTGATCTCGACCTCGGGTAGCTCGGGCATCCCTGCTACGAGCGTACTTCGCGGCGCGCCCGAACCACCCTGAGCGAATTGTTCGGGGTCGTTCAGGGGATCTTTACGCGCCCGCGGAAGAGTGAGCCCATGACTGAGCTGCTCATCATCACGGGGACCGATCAGCGCGACGAGGAGCTGCTGGAGCAAATTGGACGCGCCCAAGCCTCGCGAGTGACGGTGCTGATCGAGGAGGGCGAGCGCAATTGGGCGGAGGAGGACTCCCCGTCGGCGCGAGCGCTGCGCGATCGGCTGGCCACGCTTCTGGCGCGAATCGAACAACGTACCGGGGCCGTCGTCGTCGGCTTGGCGGGGGACGCCGAGCAGTTGCGCGGCTGGCGCTTCGACCGCGTGATCGACGCGCGCATCGCGCTCGCCGCTTAGCGCGTCGGCCCACCGCCCCGGCGTCGGCTGGTGGCGGTCGCCCATCGGCATCGGCTCCGCGACGCTACCCTGCCGGGCCAGCATGAGCGTGACGCTGGCGCCAGACGATGTCGTTCGCACGCACGACGAGGCGGCGAGTAACGCGCGCGAGCCGCTGCTCGTGCTCGAACCGCTGATCGCGTTCCTGGCCGCGAATGGCCTGGACGCCCCACCGGATCTCGGTGCGAGCTTCATCGGCGACGGTCACTCGAACGTGACGTTCGCGCTATCGACCGACGTGATTCTGCGGCGGCCTCCGCGCGGGCCGCTGCCGCCAAGCGCCCATGACGTCCTACGTGAGGCGCGCTTGCTGACGGCGCTCGAGCCGACGGTCGTACGCACGCCGAACGTGCTGGCGGTATGCGCCGAGGAGTCGGTCATCGGCGCGCCGTTCTACGTGATGGAGAAGGTCGAGGGCGATGTCGTCACCGCCGCTCTACCCGAGCCGCTCGACAATCCGCCCGAGCGGGCGCGGATAGCCGACGAGCTGATCGATGCGTTGGTCGAGCTGCATGCCGTCGACTGGCGGACGATCGGGCTCGAGGGCTTCGGCAAGCCGAGTGGCTACCTAGAACGCCAGCTCCGGCGCTTCACCGGTCTCTGGGAGCACAACCGCACGCGCGAACTGCCGCAGGTGGAGGAGGTCGGACGGTGGCTGGAGGCGAACTTGCCGCAGTCGCCGCCGGCGACGATCGTCCATGGTGACTACCGCCTCGGCAACACGATGCTGGCGCACGGTGCTCCGGCCCGGGTGCTGGCCATCTTCGACTGGGAGATGGCGACAATCGGCGACCCGCTGGCCGACATCGGCTACCTGATGGTCCACTGGATCGAGGCCGGAGATCCTGTCGGTCGCTTCAGCCTCCAGAACGTCACGTCGCTCCCGGGCTTTCCGAGCCGCAAAGAAATGATCGCGCGCTACGAGGAACGCTCGGGCCGCTCGATGACGGCGCTCGACTGGTACGTGACGCTGGCCCTGTGGAAGGCGGTCGTGTTCATGGAGGGCAACTACAAGCGCGCGATCTCGGGCTCCACCGACGACCCGTATCTGAAGGACTTCGGCGAAGGCGTCGTCGAGCTTGCCGGGCGCGCCCTCGAGGTCACGCGGCATGGTTTCTGAGAACGGCCGTCGACACGGCCTGCTGGTCGATTACGGCGGCGTCCTGACCAGCAACCTG
>JAFAZV010000115.1 GCA_019239445.1 Solirubrobacterales bacterium
ACGAGGTCGTCGAAGTCGAGCTCCGAGCGCCCCGACACCTGCCACAGGCCGGTGATGCCCGGAAGCACGAGGTAGCGCTTCTTGTGCCACTCCTCCAGGTGCTCGAAGTCGCGCATCGGGAGCGGTCGCGGTCCGACGAGCGACATCTCGCCGCGGACCACGTTGACGAGTTGCGGCAGCTCGTCGAGCGAAAAGCGCCTCAGCAGGCGCCCGACCCAGGTGAGGCGGGGATCCTGGCGGATCTTGAACAGCGCCCCAGAGCTCTCGTTGAGCGGCTCGAGGTCGGCCTGGATCTGCTCGGCGTGCTCGCGCATCGTCCTGAACTTGAAGCAAGCGAACGGCTTGCCGGCCATGCCCGGGCGCACCGAGCGGTAGATCGCCGGGCCACGCGAGCTGATCCGCACCGCGAGGGCGATCACGAGCAGGAGCGGCGAGAGCAGGATCAGCCCGACACTCGAGAGGACCAGGTCGAAGGTCCGCTTGAGCGCGTAGTCGATGCCCTCGAAGACGGGCGGGCGCAGGGCGAACAGCGGCACGCTCTGGCCGGGCACGAATTCGGCGCGATCGAACAGGATCTCCATCGTGCTCGGCGCCACATGGACGGTGACGCCGCGCCGGTGGCACACGTCGACGAGCTCGATCGCCTTCTCCTGCGGGAAGTCGGGGTCGGCGATGATCACCTCCTGGGCGCGCTCGCGGGTGAGGATGTCGGGCAGCTGGTCGAGCTGTCCCAGAGACCTCAGGCCGTTGCGCGGGCGCGGCGTGAGCGAGACGTAGCCGATGACCGCGACCGGCGTCCCGGCACGACCGGAGAGCGCGTCCGCGACCGCCTCGACGTGCTTGCCCGAGCCCACGATCACGGCCCGGCGCTGGTAGCCCGCGAGCTCGAGCAACTTCCCGGTCGCGCGCAGGTGCAGCTGGCGCAGCGCGGTTATGTAAACCGTGCCGACGATGAGCGAGCCGTAGAAGATGTAGTAGCTGGTGAAGTGCTGGCCGTCGGCGAGCGCGAAGACGAGCGCGATCACCGTGGCCTGGAACAGCGCCGTGGCGATCTTCGCCAGGCCGGGGCGCCGCGCCCGCTCGGCGTACAGGTCCACGCGCGCGAACATCAGCACGGTAACGAGGTAGGCGAACCACATGTAGGGCTTGGTGTCGTGCCATACCGTGCCCAGGTCGAATCCGCCGCGGACAGCCCGCTTCAGGCCAAGCGCGGTGTAGATGGCGCCCACGACGCCGACGTAGTCGAGCACGAGCAGCGACGCGACGCTGGCGACTCGCCGCAGCGTCTCCGTCCGCAGCAGGAAGGACAGCGCGGCGGGTCGCTTGCGCCGGACGTCGCGTGGCGGCAGCAGCAACGGCGCGCCGCCGGCGACGGCGCCGTTCGTCTCCTGGGCAGCTCTCTCGGTCTGCTCGATAGTCACGAACGATCCAAACCCCTGCTCCGTGTTACCACCCCTGCTCGTAACGCTAACTTGGCGGCGAAGTTACGCGGTAGGGGTCTCCGCGCGAGCCGGGGTCAGCGCAGGGCGCCGACCAGCGCCTCGATCCCGGAGTGCTCGATGGTCCGGCGCAGGCCCTCACGGAGGTCGATCCTCGGCTCCCACTCGAGGATCTCCTTGGCCAGGCTGATGTCGGGCTGGCGGACCTGAGGATCGTCCGTGGGCAGCGCCTCGAAGACGATCTCCGACCGCGCCCCGGTGACGTCGATCACCGTCTTGGCCAGCTCGAGCAGCGTGAACTCAGTCGGATTGCCGATGTTCACCGGGTGGTGATAACCGGACTCGGCGAGCGCGATGATCCCCCGTACGAGGTCGTCGACGTAACAGAACGAGCGCGTCTGCGAGCCCTCGCCGAACACGGTGATCGGCCGATCCTGGAGCGCCTGGCGCAGGAACGTCGGGATCGCGCGGCCGTCGTGGGGGCGCATGCGCGGCCCGTAGGTGTTGAAGATCCGCACGATCGCGGTGTCCACGCCCTGCTGGCGGTGGTAGGCCATCGTCAGCGCCTCGGCGTAGCGCTTGGCCTCGTCGTAGACGCCGCGCGGGCCGATCGGGTTGACGTGACCCCAGTAGGTCTCGGGCTGGGGGTGGACCTGCGGGTCGCCGTAGACCTCGCTCGTCGAGGCGAGGAGGAACCTGGCGCGGTGCATCTTGGCCAACCCGAG
>JAFAZV010000398.1 GCA_019239445.1 Solirubrobacterales bacterium
CTGACCGCGGGCACCGTGCTGCTGATGTGGATGGGCGAGCTGATCACCCAGCGCGGGATCGGCAACGGGATCTCGCTGCTGATCTTCGCCTCGATCGTGGCCCGGATCCCGAGCGGAGTGCACTCCTGGTGGACCAACCCCGACCAGGTGTTCCGGGTGGTCATGCCGTTCATCGCCGTCGGCGTGGTCGCCGCCGTCGTGTTCGTCCAGGAAGGACAACGACGGATCCCGATCCAGTACGCCAAACGGGTAGTCGGCCGGCGGATGACCCAGGGCGGTCAGACCTACCTGCCCCTGCGCGTGAACATGGCCGGCGTGATCCCGGTGATCTTCGCCGCCAGCGTGATGGCCATCCCGCCGACGATCGGCCAGCTGATCGGCCAGAACCGCAACAACTTCGCGACCCACCTGGCCAACTTCTTCAGTCCCCAGGGCTGGCACTACGTGCTCGGCGAGAGCCTGTTCATCATCCTCTTCACCTACTTCTACACCGCTGTGACCTTCAATCCGGTCGACCAGGCCGAGAACCTGAGGAAGTACGGCGGGTTCATTCCGGGGGTGAGGCCAGGCAGACCCACGGCTGAATTCCTGGATCGGATCCTGGCGCGGCTGACGTTCCCGGGAGCTTTGTTCCTGGCCGCGATCGCCGCGCTGCCCACGGTCCTCATCAACCAGACGAGCGCCAACTTCTTCTTCGGCGGCACCTCGATCCTGATCGTCATCGGCGTCGCGCTCGACACGATGAAGCAGCTGGAAGCACAGCTGATGATGCGCAACTACGAGGGCTTCTTGAAGTAGCGCGCCGTGTCCGAGCTGAACCTGATCCTGATCGGTCCGCCGGGCGCTGGCAAGGGAACCCAGGCCGAGCGCCTGCAGCGGGACCTCGACGTCCCGTTCGTCTCCACGGGGGAGATGCTGCGCGCGAACGTCAAGCAGGAGAGCGCCCTCGGCAAGCAGGCCAAGCGCTACATGGACGCCGGCGATCTGGTGCCCGACGATCTGATCGTGAAGATGGCCCGCGAGCGGCTGCAGCTGGAGGACGCCCAGGACGGGTTCATCCTCGACGGCTTTCCGCGCACGCTCGAGCAGGCGGAGGCGCTGGACGAGATGCTCTCGGGGTTGACCCGTCGGGTCACGGCCGCTGTGCTGATCGACGTTCCCGATGCCGAGGTCGAACGCCGGCTCTCGGGGCGCCGAGTGTGCGAGAAGGGCGGCCACAACTATCACGTCGAATTCGACCCGCCCAAGCGGGACAGCGTGTGCGACGAGGACGGCTCGCCTCTCGTCCAGCGCGAAGACGACAAGCCGGAGGTGATCCGCCGGCGCCTGGCTGTCTACCACGAACAGACCGAGCCGCTGATCAGCTTCTACGACGACAAGGGCCTGCTGCGCCGGATCGACGGCACCCATGATGCAGCTGACGTGCACGACCACATCCGCGCGGTGATCGCGACGCTGCGCCACGAAGAGAACGTCTAGACAGGGATAGCTCCCACGCCTTGATCATCAAGAAGACACCCGAGGAGATCGAGCGGATGGCCGCCGCCGGCGCGATCCTCGTGAAGACGATGAGTCTCATCGCCGGCAAGATCCGCCCGGGCACGACCACCGCCGATCTCGACCGTGCCGCCGAACGCTTCATCCGCTCCCAGGGCGCCGAACCGGCATTCAAGGGCTACCGCGGCTTCCCGGGCTCGATCTGTGTCTCGCCCAACTCGATGATCGTCCACGGCATCCCAGGGCCGTACACGCTCGAGCGCGGCGACATCCTGTCCGTCGACATCGGGGTGATCCGCGACGGGTTTGTCGCCGACGCGGCCCGGACGTTTCCAGTTGGGCCGGTGACGCCGGTGGCACACAAGCTGCTCACGACGACCGAGGAGGCGCTGTTCCTCGCCGTCGAACAGTGCCGCGCCGGGAACCGCCTCGGTGACGTCTCGCACGCTATCCAGCAGCACGTCGAGGCGGCTGGGTTGTCGATCGTGCGCACGCTTGTCGGCCATGGGATCGGGCGCTCGATGCACGAGGAGCCCCAGATCCCCAACTACGGAGCGCCCGGCACCGGCGTGCTGCTCGAGGAGGGGATGGCGCTTGCGGTCGAGCCGATGGTCACCGCGGGCCGCCACGCCGTGCGGGTGGGGGACGATCATTGGGCGATCTACTCCCAGGACGGCAGCTTGGCGGCTCATTTCGAGTTCACGATCGCCGTCACCGCCGCTGGTCCTCGGGTGCTGACGCCGTGGCACGAGGCGGGCGGGGGCCGGGCCGCCGCCTAGTCCTCATCACGCTCGTATGGCGCTGAGCAGGCGTTCTTGATTCGGGAAGCGCCGAAACTTGGCCCTGCTAACATCCCGCGTTGCGCTCGTAGCACGAACTCTGTGCTATGCAGCGCTCCTCGACGTGGTAGCGGCGATCTGAAGCGGTCGCCAGAGCCGGGTCGAAGGAACTCGACGAAAGACGACATCACTCACGAGAAGAGCGAAGCGAGCGTGAAAGTACGACCCTCGGTCAAGCCGATGTGCGAGAAGTGCAAGATCATCCGCCGTGACGGGCGGGTCCTCGTGATCTGCTCGAATCCGCGGCACAAGCAGCGTCAGGGGTAAGCCATGGCACGTATCTCCGGAGTCAACATCCCGCTCAACAAGCGCGCCGAGATCGGTCTCACCTACATCTACGGGATCGGTCGCACGACGTCGAACAAGCTCCTCACGCAGGTCGGGGTCGAGCCCGACCGCAAGGTTCGCGACCTCACCGAGGAAGAGGTCGTCAAGCTGCGCGAGCTGATCGACGGCACGGTGACCGTCGAGGGCGACTTGCGCCGTGAGCGCTCGCAGAACATCAAGCGCCTGCAGGAGATCGGCTCCTACCGAGGGCTACGCCACCGCCGTGGCCTTCCCGTCCGCGGTCAGAACACCAAGACCAACGCGCGCACGCGCAAGGGGCCGAAGCGCATGCAGGTGGCAGGCAAGAAGAAGGCGACAAAGAAGTAGATGCCGGCGCCCAGACGACCGCAGCGCGGCCGGCGACGGGTTCGCAAGAACATCCCGGTCGGCCAGGCCCACATCAAGACCTCGTTCAACAACACGATCGTGTCGCTGACCGACCGCGAGGGCAACGTGATCGCGTGGGAGTCCGCCGGCGGCGCCGGCTTCAAAGGCTCACGCAAATCGACGCCGTTCGCGGCTCAGGTCACCGCCGACGCGGCCGCCCGCAAGGGAATCGAGCATGGGCTCCAGCGGGTCGAGGTCTACGTCAAGGGGCCGGGTTCGGGCCGCGAGACGGCGATCCGTTCGCTGCAGGCGGCGGGGCTCGAGGTCACCGGGGTCAAGGACGTCACGCCGCAGGCGCACAACGGCTGCCGGCCTCGGAAGCGGCGGAGGGTCTGAGCGATGGCGCGTGACACGGGAGCCCAGTGCAAGCAGTGCCGGCGTGAAGGTCAGAAGCTGTTCCTCAAGGGGGAGCGCTGCTTGACCGACAAGTGCGGCGTCGAGCGCCGCTCCTACCCGCCCGGCGAGCACGGCCGCGGCCGCCAGAAGCAGAGCGAATACCGCGTTCAGCTGCGCGAGAAGCAGAAGGCCAAGCGCTACTACGGCGTCCTCGAGAACCAGTTCCGGATCTACTACGACAAGGCTTCGCGGCAGGGCGGGATCACCGGCGAGAACCTGCTCCGCATGCTCGAGTGCCGCTTCGACAACGTGCTCGTGCGCCTCGGCTTCGCCGCCTCCCGGCGCCAGGCGCGGCAGCTCATCCTGCACGGGCACTGGACGGTCAACGGGCGCCGCGTGAACATCCCGAGCTACCAGCTGCGGGACAACGACGTGATCGCGATCCACCCCGGCTCGACCGCCACCCAGGTGATCCGGGACGCGACCGAACTGACCGGCCAGGTGCCGGCGTGGCTCCAAGCGGACCACGACTCGCTCACGGCGAAGGTGCTGCGCAAGCCCGAGCGGCGGGAGATCGCCGCGCCGGTGCAGGAGCAGCTCATCGTAGAGCTGTACTCGAAGTGATCGAAGCCTTTTGCCGCGCGGCCGATGTCCGGCTGCGGCGCGGCGCCCCGAAGCCGCCGAGGCGGCGGCAGGAACCCACGACGTTAGGACCCTGATGCTTGACTTCCAAGTCCCACGAATCTCCAGCGAGTCTGTCGACGACAACCGGGGCTCGTTCACGATCGAGCCGCTCGACCGGGGCTTCGGCTACACGTTCGGCAACTCTCTGCGCCGCGTGCTTCTCTCCTCGCTCGCCGGCGCTGCGGTGACGAGCGTCCGGATCGAAGGCGTCGCCCACGAGTTCTCGACGATCAGGGGCGTCAAGGAGGACGTGACGGACATTGTCCTGAACCTGAAGGGCGTCGTCTGCCGTATGCACTCCGACGCCACCGAGATCGAGGCGCCGCTCGTCGTCAGCGGCCCCGGCGACATCACGGCCAAGGACATCGATCTGCCCTCCGGCGTCGAGATCCTCAACCCCGACGCGCACATCGCGACGCTCGAGAAGAAGACCAAGCTCGAGGTCTACCTGACGATCGGGCGCGGTCGCGGCTATCGGCCGGCCGAGGAGAACAAGTCTCCTGATCAGCCGATCGGCGTGATCCCGATCGACTCGATCTTCTCGCCTGTGCGTCGCGTGGCCTACAACGTCGAGCAGGCGCGCGTGGGCCAGAAGACCGACTTCGACAAGCTGACGCTGGACATCGAGACCGACGGCTCGATCGACCCGCCGGCGGCGCTGCGCGAGGCGGCGGAGATCCTGATCTCGCAGCTGGCGATCTTCACCGATCCCGATCGTGTCACCGAGCTCCGGGCCGCCGGCGAGCCCGGCGTGCTCGAGCCGGGGCTGGTCGGCGCGGGCGCTGCTGGTGCGCCGGCGCGCCAGCCGAACGCCATGGACGACATTCTGATCGAGGAGCTCGAGCTTGGCGTACGGTCGTACAACTGCCTCAAGCGGGCCGGGATCCAGACTGTCGGTGACTTGGTGGCGAAGACGGAGTCCGAGCTCAACGCCATCCCCAACTTCGGCAAGAAGTCGATCGACGAGGTGATCGAGACCCTGCACGCCCGCGGCCTCGGGCTGCGGAACGAGTAGCCGGGCTGCGGGCTCAGCGCCTTCACCACCATGCGCCACCAGCGACAGCGATATCAGCTCAGCCGTAGCGCCTCGCATCGCAAGGCGCTGATGATCAACCTCGTCAAGGAGGTGATCGACCACGAGCGCATCCAGACCAGCGAGGCCAAGGCCAAGGCAGTCAAGCCCGAGGTCGAGAAGCTGATCACCCTGGCCAAGCGCGGCGACCTGCACGCCCGCCGGCAGGCCCTGTCCGCCCTCGGTCAGGACAAGTTCGCGGTCTACAAGCTCTTCGAGGAGATCGCTCCGCGCTACTCCGAGCGCGCCGGCGGCTATACGCGAATCTTGAGACTGGGTCCGCGCCGCTCGGACGCGACTGAAATGGTGTTGCTGGAGCTGGTCTGACTCCGGTCTCCCGGCTGCTGCTCGAATACGACGGACGCGACTTCGCCGGCTGGGCACGTCAGCCCGG
>JAFAZV010000196.1 GCA_019239445.1 Solirubrobacterales bacterium
GTCGCGATCCGGTACAGCCAGGCACGGACCGACGCGCGGCCTTCGAAGCCCTCAAGGCCACGCCAAGCGTCGAGGAGGGTCTCTTGGAGCAGGTCCTGCGCGTCGTGGACTGACCCGACGATCCGGTAGATGTGCACCTGGAGTTCACACCGGTACGGGTCGGTCAGCTCGCGGAAGGCATCCTCGTTGCCAGCACGTGCGCGCGCGAGCACCTGGTTGGTCACGCTCGCATCCTTGCACCGACTGTTGCTTTGACTCGCATCACCGGTATGACGTTCGCGCGCCCGGAAATTCGCCGCTCAATTTCCATCGCCGCGAACGCCTCAACGCACGCAACACCCCACAAGTCCAAGCAAGGAGATTCAAGATGGGAAAGATCGTGGTCAGCCAGAACGTCTCCCTCGACGGCGTCGTCGAGGACCCGAGCGGCGAGCAAGGGTTCAGGCACGGCGGCTGGTTTGCACAGTTCATCGGGGACGACTTCGCGGCGTGGGCCGACGTCGAGGTCGCCGAGGCACAACACGCCGAGGCCCTGCTGATGGGTCGCCTGACCGACGAGTACTTTGCGATGCGCACGTCATCCCAGGGTGGCGAGTACGTCGACGCGTTGAACAGCCTGCCGAAGTACGTTGTCTCCTCGACCCTCGAAGAGCCCAAATGGACCAATGCAACGGTCCTCAAGGGTGAGGTAATCAGCGAGGTTTCGAAGATCAAGCAGCAGAGCGAGGGGGAGATCGTCGTGTACGGGAGCCGCCCCCTCGTTCATGCACTGATGGAGCACGACCTGGTCGACGAGCTGCGGCTGACCGTCTTCCCGGTTGCGCTCGGCGCGGGTGAGCGTCTGTTCGGCGAAACCAGCGACAAACGACCACTGCGCCTGATCGCAACGAAGACCATCGGGAACGGCATCGCCCACCTGACGTACGAGCGCGTCCGGGAGGCCTAGACGAAGCTGGCGGGACGCACTCGCCTCGCTTACACGCCCGCATGCTCGCTCGCGCCCGGGCGGGCGTCGGGCAGGCGCCGCCATATCAGCGCCGGACCTGACGCCGACCGTTGATGCGGCCGAGACCATCTGGACACCCGGGCCGAGACGAGAGTCGGTGATCACCGCCTTCGGAATCCGGAATCAGGCGACTCTGACCGTCGGCGCCGGCCTATGCCCCCGAGGGGAACGAGTGGTCGTGACCGTCGTGATCGACCAACAGGCTGCGCCTGGTGTTGGACCGCCCCCGTTGATACTCATCGAAAGGAAGGATCCGTTGACACTGCTCACGTCCGAGAACGTGATCGAGGCTCCCACCGAGGTCGTCTGGCAGGTGCTCGTCGATTTCGACTCGTACTCCCGACCGGAACCCGGTCGAGATCGAAGCAAGAGACGAAGCGTGCGTCGGAGCGGCAATTGAGTACACCGGAAAGCCTCGGGGCTGGAAGCCGAGGGACCTTCAAAGCGAAGATCATCGAAGTCAACCCTGCGCGCGCTGGCGTGGAAGGGCGCGCCGCGGTTCCGGGACTGTTCGACGTTCGCCGCCATTTCGAGATCAAGCTGCTGGGTGACGATCGGTCCGGGTCGTCCGGACGCTCGAGTGCCGGTTGCTTGGTTGGACTACAGTTAGCTTATTCCAGCAATGAAGCCGGGTCAGAAGCGGACGTTCACGGAGACAGCCAGGCGTGCGCAGATCGTTTCCGCGGCGATCGAGACGATCGCTGGGGTGGGCTACGGGCAGGCGTCGTTCGCGGAGATTGCCAGGCGGGCGGGTTTGTCGAGCACCGGGCTGATCTCCTATCACTTCGCGAGCAAGGACGACTTGATCGAGCAGGTCGTCGACGAGGTAGTCACCGCGGGACAGGCGTTCATGGGGCCGCGGATCGAGGCTGCTGAGGGGGCGCGCTCGAAACTGCGGGCCTACCTCCAGTCAAATCTTGAATTCATGGCCTCGTATCGGGCGCATGTCGTCGCCGTGGCGGAGATCCTCAGCGCGCTTCCTCGCCAGCGTGGAGGCCAGCCGGCGCCCTACGCGCATTGGCACGAGCGAGGGATCGCCCAGCTTCAGGATCTCCTGCGCGAGGGTCAGCGTGGGGGTGAGTTCGCGGGTTTCTCCACGCGGGTGATGGCCGTTACGATCCGCGCCGCCATCGACGCCGTCGGGTATCAGCTCGCTGCGGACCCGAATCTGGACCTCAGGGCCACCGCCCGGGAGCTAACCGTGCTGTTTGACCGAGCAACTGGCAGCGGTAAGCCAGGCGAGCGCGCAGCCGCTCCCGCGGGCGAGCGCCGGCGTACGAACCGCCGGACCGGCACTCGCTGACCTGGGACTCCACGGGCCTCGGGCTTGCGCCATGGGTGGCACAACTTGACAAGTCTTGCTTAGCGAAGCTAGTTTTAGGTTATGCACGCAACCACTGCCAGCGGCGCGAGGAACACGAAGCTGGCGCTGGCGCGCCTGGTGTTCGACATCGCCGCTCCGATCGTTCTGTACTACCTGTTGCGCAGCGAGGGCGCCTCGTACGCGCTCGCGCTGCTGGCGGGCGCGGCGCTTCCCGCTCTCGGGGCGGTGTCCACGCTGGTGCTGGGGCGCCGCGCAGATCCGGTGGCGGTGATGATGGTCGCTGCGCTCGGAGGTGCGGTGGTGGGCTCGGCGATCGCGCACAGCCCCCGTTTCCTGCTCGCCAAGGACGGGCTGATCACGGGCATGTGGGGCGCGTGGTTTCTGGCCAGTGCCCGCGGCCAGCGGCCCGCGGCGCTGCTGTTCGCGCGACCGCTGATGGAGGGCATGAGGATGTTCGCCGGGCGCTCCTGGGATGTGCTGTGGGCAACCGAGCCGCGCTTCCGGCGGATCTGGCGCGTATCAACGGTGATGTGGGGGGTAGGGCTGCTGCTCGACGCCGCGGCGCGGGTTGCGATCTCCTACACCCTCCCGATCGATCAGGTCCCCGGAATCGGCGGCGCCCTTTACCCGGTGACATTCATCGCGCTGCAGCTGATCACTAACGTCTACTACACCCGCGCCGGCCTGTACCCACTGCTCGGCGCGCGCTGGCTCGAACACCGGCCGCACCAGCCACCACCCGGGTCCAAGCCCATCCCGCGCCCGGGCATCCGCTGAGAACGGTCGTCCGAGGGATAGAAGGAGTATTTCGCATGTCCAGTACCGCGTCCGACAGCGGGCCGCGTTTGCGCTTCGCTGGAGCTCGTACCGCGTTCGTGGCCGTGGTGGCGACGGCGCTGCTCACCATCGCTGTGTGGGGCGATAGCCCAAACCGTGGCCGGCCTGAACGAGCGGCTGGCTCGGGCTCGAGCACTCACATCGGAGCCAGCTCGGTGCTACTGGTAAGCGCGCTCGCCGCGCTGGTAGCGATCAGGACGCGGCTTGGTCTGCGCTCCGAGCCGCGCTTCCTCGCCCCGCTGCTGGTCGAGGCCGGCGTTCGGGTGTCGCGACGATCGGCCAGCGGAGAATCGGTGAGACCAGCGGCAGCTGGCTGGTGTGCGGCGGCAGCCCGATCCCGCACGACCTCACCTCGCTGATCGCCTCCTCGACGCCCGCCCGGAGATCATTTGCGGCTCCAACGTCTCACACAACTGAAAGGCGCTCATGTTTGCACGGGTCCAAACGCTCCATCAGCCGGTCGAGCAGCTCGACGAGCTGACGAAGGCCGCGCGCGAGCAACTTCCATCGGCACGCGAGCTCTCGGGTTTCAGCGGCTTCTACTATCTCACCGACCGTAACAACGAAAAGGCCATGGTGATCTCATTCTGGGAGACCGAGGAAGACTTACGTCAGCTTGAGGCGAACAACGCCGCGGTACGCAAGCACGTCGAGGCTGAAGTCGGCATCACGTCGCCGCCGACCGAGATATTCCACGTAAGCCTCCACGCTTCCTGAACACGGCATCAGCTTGTCCATCTCACCGCGTTCCGGCGAGACTTGCGTTGCAACCAACCAGCGAACAACTTGCGCCTGCAGAGACCGTCGAGCATCTCCGCCGAAGCTGGCACCGGACCGGCCTCGCCATTGTCGCTCGCACGTGCAGAAGTACCGCCCGGACGCGGAGAGCAGAGTCAGTCGGCGATCGATGCAGCACACATCCTCCGCGCGCCAGAAGGAGGCCGAAGAGCGGAGGGCGCCGCTCTCAGTTGCTGATGTACTGCGCCGAGCGGTACAGGTCTCGCCGGTCGATCACGTCGATCAGCGCGCCCGCCAGGTCGACGTATCGAAGCGACCGTCCGTTCGGCTTCGGGTCGAGCCGGTAGCGCCCCTTAGCGGGCTTGTCGATCAGAAAGGGCGGGCGCAGCGAAACCCAGTCGGCGTCGCTGTCGGCGAGCATCGCCTCCATGCGACGCATGTCCGCGTAGCTGGCGCCCGCGACGAAGCGCCATAGGATCGGCACCAACATCCAACGCGCTAACGGCGAGTGGTCCGCCGGCGGTCCAGCCGGCGAGGCAGAGATCACGATCACCGGTACCCCGGGGGCGGCCGCCAGTACGTTGGCGATCCCCTTTGAATAGACCTCGGTCGGCTCTTTCGCTGTGCCTATACCCAGCGTCGAGATCACCGCATCCGCCCTGTCGAAAGCGCCGGTGAGCGACCCAGCATCGAGCACGTCAGCAGCCCGCATCGTGAGCCGCTCATGCCTGGCCGTTACCGCGTCGGGCCGACGCGCCAGGGCCGTCACCTCGTGGCCGCGCTCGAGCGCCTCCACAACTACCAAGCCGCCCGACTGTCCGGCTGCTCCAACAACGGCTATATGCATCGGGTTCATCCCTTCGCGTGATTGTCGCTATCAGTGACAAGCACTATAACGTACGATGTTCGTCGTGGAGCAGACGAGCCCGACCGCGTACGGCAACTCCCTCGCGTTCCTCCTCTCCCAGGTCGGGTCTCGGTCAGGCGAGCTGTTCGCCGAGCGACTGAGGCCAATCGGCATTGCCCCTCGTGAGTTCGCAGTCCTGAGTCATGTGGCGTCCGGCGCCCGCACCCAGCAGGAACTCGCTGACCTCCTCAGGATCCACCGTAACAACATGGTCTCCCTGATCGACGCAATGGAGGCCAAGGGCTGGGTTGGCCGTCACCGCTCCGAAAGCGACCGGCGCGCATTCGAGATCCGGCCAACGAGCGCAGGACTGAAGGTTGTGGGTGCGGTCAACGCCGAAGTGCCCAAACTTGACACCGCGCTGGGCGAACGCCTCAGCGAGTCGGAACGATCCGCACTGACGAGCCTGCTGACGAAAATCGCCGACGGGCTCGGGCTAGCTGCCGCCGTGCATCCGTCGGTGGCCGGTCGGCGGAGCAGCTGACTGACGAGCCGACTTCAGATCTGAGCAGGAGCGGATCGCACATCTACTCCGAGATCTCACAGAACCCCGCGGCCGCCGGCAAAGAGATGTCTCGCCAAGTCGGATGGGCTGCCCTGAAATTCGCCAGCTGCGGGGCGTGTTGTCGATCTCGTAGTACCCGTATCTTCCCTCTGCCGGCTGGACGGAGCGACGACCGACACCACAGCCGTTCGGTGGCTGCAAGCGCCTCGCTGGCCGCGCATAGGAGGACAGCCTGTGGACGGGGTTTGAAGGCGCGCGTCGTTAGAGAAGCGGGTGTCCTGCAAGCCGATCGCCTTGCGGCACGCCGCCCTACGGCCGCTTCACCTGAGCTTCGGCGACTTCGAGCCGACGCAATCGTGTTGGAGGGTGATGGACGCAAAGGAACAGCAATGTCCGACAAGCGTCGAGCGGGGAGGCCTAATTGCTCGGATGCGCTCGGTCCACCGCTGTGTTGCTGCAGGCGCGGGCCCGAGTTCGCAGAGCGACGTGGGACACCGAGGCGGACCACCCGACGCGCCACGTTCGATGAGATCCGTGCCTCGGTGCGGTCATCACGAGGAAACCGCGTGAGAGGAAGGACGAACCGATGAAACTGACGACCATGACGCAGGTCACCGTCGCCGCCAACGGGGTAACGCTTGGGGTCGAGCACTTCGGCGACACGGCTGCGCCGCTGGTTCTGCTCGTCGGCGGGACGACCATGCTCTCCTGGCCCGACCCGCTTTGCGAGGCGCTCGCGCGCGGCGGACGGCACGTCGTGCGCTACGACTTGCGCGACAGTGGCGCATCGACCACCGTCGATCCCGAGGCCCCGAATTACACGTTGCGCGATCTCGCAGCCGACGCCGCGGCGCTGGCGCGCCGGCTCGACGATCGCTCGGCGCACCTAGCGGGCTTCGGCGTCGGCGGACTGGTCGCGCAGGTCGCCGCGCTCGACCACCCACATGCATTCTCGGCGCTCACCCTCGCCGGGACCCGGCCCGTCGCGCCGGGGCCCGTCGACGATGACCTGCCCGAGCATGATGCGGCGACGATGCGCCGGCTGTTCTCCCGCCCGATGCCCGATTGGTCCCACCGTGCCGCCGTGGCGGAGTTCGTCGCCGCCGGCGCGGAGATCCTCGGCGATGACCCCGTCGCCGCACGCGCCAGGGCCGAGCGCATCTGGGATCGCACACCGAGCACCGAGCCCGCGGTCCAGATGGCCAATCAGCTGGGCATGGTGTTCTCCAAGCTTGACTGCAAGCCGCGCTGGCGCGAGCGTCTGTCCGAGATCGCTATCCCGACGCTGGTGGTCCACGGGCGTCGGGACCGGTTCTTCCCGGTCGGCAACGGAGAGGCGCTCGGGCGTGCGATCCCCGGCGCACGGTTGCTCGTGCTCGAGGAAGCGGCATCCGCGATCCCCGAGAGCGCCGCCGCTCAGGTCGCGGCCGCGATGCTCGAGTGCTAGCCCGCCGGGCTGGATCGAGACCAGGCACGTGGAGCCGGGAGGGAGCTGCATGGCCCGTGGCACGACCGGCGCGGCTCGGACCGACTAGGCCACCGAGGAAGGAAGCCGCGCGATCATGAAGTCGACGACCACGACGTACGGCAAACCGCGCGGAGCGGGTGCCGCTGGGACCGCCTGGAGATCAAAGCGGGAGCGGTCTGTGACGACGCGCGGCGATGAGTTCCGTTGAGCTCGCGGGTCTCTATGCCTAACCCCTCCCGAACGATCGAAGAACTCCGATATGGCTGACTACGTGCTGCTCGACGGTGTCCGTACCTGGTACGAGAAGCGTGGTGACGGCGATCCGCTCGTGTTGCTCCATCCCGGTGGCGCCGGGGTCGACGTGCGAGCGTTTGGGCCGAACCTCGGGCCGCTGGCCGCGCAGTTTTGCGTTTACACGCCGGAGCGGCGTGCGCACGGCCACACGCCTGACATGCCAGGTCCGATCACCTTCGATGCGATGGCCCAGGACACGATCGCGTTTATGGAAACCGTCGTTGGACGGCGGGCGCATGTTGTCGGCAGCAGCGACGGTGCGATCGTCGGACTGCTGGTCGCGCTACGACGCCCCGACCTGATCGATCGGTTGGTGCTGGTAGCCGGCGTGTTCCACTTCAGCGGCTGGCTTCCGCACGTCATCGATCCCAACAATCAGCCGCCGGAGTTCCTCGCGCGCCTCTACGAGGAGGTCTCGCAAGATGGGGCCGGTCACTATCAGGTAGTAGTGGACAAGCTGGCCCGGATGCACCTCGAAGAACCAGCCCTCGAGGCTGATGATCTCGGCGAGGTCAGAAGCCGAACGCTCGTCATGGTCGGCGACGACGATGAGGTCCGTCTTGAGCACGCCCTCGCGATATACCGCGGGATTCCCGACGCCGAGCTGATGGTCGTCCCGGGAACATCTCACGGGCTGCTCGTCGAAAAGCCCGATCTCTGCAGCGACGTCATCCTCGCGTTCCTGATCGACGACCCGGTTCCCACGATGGCGCCGATCCGTCGAAAGGCCTCCTCCTAACCGCGAGTTCGCCCCTTCCGCGCTGAGCGGTGAAGCCGTGGATTCTCTCGTGATGCTCGTCGTCGGCAATCCAGGGGTCGCGGGTTCGCTTTGATCTCAGCGGCCCCGCGCAAGGGGGCCGCGGCAACGCTAGAGCCCGCGTTGCGGGTCGCCGGCGGCTTCACGGTGCGTGTCCAAATGCGCGGTGACGCTGCGTCGTATTGACACAGTCAACAAGGAGGGACGATGCTCCAGTACATGCTTTTGCTATATGCCAGTGAGGTTGAAGGCGAGGAGCTCGCGGAGCGCGAGACTGAGATCCCGACGATCTGGTCCGAGCTGAACCGGAGCCTCGAGGAGGCGGGGTTGTTGGTTGCGGCCGGTCGCTTGCACGTGAGCACGACGGCTACGACCGTCACCGCGATCTCCGGCGAGACGGAGCTTACGGATGGCCCGTTCGCGACTACCAAAGAGGCGCTTGCCGGCTATTACCTGATTGAGGCCGAGAATCTCGATCAGGCGCTGGGTGTGGCCAAGCGGATTCCGCTGATCCGGTACGGACACGTGGAAGTCCGCCCTGTGCGGGGCGGGGCGGGTTGAGCGATCCGGTCGCGGATGCGGTCGCGCGCGCGTTTCGCGACGAGCGGGCGGCGGTGCTGGCGACGCTGATTCGTCATGTGGGCGATTTCCAGCTGGCCGAGGACGCGGTCCAGGACGCCTGCGCGGCGGCGCTCACGACGTGGCCGCGCGATGGCGTTCCGGCGAATACGGGCGCGTGGCTCACTGTCACGGCGCGGCGGCGCGCGATCGATCGGCTGCGCCGCGACCGCTCGGTGGCGGATCGTGCCGAGCGCCTTGCGGAGCTTGTGCGTCTCGACCAGCAGGAGCACCCGGCCGTGATCGACGAGAGCTCGATCGTCGACGATCGCCTGCGGCTGATCTTTACTTGCTGTCACCCGGCGCTAGATGTGTCCGCTCGCGTGGCGCTGACGCTGCGTGCGCTCGGCGGTCTCACTACGGGCGAGATCGCACGCGCGCTCCTGGTTGCCGAGCCGACGATGGGTAAGCGGATCGCGCGCGCCAAGCGGAAGATCGCCGACGCTGGCATCCCGTACGAGGTGCCGCGCGACGAGGAGTTGCCGGATCGAGTGCGCGGGGTGCTCCGCGTGGTCTATCTGATCTTCAACGAGGGCTACTCCGCCACCGAGGGGGACCGTCTCGTGCGCGAAGAGCTATCCAGCGAGGCGATCCGGCTCGGCCTGCTGCTTCGCGAGCTGATGCCCGACGACGCCGAGGTGTGGGGACTGTACGCGCTGATGCTCTTGCACGATTCGCGACGCCGCGCGCGCGTGGACGAGCACCGCCGCTACCTCGCGATCGGTGAGCAGGACCGCTCGCGGTGGGACCAGGCCCGCATCCGCGAGGGGCTTGCAGCGCTGGAGCGGTCGGTGCGTCTGCGGAGCCCCGGTCAGTACCAGCTACAGGCGGCGATCGCCGCGCTGCAAATGGAGGATGAGCCAGACTGGCAGCAGATCGCCCAGCTCTACGGCGCGCTCGTAAAGCTCACACCGACATCCGTGGTCGAGCTAAACCGCGCCGTTGCCGTCGGCTTCGCCGACGGCCCGCAGGCAGGCCTCGAGCTGCTATCGCCACTGCTGCGCGACCCAGCACTCGAGCGCTACCAGCCGCTATACGCCGCCCACGCCGAACTGCTCAAGCGCGCCGGTGACCGCGCGGGGGCCGCGCGCGCATACCAGGCTGCGATCGAGCTGAGTGCCAATGACGTCGAGCGGGCCGAGCTCGAGCGACGTTTGCGCGATCTCTGAGAAGGCTGTCCAAACCGCCGCTCGTGCTGCGTCGGATTAGTGAGGCCGCCTCCGGAAGGCGGCGAACTTCGACTCAGAGGAAGTGTCATGCCAACAGTCCAACCCATCCATCGCTGGCGGGCGTTCTCCTTGCTCGCCGTCGCGGCGTTCATGACCGTCATGGATCTAACGATCGTCAACACGGCTTTGCCGACGATCGGGCGAGACCTCCATTTTTCGCACACGAGCCTTTTGTGGGTCGTGACGGCCTACGAGCTGGCGTACGGCGGCTTTCTGCTCCTCGGCGGGCGCGCGGCCGATCTACTCGGGCGCCGCCGCGTGATCATCGCCGGCCTCACCGTGTTCACAGGTTCGTCGCTGGGAGCATCGCTCGCTGGCAGCGCAGCGATCCTGATCGCGATGCGCGCAACCCAGGGCCTCGGCGCCGCGATGTTCCTCCCCGCAGCGCTGTCGACGGTCAGAAATATGTTCGCCGAGGGCGCCGAGCGCAACAAGGCGCTTGGCATCTGGGGGGCCCTCGCCGCTCTCGGCGCGACCGCCGGGGTCGTCTTCGGCGGCCTATTGACGCGCTTCGCCGGCTGGCAATACATCTTCCTGCTCAACGTTCCGGTTGGCACCGTCGCGCTGCTTCTGATCCGACGATTCGTGCCTGAAACCCGTGTCGAGATCGCGCGGCGGCGCTATGACCCGCTCGGGGCAGTGACCGTCACCGGGGCGCTCGTGCTGCTCGCCTACGCAATCGCCCAAGCACCACGGGTTGGCTGGGGCGAGCCTAGGACGATCGCCGAGTTCGGGATCGGTGCCGCCCTCCTCGGAGCGTTCCTCGTAGTCGAGAGCCGCGGCAAGGCACCGCTGATACCGCTGCGGATCTTCCGCCTGCAAACGCTAGCCGGAGCGAACGCCGTCGGTTTCCTGCTCGGCGCGAGCTTCTATTCGTTCATCTTCATCGGTACCCTGTACATGCAGCAGGTGCTCGGCTTCTCTGCCTTGCAGGGCGGTTTTGCGTGGGCTGCGTCGGGAGTCGCCTCGATGCTGTTCGCCGGCCTCTCGCAGGCGCTTGTGACGAAGATCTCGGCGAAGCTGGTGATGGCGTTCGGGATGACCGTGCTCGGCGTCGGGATCCTCTGGACCGCCCAAGCGCCCGTGCACGGGCAGTACATGGCAAACCTATTCGGGCCGTTCCTCGTGGCCGTCGGAATGGGGACCGCCTTCACATTCATTCCGATACAGATCGCCGCGCTCGCCGGCGTCTCAGAACGCGAGGCCGGGCTTGCATCCGGGTTGATCTACACCTCCCAGGAGCTCGGTGGGGCGCTCGGGATCGCGATCGCCTCGAGCATCGCTGCCAGCCACTACACCGCGCTCGTGCGCGGCGGGGACACGGTCCGCGCCGCACTCACGGGCGGATTTCACTCCGCACTGTGGGTCTCAGGCGTAATCGCGCTGATGGCGATCCCGGTCGCGTTCTTGCTCATCCGCAAGGACGAGATGGCAAAAGCAGTCGCCGCCACCGCCATCAGCGACCCCCAGCCCGAACCGGCCACATGACAAGCAGCACCACGACAAGCACCGAAACCACAAGACAGGAGTCACCAATGAGCCACACGATCGTCACCTACACCATCAAGCCTGGACGCGAGGAGGAGAACGCCGCGCTCGTGCGCGCGGTCTTCGACGAGCTCGCAGAAAAGCAACCGACCGGGCTGCGATATGCGGTCTTTTATCTGCCCGACTCGCGCCACTTCATCCACCTCTACACCGATGAAGGCAGCCCGACGGGCGTGCAGACACTGGGCTCGTTCAAAGCCTTCGTCGCCGGAGCGCAGGATCGCCATGTACAGCCCGCCAGCGTCGCCCAGCCCGAGCTCATCGGCGACTACCGCGCTTTCGGCGGCTCGGGACTGTGAGCCGGTTTCATGCGCAAGCTAGTCGAATCCACACTCGTCTCGCTCGACGGCGTGATCGGTTCGCCGGACCGCTGGTCTCCCTTCGATAACGAGGCCAGGAAATTGGCCCTGGAAACGCTGGACCGCTCCGACGCGCTCCTCCTAGGCCGCGTGACCTACGAGTTCTTCCGAGCGAACTGGGGAGCCGCCACCGGCGACCCCTACATCGACCGCATCAACACGATGCCCAAGTACGTCGCCTCCCGATCGCTCACCGAAACGAACTGGAACGCCACGCTGCTCGGGTCGGACATCGTCCGCGAGATCGAACGTCTGAAGGCTCAGCCCGGGAAGGACCTCATCAAATACGGCACCAGCCGCCTCGACGACACGCTCCTGCGCGCCCACCTCGTGGACGAGCTCCGACTGTGGGTCATGCCGGTAGTAGTCGGCTCCGGCCAGCGACTGTTCGAAGACGTCGACACCTCGTCGCTCAAACTCGAGCTGGCTGCCGTGCGTCGGCTCGCGGACGCCTCAGCCATCCTCACCTACATGCCCAGTTACGCAACATGAGTCATACAAAGAAGAATCTGCGGGCTCTCGAGGACTCAGCGCTCAGTTACGGCCTGTCCGACACACAGGAGGCGCGTTTTGCCCGCCGGGCTCTCGCGGCAGAACAGACAGGCGTCACCCATCTGATCATCAAACCCGGGCGACGTGAGGCCTTCGCTCACCGACATCGCGAGGCCGAGGAGATCTACCTCGTGCTAGCCGGCTCGGGACGCGTCAAGCTCGACAACGAAGTGGTCGAGCTGAGCGAACTGGACGCGGTGAGAGTCGGCCGCGGTACCACGCGTCAGCTCGAGGCCGGCCCCGACGGCCTCGAGGTGCTCATCTTCGGGAGCCACGTCGAGGGGGACGTGGAGCAGGTGCCGGACTTCTGGAACGGTTAGGCGCGGATTCCGCTTGGCAGAAACGCACCGGTGCGCGCTCACCGCGAGACGGGCACGGCGGCAGCTCAGCCGCGATTTGGCGTGCCGCGAGCGAAGCTAAGTCTGCGGAGCGCGCCCGTTGGTCAGCCGTATTGGAGCTGCTCCTCCCAGTCCTGAGGTCGCCCCTCAGGGGTCAGGTCGAGGATGTTCCAGAGCGGTTCGATGGTGCCGACGTGGCGGGGATCCTGACCCGGCTCGGTCGGCGCGTAGAAGAGCTCTGAGCTCCAGAAGTGCCTGATCGCGTCCTCGGTACGGTGAAAGACCGTCAGCATTGGTCGCTGGGTGCCGTCGGGCGTCTCGGCATGGTAGTCGACGTTGTACGTGTTGGTCGCAGAGGACAAGAACCGAAGGCGTTTCCAGGCGCGCTCCTCGGCGAACGCGAGCAGCCGCGGCAGAGGGGTTTTCGCGACGACCGCAATGTTGACGTGCTGGCCCACGTGCTCGGCGGCGCCGTCGAGCTGATCGATGAGCGCCGAGCATGTTGGGCATGGTCCTTCGGCGAGCGGCAGGAGCGCCGTCTTCCCGGTCGCGGGTCCGGGCGCCCGATCACCGGGGTCGCGCGGAAACATGAAGCTGTAGATCACAAGCGAATCCTTGCCGGGCACGAACAGCTCAGACAGGCGCACCTCGATCGGGCCGCCGTCAGCCCCGGCACCGTCAAAGACGTAGTCCCGAGGCACCAGGCCGCCCGGCGGCAATTCGCGCCTCGCAGCGGCAACCGCCTCCATCGCGCGACGTAGGTCGACCTCCTGCGCAAGCAGCCGGTCGCGCGCGGCCCGATACTCGGATGACTCGCCCGGAAATGCAATGCCCATGACCCTCCTTCTCGCCGGCAGTCCAACCCCTCAACACTTCGACCGGTCGACGCCGCATAACTCATCGATTACTCATGTGACCTCGGCAAGTTCGCGCCCTGAGCCCCGGATCCCGCGCTTGCGAGGCTGTGCCGAAGCACGCGCTGAGACCTGCTTCTGAAATGTCGGGGTTTCCGAGCGGTCTTGCACGTGCCGGTCGCGCCCGCCCTGGATTCAAGAACTGAACGCGTGGAGACAGAACATTGGCGAACCGGTCCCCCCGGCCCGACGGCCTGAAACACGAGAACATTTCGCAGGACGTACGCCGGAACGGCAGACTGCGATCGCGGAGCCTCGCGGGTCACGCTGTCATGAACGGCGCGGCGCGCTGGTCTGACGTACGGGTCTGCCTTCGGTAGATGACCGGCGTCGGCATGTCGACGAACAGGGGCCACGTCAGGACAGTGGTTGCCTCGCCTTGGGGTTCGGTATCGATCTGGAGGAGCGCTGCCTTCGACTTCATAGCAGTGCAGCGCCGACTTGACCGCTCCGGCTACCGGCGACGCACGACGGTAGGCGGCGCAATCCGCCGCGCTGAGGAAGGGATGGTCGAGTGCCTGTTCGAGTGCCGGGAAGTCGTCAGCGCTCACCGCCTCGATCGCATCCCGTCGGCGAAGACGGTTTCTTATGAGTAACACGCGCCGGGAAGACGACCTCTAACGTGTCCGCGGGATCATCGATCCAACGATCGAGCTGAGCGGGAGGCGAAATGGCCCAGGCAGCGGGCGGGCGAGTAAGGCGGGTGGTGATCATGGTTCAGGAGAACCACACCACGGACAACTATTTCGTGGGGCTGGCGCCCTACGGCGGCGCCGTGGCTACGGGCTGGCCCATGAGTTCGAATCCTCCGTCCAAAGATCAGCCGCATGATCGCCACGCCTACTTCGAGTGGCGAATGGGAGCAAGGACGGCAACCCACGTGCAGTTCGATACCGCTGCCGTGCTGCCGTATTACTTGTATCTCGCGGTGACCGGGGCCTTCCTTGAGAACCACTGCTCAGCGTTTGGGACCAATTCGACGCCGAACCACTTGGTCATCGTCGGGGGACAGTCGCCGACGCTGAAGAACCCGTCTCGGCGCCAGCCCCCACCGTTGTGGGACATGCCGTCGCTGCCCGGACTGGCTGATACGCATGGCGTCTCCTGGCGCGTGTACGCGGCGGCTGGCCATTATCCCGTCGGGTTCTACACGCAGCTCAAAGGCTCGCCGAGCGTCGTGGACTCGGCACAGTTCCTCGATGACGCCAAGGGAGGGCGACTTCCCGCGCTGGTCATGCTTTGGCACAACAGTCCCAACGACGAGCATCCGCCGGCCAATGTGACGACTGGCATGGAGTTGATCTGGCAGTCAGTCGATGCGGTGGTCCAATCCGGCGGGTGGGACGAAACCGTGTTCATGCTGACCTGGGATGACTGGGGCGGCTACGACGATCACGTCGCTACGCCCGTACTCGAGTACACGCCTGACAACGTTCAGCTTGCCTACGGGCCCCGGGTCCCGCTGCTGATGTTCGGCGGCGCGGTGAAGCAGACGATCGACAATCGATGGTGCGGGCACGCCAGCATTCCGAAGACCGCGATTGATCTCCTCGGTCTTCCCGCGCTCGGAGTGTCCCGGGTCGATCAGGCGCCCAGCCTGGCCGACCTCGTTGACTCCTCGAAACCGGCGACTCCACCGCCGCCGGCGTTCGCCACGCTGATCACCGTCCCGCCTGCCCCCAGCCCGCCTGCAGCACCGAAGCCACCTCCTCCGCC
>JAFAZV010000217.1 GCA_019239445.1 Solirubrobacterales bacterium
GGTCTGCGCGAACGACGCCGACCAGGGCAGGTGGTACCAGAGCGAATCGAACCCGCGGATACCGAAGTCAAACGACTTGAACGTCGGCCCGGCCCACTCCGCCAGCACGACCACGCCCGCGATGACGCCGATCGCCAGCGTCGCGGCCACAGGACGCCGGCGGAGCGCTGCGCCGTGGGCTGCGGCTGCGGAATCGGCACCCGCACGGCCACCCACGAGCGCCCTCGATATCGAGAGCCCGACGACGAGCGAGAACGCGGTCAACGGCACCAGCCGGAAGAGCCGAAGCGTTCCCAGCAGCTCGAGCTCAGCGGTTAGCAGCGCGAGCGCCACGACGATCTCGGCCAGCCTCGCTGGCGCGCCGGACCAGGCCGGCGCGTAGCGCCGGCGCGTCGCCACGGCCGCGATCCCGAGCGAGCCGACGACGATCAGCAGCGCCCCGACGCCCAGCGCGTAGCGGCCGAGGCTCACCACCGCTCGGCTACGCTGGTGCTCGATCCCATGACCGCGGGAAGACTAAGTCTCGTTCTCCCGCTGCTCGCCGCCGTGCTCACCGGATGTGGGCAGAGCGTGGCGCAGCGAACTCCGAACGCAGCCAAGCTGCCGCTCGTAGCCGGCACGCGCGTGGCCGTGAAGGTCCAGCGCTGCGACAAGGGCGCCAACGCCTTCTGCGGCTGGGAGATGGTTGTGGTCGCGCCGCGCTACGCCAGCTCCGAGAACCTAGTCAAGGCCGAGCACGACCTGCTCAAGGACAGCGGCTGGACGAGCGGCAACGCCGACACCGACAATCAGCGCGCCGCCGACTCGCCCGGCCATAAGCTGCGGGTCACCTACGCCACCGACCTCTACGACCTGCAGGCCATCGACGAGGAGCGGATCAAGCGCTCGCACAAGGTGGCCCTCGAGCTGTCCGGCACGATCTTCGCGCGTACCCCGGCTATGTCGGTGTTGCTCGAGGTGGGGACGTCGTGAGCTCGAGCCGGCGCCCGGGTCCGACCGCCACCGCCTTCTCGCCCGCGAGCAGACCTCGCAAGTCCTCTCCCACGAGCTCGCGCCGCCAGCCGGTGAGCGTGCGCACCGCGGGCGGAGGCTCGTCGCGCCGCGCGGCGGCAACGATCTGCTCGAGCTCGCTGCGCGACGCGATCAGCTCGTAGGCGAGCCCGGCCTCGAGCGACCGCGCGCGCAGGAGGGCCTCGGCGAGCGCGATCAGCGGGGCGTCCCCCGGTTCGAAGCGTCCCCTCACCTCCTCGCGCGGGATCGGCGGGGCGGTGCGGCCGCGGGCGATCGCGTCGAGGATGCCTTCTGCGCGGCGGCGGATCGTCGAGGAATGAACGCCGCGGATGTGCTCGAGCGAGCGCGCGTTCGCCGGCTGGCGCTTGGCGATCTCGACCAGCGCCGGATCGGCCAGGACCGAGTTCACCGGGCGATCCTCTGCGGAGGCCGTCCGCTCGCGCCAAGCCGCCAGCTCGCGCGCGACCGCACGCGCCTGGGGATCGAGCTGGCCGACCCGCGGCAGGCGCTCCCAGGCGGTGTCCGGGTCGCGTTCGTCGGTGGCGGACTCCAGTCGCCGGCACTCCTCTCGCGCCCAGTCGAGTCGCCCGCTGTCGCGTAGCCGGCGCTGGAGCTCGTCGGCCAGCTGCAGCAGGTGCGCCACGTCCTCGGCGGCGTAGCTCAGCTGTTCCGAGGTCAGGGGCCGGGCGTCCCAGCGCGTGTAGCTCGCGGTCTTGCCGACGCGCCGGCCGAGGAAGGCCCCGATCAAGTTGCCGTAGCCGCCCTGCGCGCTGCCGCCGGCGAAACCGGCCGCGATCTGGGTGTCGAAGATGTTCGTCACCTCCGTGCTCCAGGCGCGGCGCAGGATCGCCACGTCCTGGCGCGCCGCGTGGAGCACCACCTCGATCGCCGGATCGGCGATCAGCTCCGCCAGAGCGCGAACATCGTCCGCCCCGAGGGCGTCGATCAGGATGATGCGGGTCCCGGCCGGCTCCGCGGGCGCTTCGACGACAACTTGGACGAGACACAGGAGCGCGCGGTAGCGGCCCTCGGACATGAACTCGGTGTCGATGCCAAGCCGGCCTTGCTCGCGCGCGCCGTCTGCGGCAAGCCGGATGTCAGCCGGCGTGGCCAGCCCCCGTTGGTCCATGCCTGCACCCTACATCCGGCCGCGGCCGCCGGGATAACCTAGCGCCATGGTAGGATTTACGGGATGATCTTCTCGTCGAAGGCCGAGTATGGGGTCAGGCTGATGGTCGAGCTCGGGCGCCAGTCTCCCGAGCACCCGACCAGTCTGAAGGCGATCGCCGATGCCGAAGGGCTGCCGCTGGCGTACCTGGAGCAGGTGGTGGCGCGGCTGCGCAAGGCCGAGCTCGTGATGAGCGCTCGGGGCGCGCACGGCGGCTACTGGCTGGCCCGTCCGGCGCAGGAGATCACTATGGACGAGGTCGTGCAGGCCCTGGAAGGGTCGATCGCTCCAATGGAGTGCTTCGTGCACGACCACACCGAGCGCGTGCTGTGCTCCCATGAACCGGACGCCGGCCGCGGCTGCGCGACGAAGTTGTTGTGGATGCGCGTGCAGGGCGGGATCACCCGCTCGCTGCAGACGACCACGCTCGCCGAGCTGGTCGAGTTCTCCCGTCGCTATGACCGTGTCCCAGTGGCCTAAAGAGAAAGAAGACATGGCAGATCTAGAGATTCGAAACCTTCACGTCCGCGCCGGCGAAAAGCCGATTCTGCGGGGAGTCGACCTCAGGGTCGGCAAGGGCGAGATCCACGCTTTGATGGGTCCCAACGGCTCCGGCAAGTCCACGCTCGCCAACGCCGTCATGGGCCACCCGAACCTCGAGGTGACCGACGGCCAGATCCTCTGGCGCGGGGAGGACATCACCGAAACCGAGCCCGACGAGCGGGCGCGGATGGGCCTGTTCATGGCCTTCCAGTACCCGGTGGCGGTGCCGGGCGTCACCGTGACGAAGTACCTGCGCACGGTGCTGAACGCGCACCGTGAGGGCCGCGGCGAGGAGGCGATCCCGTTGCGCGAGTTCCGCCAGAGCGTCGAGGCCGCGATGAAGCTGACCAACGTGCCCAAGGAGTTCTCGACCCGGTATCTGAATGAGGGCTTCTCGGGGGGCGAGAAGAAGCGCATGGAGATCCTCCAGCTCGCGCTCCAGCGACCCGAGCTGGCGATTCTCGACGAGACCGACTCCGGGCTCGACATCGACGCCCTGCGCGTCGTCGCCAACGGCGTGAATGCGGTGGCGGGGCCGGACCTGGGAGTCCTGATCATCACCCACTACCAGCGCATCCTGCATCTCGTGCAGCCGAGCCACGTGCATGTCATGTACCAGGGGCGGATCGTCCGCGAGGGCGGTCCCGAGCTGGTGGACGAGCTCGAGGCGAAGGGCTACGGCTGGATCACCGAGGGTCTCGAGGCGGCGGCGTAGATGGCGGTTTCAGCGCTCGACCTCGGCGAGCTGGCGGCCGAGTTCCCGGTCCTGCGGCGGACGTTCGACGGGCACCCGCTGACCTACCTCGACTCGGCGGCGACATCGCAGACGCCGCAGCCGGTGATCGACGC
Source organism: Solirubrobacterales bacterium (assembly GCA_019239445.1). Taxonomy (GTDB): domain Bacteria; phylum Actinomycetota; class Thermoleophilia; order Solirubrobacterales; family Solirubrobacteraceae; genus Palsa-465. The sequence continues at coordinate 3,572 of JAFAZV010000217.1, forward strand.
GATGACCCGGTACTACACCGAGTCGCGGGCGTCGATCCACCGGGGCGTCTACCCACTGGCGGTCGAGGCGACTGAGCTCTATGAAGGCGCGCGAGGCCGGATCGCGCAGTGGCTCGGTTCAACTCCGGAGGAGACGATCTTCGCCGCTAACGCGACCGCGGCGATCAACCTCGTCGCGTACACGTGGGGCCGGCAGAACGTCGGCCGGGGCGACCTCGTCGTGCTTACCGAGATGGAGCATCACTCGAACATCGTCCCGTGGCAGATCCTGTGTCAGGACCGTGAAGCGGAGCTCGCCTACGTGCCGGTGCAGAGCGACGGCAAACTGGATCTCGACGCCTTGGACGCGCTGCTGGCGCGCGGCCCGAAGCTGGTCGCGCTCGTCCACGTATCGAACGTGCTCGGCACGGTCAACCCGGTGGCCGCCGTTACCGAGCGCGCCCACGAGGCGGGGGCGGTGGTGCTAATCGACGGCACCCAGGCGGTGCCGCAGCTGCCGGTCGACCTGCGCGCGATCGACGCCGACTTCTACGCCTGGACGGGGCACAAGGCCTACGGCCCTACGGGGATCGGCGTTCTCCACGGCCGGCGAGCGCTGCTCGAGGAGATGCCGCCATTCATCGGCGGCGGGCACATGATCCGCACCGTGGCCGCGAACGAATCGACGTGGACCGACCTGCCGTGGAAGTTCGAAGCCGGAACCTCGCAGATCGCCGAAGCGGTCGGGCTCGGGGCTGCGGTCGACTGGATCGACGCGGTCGGGATCGAGCGGATCCGAGACCACGAGCAGGATCTCGTCGCCGAGGCTCTTCAGCGCCTCGCCTCAGAGATCCCGGACCTCACGATCCACGGGCCGCTCGACGCCGCCGATCGCGGAGCGCTCATCTCTTTCTCGCTCGCCGGCGCGCATCCGCACGATGTCGGAGAGATCCTCGGCCGGGCGGGCGTGTGCGTTCGCGCCGGGCATCATTGCGCGCAGCCGTTGATGCGCCGGCTCGGCGTCACCGCGACGACGCGAGCGTCGTTTGCGGTCCACAACTCGCGCGTCGACGTGGATCGGTTGCTCGACGGTCTCGTGGACGTGCGCAGAATCTTTCGCCTTTAGCGCCAGCTTCAGCCAGATCCCGCCCAGCAGCGCCGCGACGCCGGCCATGACCAGGGTGCTGCGGGGCCCAGCGGCTCCGGCCAGCCAGCCGGTGATCGGTGCGCCGATCGGAGTCGAGCCGAGGAACACGACGCTATAGAGCGCCATCACGCGCCCGCGCATCGAGGGCGATGCGGTGAGCTGGAGCAGCGAGTTGATCCCGGCGGCGAACGTGACGCTGGCGGCCCCAGTGATGGCGAGGGCCACGATCTCGAGCCCGAGCGTCGGCGCTGCCGCCGCGGCCAGGCTGAAGGCGCCGAACGCGAATGCCGCGCCGGCGAGCACCCTCGTCTCGATCTTCTGCCGGGCGCCGGCGGCGAGCGCTCCGGACACCGCGCCCACGGCCATGGCGGTGGTCAGCAGGGCGTACGTGGTGGCGGTGCCGTGGAAGGCGAAGCGCGCCATCAGCGGGAGCGTGACCTGGAAGTTGAACGACAGCGTCCCGACCAGGGCCATCGACGCCAGCGGCACGCGCAACGCCGGCGTGTCGCGCACATGGCGCAGCGCCTCGCGGAGCTGTCCGGGCTCGCGGCTGGCCCGCTTGCCCGCATGCAGCTCGCTCGGGTCGATCAACCGCAGCGCCATCAGCATGGCGCCGAAGCTGAGCGCGTTGAGCAGGAAGCACGGGGCGACGCCGATCGTCGCGATCACCGTGCCCGCGATCGCCGGGCCGATGATCCGCGCGGAGTGCACGATCAGGCTGTTCAAGCTGACCGCGTTGACGACCTTGACCCGGCCGACCATCTCCATCACGAAGCTCTGGCGGGCCGGGTTGTCGATCGCGTTGATCGCGCCGCGGGCGAACACCAGCGCGAACACGATCGGCGCGGTGACCACGCCGGTGCCGGTGAGGATCCACAGCGTGAGCGCCGGGAGCGCCATCAGTGCCTGCGTCACCATCAGCACGCGTCGCTTGGACAGGCGATCGGCGAGCAGACCGCCCCAGGCCCCGGCGAACAACATCGGCACGAACTGCAGCGCGGCGGTCAGGCCGAGCGCGATGCTCGAGTTCGTCAGCCGGAGCACCAGCCACATCTCGGCGACGATCTGCATCCAGTTCCCGCTCAGCGAGATGATCTGCCCGACGAAGTAGCGGCGGTAGTTAGGGACGCTCAGAGAGCGGAACGGAAGCTTGAGCGTCTCCGCGCTCACGCTTCGTCCTCGATCAGTCGCTCGATCAACGCCGC
>JAFAZV010000245.1 GCA_019239445.1 Solirubrobacterales bacterium
GATTACCGGCTCGGGATCGGAGGGCGCAAGCAGGTAGCGCTTGATCGAGCCAATGACCCGGGCGCTGCATCCGCCTCCGGCGTCTTTCTCCACCAGCGTGTAAAGACCATCCTGCGCGTCCAGGGCTTCCTTCATGCGCCGATCTCCCGGCAGTAGGCCGACTCCGCAAATGCCCCAACCGAGCCACCTCTTTGGTTCCTGGTTCAGCAGCCGATCGTGGTACATCGCCTGATGAGCGCGATGAAACCCGCCAACGCCGACGTGGACCACCCCCGCGGACAAATTCTTGCGGTCGTAGCGCGGTACCGGAAGCCTATCGGCCAGCGACGCGAGCGTGTTCCCGCTCAACGCGAGCGTTGCAATCTCAGCGTCGGGCTTCTGCGCAGCCGTCGCGTGCTCGTTTGTGGCTTGCTTGCTCACCTTTCGTCTCGCTGGCCTGCGCTCGCTCAAACGAGCGCATTTTGCGCTCTTGATGCACGGATGATCGTGTTTTTCGTCCTGGCTGTCAACATCCTGCAACAATTCGGACTATGAGCGCTCAGATGAGCGACAATCGGCGGCGTCGTCGGGAGTCCGCTCTAGGCCCCGCGGAGCTGGTACTGACGGCGAGCGTCGCGCGGCGCTACTACCTGGACGGCGCGACCAAGAGCCAGATCGCCGAGGAGCTGAAGCTGAGCCGCTTCCGCGTGGCGCGCATCCTGAACCACGCGCGCGAGGCAGGCATCGTGAAGATCGAGATCGACTACCGCGGCGACCTCGACCTCGAGCTCTCGATCGCGCTCGGCGCTGCCTACGGCCTGCGTCACTGCTTGGTCGTCAACTGTCCGAACCTCGAGGATGCGCGGCTCCGCGCTGGGCTGGGCGCCGTCGCCGCCGGGCTGCTGAGCGAGATCGTCGGGCCGGAAGACGTCCTGGGCGTCGTCTGGGCCCGGTCAGTAATGGCCATGCGCGATGCGCTGGGCCGACTCACGCCGTGCACGGTTGTGCAGCTGACCGGATCGCTGAGCGCCTCCGATTCCGAGGACAGCGCGGTTGAGCTGGCGCGCGACATCGCGCGCCTGTCGGGTGGGGCGGTGTTCTACTTCTACGCCCCCATGATCGTGTCCGACGCAACGACGGCGCGCGCACTGCGGCGTCAGCCCGACATCTCCCGGGCCCTGAGCCGAGCGGGCGAAGTGACCAAGGCGGTGGTCGGAATCGGGGCGTGGACCCGGGGCGCATCTTCGGTAGCCGACGCGGTAAGCGAGCAGGAGCGAGGCGACATGCACGATCTAGGTGTCCGCGCTGAAGTGGGCGGGATCCAGCTCGACCGAGATGGCAGACCCGTGCCGACGGCACTCACGGAGCGGATCATCGGCGTCAGCGCAGAGCAGCTGCGGGGCGTCCCCGAGGTGATCGGGATCGCTTATGGAGCTCCGAAGGCCAGTGCCGTCCGGGCCGCACTGCGGGGAAATCTCGTCACCAGCCTCGTTACCCATGCCGAGATGGCTCACGCGCTGCTGGGGCCGGACGAGAAGTCCTCCTCGGTGATGTGACTCCGCCGCGCCGTGACGGAGAGATACCGTTGTGGTCGCTCGTGGGCCGCTGTTCGAGAATGTCCAGAGAGCGCGTATGAGCGCAGTTCCGAGCGATCGCGCCGAGTTGCCTTTGGCCGGCGGCTACACGAACGCTGGCCGCGTCATCCGCGTCGGCGACACAGTGAGGCGCCCGCAGAACGCGACAAGTGAGGCAGTGCGTGCCTTGCTCGGGCACCTCGAGCGAACGCGTTTCACGGGCGCGCCCCGCTTCCTGGGGGTCGATGAGCGCGGCCGCGAGACCCTCTCCTACATCGAAGGCGAGGCGGTCCTCGAGCCGTACCCGGCGTGGTCCCTGACCGATGAAGCGCTGGTGAGCGTAGCTCTACTGATGCGCCGTTACCACGACGCCGTGAGCGCTTTTGATCCTTCGCCCTACGCGTGGCCGAACGCTGTGCCCGAGCCGTATCGAGGCGAGCTTGTGACGCATAACGATCCCAACCTCGACAACGTCATCTTCTCGGCCGGGGGTGCTATCGCGCTGATCGACTTCGATCTGGCCAGCCCCGGCTCAGCGGTTTGGGACATCGGATGCGCCGCCCGCCTCTGGGTTCCCCTGCGCCACGAGTCCGACGTGCCGCGACCTCTGAGAGGACGCTCGCTCGCACGGCTGCGGCTGTTCGTCGACGCCTATGGTGTCTCGCCGCCCGATCGCGAGCAACTCGCCGACGTCCTTCCGCTGACCCACGAGTGGTGCTACCGGATCGTGCGCCGCGCCGTCGCCGGCGGCCACGAGACCTTCGAGCGCATGTGGCGCGATGGCGGCCGAATCCGCGCCGAGCGTACGCAGTCGTGGCTCATGACGCATGCCGATGCGATCCGCGCTGCGGTTTGCCGCCCTGCCTCCGGCGCTGCCCGGTCCAGTGGCTGACGTGCCGGGGTCTCGGTCGACCCATGGATCCGCGGCCCGCGGGGACGTGTTCGTGGATTGGCGCTGCGGCGCAGTGGGTACGTGATTGCCGACACATGAGAGGGGTAGGCGTCCGATTTTCGTGCCGCATGCGTGATGTCTCGGGAGGGGGCGGCTAGCGATGCGCGCGGCAGTCTGGGAGAAGCCGGGCGAGCTGCGGATCGAGGAGCGACCTGACCCGGAGCCCGGCGCAGCCGACGTGGTCGTTCGCGTGGGCGCCTGCGGGATGTGCGGCACGGACCTCCACATCGCCGAAGGCGAGTTTCCGCCCGCCCCCTACCCAATCGTCCCCGGCCACGAGTTCGCCGGTGAGGTGGTTGCGGTTGGAGATGAGGTCGAGGACGTATCGGTGGGGGCGCACGTCGCAGTCGATCCCAGCCTGTTCTGCGGACACTGCGACTACTGCCGCGTGCAGCGCGGCAACCTATGCCGCAATTGGAACGCGATCGGCGACACGGTGGACGGGGCGTTCGCGGAGCTCGTCCGAGCGCCGGCGCGCAATGCCTACGAGCTGCCGGAGGGCGCGTCGCTGCGAACCGGCGCGCTGGTCGAGCCCCTCGCCTGCGCCGTCCACGGTCTGCGCCGGCTCGAGCCTGAGCCGGGCGATTCCGTGCTGATCACGGGCGCCGGCACGATGGGGCTGTTGCTGCTGCAACTCCTCGAGCATGGCGGCGCCGCTCACATCACGGTTGTCGATCGCAACGAGCGCCGGCTCGAGCTCGCGCGCTCGCTGGGGGCGAGCGCCATCCAGACGGACATCGAGGCGGCGTCGTCGGAGTTCGGGGATGGGTTCGACTGCGTCGTCGACGCCACTGGCGTGCCGGCGGTCATCCAGCAGAGCTTCAACGCCGTCCGGCGCGGCGGCAAGGTGATGATCTTCGGCGTCGCGCCGCAGGAGGCCCGCGTCGACGTGTCGCCGTTCCGGATCTACAACGACGAGATCACGGTCGTCGGCTCGATGGCGGTGCTCTACACGTTCGTCCAAGCGATCGAGCTGGTGCGCGGTGGCGCGGTCAACACCGAACCGCTGCTCACGCACACGTTTCCCTTGGATGGGTTCGAGGATGCGCTGGCGGCGATGCGCTCCGGCAAGGGGCTGAAGGTGCAGGTTCTGCCGAACGAGTGAGGTGGTGGCGGCGGCGGTCTCCGGCGCCCGTGTGACCCTCCGGGATCGCCGTAGCGTTCGAAAGCGCCAGCGGTTTCGGCCGCTAACGAACGCCACGGCGATCAGAGCGACGTGACGTTCGAAAGCGCCGAAATCGACGCTCGCCTTCGAACGCTGGAGCGATCTGACCGCCAGCTACTAGCCTGGGTTCATGCCCGAGCTACCCGAGGCCGAGCGCGCGCGCCAGACGCTGGGGGCCGCCATGGGCCGCCGCATCGCCGACGTCGACGACGGCGACGTCTACGTCTGCCGACCGCACCCGCCCGGGGAGATCGCGAGCGCGTTGATCGGGCACGAGTTCGTCACCGCCCATCGGCGCGGCAAGTTCCTCTGGCTCGACACCGAGGAGGGCCCGGTGCTGGGTCTTCACCTCGGCATGGCCGGGCGGATCGTCGTCGATCCGAACGACAGCTCGCGCTGGGATCGCTTCACGGTGCGTTTCGAGGACGGTGGGCGCCTTGTGCTGCGCGACAAGCGCCGTCTCGGCCGCGCGGTGCTCAATCCCGATCACGGGCACGTCGGGCCCGACGCCGCGGAGGTCGGGCGGGAGGAGTTCCGGCGCCTGATCGGGCGCGGGCGCGCGCCGGTGAAGGCGCGGCTGCTCGATCAGGGCGCGATCTCCGGCGTCGGCAATCTGCTCGCCGACCAGGCTCTGTGGCAGGCCCGGATCGCGCCCGGCCGCTCGGTGGCGACGCTGTCGCTCGAGGATCTCGACCGGCTACGGCGCGAGATCCGCCGCGCGGTGCGCTCGGCCATTCGCGACGGCGGCGCGCACACCGGCAGGTTCGTCGGGGCCCGCGCTCAAGACGGCAGCTGTCCGCGCGACGGACACCATCTCGAGCGGGCGAGGATCGGCGGCCGCACGACGTACTGGTGCCCCGCGTGTCAGCGCTGAGCGCGCTGGTGGCGGACGACAACGCACCACGGGTTCGCCGGCACCCCTGCGCACGGGTTCGGCATGTTCGGCTCGTGGCGGGGCAGCGCGAGCAGCCGCACGTTCGTGGTCCGCGGGTAGTGGCCCTGCGAGGGCGGGCACGGCCCCACCAGCTCGGCATCGCAGATGCCCTGCTGGAGGAGCACGCCGGTGTCGCCGGCGCTCAGGCCCGAGCACCGCGACTGCGTCTGCTGGAGGTTCGCCGGGTCAGTGGTCAAAGCCCCGCCCGTATTGCGGTTGCCCCGGAAGCAGTTGCCCGGGTTGTGCGGGTTCGTCGCCTCGCCGATGTCCCCATTGGACGGGTTGCCGAAGAAGCCGTTGCGGGTGAAGACGTTGTTGCGGACGTCGTTGCCGAACGCGTCGTAGAGACAGAGCCCGCCGCTGAAGGTGCCTCCCAGGCAGTGGTCGAAGGACGGAATGTGCTTGCGCTGGTCGGGGAACAAGTTGACGAGGATCCCCCAAGCGCCTTCGTTCTGGATCCGGTTGGCGAACACGGTGTCGAACTGCGAGCCTGAGAGCTCGATGCCGGTACCGACGGGCGCGTTGGCAGCGATCCCGATCGAGGGGACGTTGGGGTTGTTGTTGTCGTGGATGTAGTTGTGCTCGATCACGAAGCACGAGCCGTTGCCGAAGTTCACGCGTGAACCCGGGCGGCAGGCGCCGTTCTGGTTCCACGGCCCGTCATCGTTGTTGAGCGAGTTGGGGATGATCCCCATCTTGTTGTCGGCGAACTCGGTGTGCGTGATCAGCACGCCGGCACCTGCGTCGGAGAGGCTCATTCCCTGCGCGCTGTGGTAACCGTGACCGTCATCGAGGGTGACGTTGCACAGCGGGCAGGCGCCGAAGTAGTAGGCGCTGTCGCCCATGTTCGACGCGTAGGAGTGGATGATGATGCCGGGCCCGCGCTCGTTTGAGGTGAAGATCCCGTACAAGCCCATCGGCTTGTCCTGAGCCGCGAAGTAGGTCGACGTGGCGTTGAGATAGGCGCCGCGGAATCCGCGCATCCCGATCTTGCCGCTGCCGTCACCGCCGTTGAACCAGATCTCGTTGCCGTTCTCGGTCGTGCCGGTTCCAGACAGGAAGTTGCACGCGGTCAGGTTCTCGACCGTGTCGCCTGAGGCCTTGAAAACCTCGACGCCGTTGCGGCCTCCCGGCTTGTTCGTGTCCGGGTCGCGCGGTCCGAAGTCCTGAAAGTGCCGGCGCGAGTCGCACGTCCGCCCGCCCGGGCGTGAGCCGTCGACGATCACGCGATTGCGATCCATGCCGCGGAGGTGCAGTCGCGGCGTCGTGATCTGGACGCCGTCGTGCTTGCCCGTGCTCTCCTTGTAGTCGCCGGGTGCGACGAGGATCCAGTCGCCAGGCTTGGCGGCGTTGACGGCGGACTGGATCGTGCGGTAGCGGCCCTGGACAGCGTGATACCTGCCGACGAGCAGCACGCGAGCTTGAGCCAGGGCGGGGATCGACAGGCAGGCGATCAGGACGAGCACGGTGAGCGAGAGCCAGCGGCGGGTGGTCATGGCGGCGCCTCCTAACAGAGTGCGAAACTCGGGGTCAACAGCGGGACAGCCCACGCTCGCGCGTGGCGCGGGTCGGGTTGGCGCACCACCGCCGGCGGCGCGGTTTGGCGGCGGGCGAGCACGGGCACCACTTGCGCCATGGCCGATCCGCCGCCCCGCAGCAATCCCGAGAAGGATCCGAGCGAGTGGACCACCGGCGATGAACCGATGACGGGGCGCGGGCGAGCTTCCTGACCCCTCGGTACCGAGTTAGTTCCTCGTGCGGGGCCCGGGCTCACAACCGCATCGCCTTGTAGCGGAACGCGTCGAACAGACGGATCTGATCACCGAAGTGAGAGCTCGGGCGCCCCGACTTCGAGAGGAAGCCGCTCTGCCCGGGCGGCAGGACGTTGACGCCGCGGATCGGCGTGCCCAGCTCGAGCAGTTGCATGTAGGTCGAGCGCTCCTGCGACGGCGAGCGCCCGAAGTGCGTCTGCGCGCCGATCGCCACCGGGTCGAGGTCGTCCCAGTTGATGTCCGGGTATGGGCGCCACCCCCAGCGCGAAATCTCGGTGGTGCCGAAGCCGAGCGCCTTTCCGTTGTCGAGCTGCGGCCCGGTTCCGGACAGAATCGCGATCGCGTCGTTCAGGCTCTCGATCAAGATCTGATCGCGATGGCCGGCGAAGTAGTCGCCGCGGAAGCACAACCGTCCGCACGGGACCAGCCCGCGGGTGCCGGCCAGGATGTGCTCGGTCAGGTTGTAGGTCGCATTGCGGCGCTGGTCGCGTTTGCCGAGCGACAGGTCCGACAGGTTGACGGCTCCGGTGAACGGCTCGCCCGCGTTCACGCCGCCGCCGAACAGGTTGCGCTGTAGCGCGCCCACCCATTCCACGTAGATCGACATCGCCGGCTGGCCGATCGAGCTGTTGCGGTCCCACGCGCGCAGACGCGCGATCGCGCCGGCCAGGGCCGGGTGGGTCGCCGACGCGACGAGCGGATCGTGCGCGCCCGTGAGGCGCTTGTAAGCGCCGAGCAGGTGGGGCAGGAAGTACGGCGCAGTCGGCCGGTAGGCCTGGTCGCCGTCGATCGTCCCGATGTCGTGCTCGATGGCCAACGCCTGCGCGAACGTGAGCTTGCGGTGGGCGCGGATCAGCTGCGCGATCCGGTTCGAGCGGAAGATCGTCCCCCAGTACTCATCGCCTCCGTTCTGCTGGTAGAAGTGCGCCCGGTCCGGCTTGGTGTTCCAGTTCACGAGGTAGCCCTGGCGCGGGTTGATCGAGTGGGGCATGCTCGAGAACGGGACGAACCCGCGCCACTCCTGCGAGCCGTCGCCGGGGTGCGGAAGCCGCGGGTCGCAGGCGTGGCAGCGGGGCAGGATCGGCACCAGCCCGGCACCGAAGTACGCGATGTTCCCCCGCCGGTCGGCATAGAAGAAGTTGTGCAACGTGACGATCTTCGAGATCGAGCGCCGGTACTGCGCGAGGTTGTGATCGGAGCCCTGCTCGGCGAAGCCGAGGAGCGTGCCCTGCTCGCGCTTCCATGAAGCAAACCGCATCGAGAAGGCGACGCCGGCGGCTCGGTCGATCTGGAACACCGGGCCGTGCACGGTGCGATAGATGACGTAGTCGACCGGCCGTTGCCCGTGGACCGGGATCGACTCGTGCATGACCTGCATCGGGATCATCCGGCCGCGGTAGAGGTAGCGCGGCACCCTGGAGGAGAAGTCGGCTTTCTCCGCGTACACCTGCTGGTCGACGAGCTCCTCGCTCGTAGTCGTGAACGCGATGTCGCGGTTTTGCCCGATCAGGATCACCGGAGTTCCGGGAATTGCCATGCCTCCCGCTGCGTAGCCAGGCGCGCTCAGGTATTGCTCGAGGTCGATCGACGGCGAGCCGAAGCCCTCTTGGGGCGCGCCCCACAGCAGAGCCTTGCCGCTGGCCGAGCGCCAAGGCGCGAGCACGAACGCGTTCGAGCCATCGCGCCAGGGAACTTTCAGCAGCTCGCCGCGCGCCTGCCGGCGGGCGCGGATGTCGCGCAACGCGCCGGCGCCCGCGCCGGCGGCCGCCTGTGAGACGAACGACAGCGCCCGCTGGGCCCTGCGCAGGTTGGGCGGCGTGGGGCGATTGGCGCCGCCCGGCGGCACCGTCGTGGGCGCGGTTGGGTCGTTGATCCAGCGGGCGTCGTTGAAGATCGCCCCGGCGCTGCCTGGGTACTTCGTCTGCAGGTACTGGAGGAAGGTCAGGTTGTCGAGCTCGTTGCCGCCCCCGCCGCCGAACTCGCGCGCGAGGTAGTCGCCGATCGCCACGGTGTCGAGCGGCTGCCAGCGCGCCGGGCGGTACGGGCCCGGGAGTCCGAGCACCTTGCCCGCGATCCAGAACTCGTAAGGCACCATCGCGCTGCGCGATCCGGAGCTTCGGTAGGCGGAGGCCACATACGCGTTGATCCCGGCCGAATAGTCGGCCAGCGCGCGCTGCAACCAGCGCGGGACCTGTCGGAGCTGAGCCCGCAGCTCAGGCACGGTGTAGAACTCGAGGCGGCTGTCCTCGTCGCTCGCGAGCTCGCTGGGGCCGAAGACCTGAGACAACGTCCCCTCGACGTTGCGGCGGACGAGCTCCAGCTGCACGAGCCGGTCCTGCGCCTGCGCCCAACCGGCGCCGAACCACATGCCGTCGACCGTGCGGCCGCTGACGTGCGGGACGCCGTAGCGGTCACGGGTGATCGTGGCGCTGACGCGTCCGTGTCCTACCGTCACTGCGGCGGCCCTCGCAACCGCGCTGCCCAGACCGAGGACGACCAAGGCGACGACAGCGCCAACGAACGCCACCAACCTCCATGTTGATGCCGGGCTCCGCCCGGCACGAACCTCCTCCATCGCCGGCGAACATATATCGCGCGTGTGTGGCGTGTCAACCGACGCTGAGCTACATCAGCTGCGCGAGATGTGAGCGCACGCCGGCGGCTATCTCGGTCGTGAACTCTGGGAACGGCCCCAGTTGCTCGTCGACGCGCTCGGTCAGCTCACGCAACCCGACCTCGCCCTCGTCCCGTCCCTGGCGCACCACCGCCTCGACCTCATCGACGTACGTCAGCGAGCGGTCGCAGAACTCACGCGCTGCCTGGCCGTCCATCGGCGCGTAGTGCGCGGTCAGCAACAGTTCGGGCTCGAGCGCGCGGATCCGGCGGATCGTCTCCCGGTATGCGTGCGCGTCGTAGTAGCGCGGCGGGATCAGCTTCGTGCCGCCCCGGTCGTAGATCCCGTCCAACAGCACCGCATCGATGACGATCGCGATCCGCGCCTCGGGATCCCAGAGGCCGACGTGGCCGAGCGTGTGGCCGGGCAGGTGCAGAACCTCGAGCCGGCGGTCCGCGCCGAGCCCGAGCGTCTCGCCGCCGATCAGGCCGAGGTCGATCGGGGCATCGCCGCCGAGCTGCGCGAGCATGTCGCGCCGCCCATCCTCGTCGGGCGCGTCGAGACCATAGGGCTCGTGCCAGAGGTAGTTCTCGGCCAGCATCGCCGCGTTTGACTCGATCCAATGCCGGTCGCGCTCGTGACAGGCGAACAGCGCACCCGGGTAGAGCTCGCGCATCCTGCGGTTGCCCCCGCAGTGGTCCAGGTCGGCGTGCGTGATCAGGATCAGGTCGGGCGTCGCGCCGAGGTGCTCGAGCGCCGGTCGCAGCGCCTCATCGGGCGTGTGCGCCAGTCCGGTGTCGACCAGCAGCGTCCGGTCGGTGCCGGCGAGCAGATACTGCGCCATGAAGCGTGAACCGAGGTCGGACTCGATCCGCGTTATGCCGGGAGCGATCTCTTCTACGTTCATCGTTTGGTGGGGTCGCTACGCGAGCCGCGAGTGATCGTATAGCCGCCGTCGAGGCGGATGATCTCGCCGTTGAGCTGATCGGCGTCGCCGGACAGCAGCCACGCCACCGCTGCCGCGACGTCGTCCGCGGTGCTGAGCCGGCGAGTCGGCGTGTCGCTCACCGCAAGATCCCGGTCAAGTGCGGCGGGAGACTGATCGACGCGCCAGCCCGGCGCGATCACGTTCGCTCGCAGCCCACGGTCGCCGTATTCGATGGCGGCGACCCGCACCAGCGTCTGCAGCGCCATCGCTGCCGTCCCGTCCGCGCCCCCGCCGGGCAACGGCGTCACGCCGAGGGTGCTCGTCACTGCGACCCAGCGGCCGAGGCCGTCCCGGCGCAGCAGCTCGCGCAGCCAGGCCTGGAAACGCCAGAACGGCTCCTGCGTCCACGCGTTGAAACGCGCCCTCCAAACGTCGGGGGGAATGTCGGCCAGGCTCCGCAGCTGCGGTGGCGGTCCGAAGGTCACGAGCGCATCCGCGTCCAGGTCCCCAACGAGCTCCAACCCGCGTTCGCGCAGCGCGCGCTCGACGCCCTCATCCGAGTTGTGAATCAGGACTCGCACGCCCGTCATTACTTCCCGATCACCATGCCGCCATCGACGCGCAGGAACGCCCCGGTCGTATGCCGGGCGTCCGGGCTTGCGAAGTAGGCCACGGCGGCTCCGATCTCACGCGGCTCGGTGGCGCGGTGCTCGAGCGGCACCGACGCGCGCGCGGCGGCGCGCTTTTCCTCGGTGGCGAAGTCGGGCGAGGGATCGTTGATGTTCGACTGCACCCAGCCCGGCCCGACGTGATTGGCGGTGATGCCGTCGGCCGCCCACTCCCGCGCCATCACCGACACGAGGTGCGCGACGGCGTGCTTGGTCGCGCCGTAGACCCCGAGCGTCCGGTGCGGCATCACCGCGTTGACCGACGAGGTGACGATGATCCGGCCACCGTCACCTTGCCGGCGCATCTGCGCCGCCGCGGCCTGGCAGGCGAAGAAGCAGCCGTGGAGATTCACCGCGACGATCAGCTCGAACGCCTCGGGCGTGACGTCGGCGAGCTCCTGCCAGCGCGCGACGCCGGCGTTCGCGCAGAAGATGTCCAGCCGCCCAAGCCGCGACACGGTCTCAGCCACGAGACGCTGACAGTCACTCGGGTCGGCTACGTCTCCGGGGAGGTAAGCCGAGCGCCGTCCGAGAGCCTCGATCTCGGCGGTTCGGTCGGCCGCCTCCTCGTCGTGCGCGATGTCGTTTATCACCACGTCGGCGCCGCGTTCGGCCAGCGAGATGGCGATCCCGCGGCCGATCGAACGCGCCTGCGCCGCGCCGGTGACGATCGCCACACGGCCCGCGAGCTCGGACACGCCCTCGCCGGCCACGTCAAATCACCACCCGCAGCTCGCCATCGACGTCACGGACCTCGTAGGTGCGCAGGCGGATCTCGTCGAACGCGACGCAGCGCCCGGACGGGACGTGGAACTCGAGCGCGTGCCAAGGGCACGTGACCACCTCTCCCTCCCAGATCCAAGCCAGCTTCCATTGCGTGTGCGGCCCGTAGTCGATCGTGCCTGACACGCTCCCCTCGCACAGCGGCCCCCGCTGGTGCGGGCACAGGTTCGGCAGCCCGTGATACGCGCCTCGGATGTTGAACACGCCGATTTCCCGCCCCGCCACGCGCACCACGCGGTGCTCACCCTCGGGCAGATCCTCGGCGCGGCCGATCGCGTGCTCCCGCGCCACGCTAGAGGGGCCTTTTATCCAGGTGCATCAAGCCCAAAGAACCGGGCCGCGTTCAAGCCCATGATCTTGCGCCTTGCCTCGGCCGAGAACGGCAGGGCGAAGAAGTGCTGAGGATGATCGAAGTCGTGGTGCGGCCAGTCCGAGGCGAACATCGCCTGGTTCTCGCCGTCGAACAACTCGAACAGCGCCACCAGTTCGGCGCGGCGCTCGGGCTCCTCTATCGGTTGCGTACCGTAGAAGAAGCGCCGCATGGTCCGGCTCGGACGCTCCTGTAACAGCGGCACCTCGCGCCGGCGCTCGATGTACTCCTTGTCGAGACGGTTCGCGATGAACGGGATCCACCCGGTTCCCGCCTCCATGAACCCGATCTTCAGCTTTGGAAAGCGGATCGGGACGCCGGTCTCGAGCATGCTGACCAGGTTCGCGACCATTGACAGCGGGTGCGCGAGCGCGTGTACCGCGAGCGAGGTGCGGAACTGCTCGAGCTGGAACGGGAACGCGGGGTACACGGCCTCGACGCTGTGGATGACGACCGGCAGCCCGACCTCCGCCGCCGCTGCGTAGACCGGGTCATAGAGCTCGTGCCCGTAGAGGATCTTCAGTCCCGACGCCGGCAGATATACGCAGGCGAACTCGCGTGCGCCGGCGTAGCGGCGGATGTCCTGTGCGCCCGCGACCGGGTTCTGCGGCGCGATCACGAGCGCGCCCTTCAGCGAGCGCTCCTCGGTCAGCCAGCGCTCGTAAAGCCAGCGGTTGTAGAACCGCGCGATCGTGGTTGCGAACGCCGGGTCGCGCACCATCGCCAGCGACAGCAGGTGATCGGGGAACAAGACGGCCTGATCGACGTGGATCGCGTCCAGGCCCTCGCGCATCTCGCGCGCGGAGGTGACGATCTGGCGCCGGTTCGATCCACCCGGAAACGGAACGCGGTATTCGGCCCGCGGTGAAAGCCCCGGCAGATCGAGGTAGCGCTCCTGCACCGTCGCGATCTCGTGCAGCGCGACGTCCCACGGCGGCTCGGCGTACTCGGCGAGCTGCGCCGGGTCCTCGTGAACGTGCACATCCGCGTCGACGACGAACGTCTCCGCCAGGGTCTCGCGCCGAGTGGCGGTGGCCCCGGCGGGGGAGACATCGCTCGCCATGGCCATATCCTATGCCTCGTCGATGAAGGCGTCGGGCAGGATCGGCGCGGCAGGCGTACCTGCGTTTCACGTGCACGCGGGCCATGCGTTCGAGGGCTTTGAGCTCGTCGAGGCGGGAGCCGAGTCGCCGTCGGACGTGGTGCTGGTGCGGGCGCTCTGCGCGTGCGGAGAGATCCTCGACGTCGCCGATGCCCGCTTTGCCTGCTGCCCGGAATGCGGCGGCCATGCCCGCGCGTGCGCCCGCTGCGGCGAGACCGGGCGCGTCATCGATCACGCCGCGTTGCAATGGCGGCGGCCAGACTAAGCCGCCGCGGATCAGAAAGTGCCGTACTGCTCGTAGGCGGCGAGCGGCAGCATTCCGGCACGGACCGAGTCGCGAATCTCGCTCTCGGTCCCGACCTTTTCCTCGGCCTCAGCGAGAATCGCCTCGACGTGATCGCCCGGCACGATCACGAGACCATCGGCATCGCCGGCGATCCAGTCGCCGGGGGCGATCCGCACGCCACCCACCGAGATCGTCACATCGCCGTGGGCGAGCAGCTCCCAGCGCGGAACGCAGTCCTGCGGGGTCACGTAGCGCGAGAAGACGGGGAAGTCCTCACGAAGGATGTACTCGGCATCGCGTACGCCTCCGTCGAGCACCGCGCCGGCGCAGCCGCGAGCGGCGAGCGAGGTGACCGACAGCTCGCCGAGCTGGGCCGCCGAGCGATCGTTGGTCTGATAGACGGCGACGTGCCCCGACGGCACTGATCCCAACATCTCCATGATCAGCCGGATCGAGCGGTCGTAGTCGTGGCCGGGGTGCGGTTGCCCGAGCACCGGGTAAACCGGGCCGGCGAGGCACATGCCTGCTCGAAGCGGCGCGAGCTCGGGCGGAAGCGTCTGCTGAAGGAATCCGTGCCGGTCGAGGACGTCGGTGAGAGCACCCGTATAGAGCGCGGAGAACCGGCGCGCGAGATCCGAGGTCGCGCTCACCGGACCTAGAATAGTTCCGGATGAAGGCCGTCGTCATCGAGCGGCCCCACCAGGCCGCTTGGCGAGACGTCGAGCCTCCCGGTGTCGGAGCCGAAGACGTGCTGGTGCGCAGCAGCGAGGCCGGGCTTTGTCGCACCGACATCGAGATGTTGACCGGCGAGTTCACCGACCCACGCTGGGTTCAGTTTCCGCTCATCCCTGGGCACGAATGGTCCGGCACCGTCGTCGATATCGGTCGGGCCGTGCAAGGCGTGCGCGTGGGCGACCGCGTCGTCTGCGAGGGGTTCATCGCTTGTCATCGCTGCCGGCGCTGCCGCGCCGGCCAGACGCAATGGTGCGAGAACATCGAGGCACTCGGCTTCACCCGCCCGGGCGGCTACGCCGAGCTCGTCTCGGTTCCCGAGCGGATCGTCCATCCCCTGCCCAAGCACGTCTCGTTCGACGCCGGCGTGCTCGTCGAACCGGCATCGGTGGTTCTGAACGGCCTCCAGAAGACGGCCCCGACGCCGGGCGAAGCAGTAGGCGTGATCGGCGTCGGGACGCTCGGCGCGCTCGCGATCGCGCTGCTGCGGCTGTATTCGCCTTCGCGCATCGTGGCCTACGGGGTGAGGGAGGAAGAGCTCGAGTTCGCGCGGCAGCTCGGCGCCACCGAGGCAGTGCGCGTGGGCGCCCGCGGCAGCTCGAGCGCTCAGCTGGACGGCCACGCCGCGGCCGAGCCAGAGCTCGACCTGGTCGTCGAGACCGCCGGCGCGACGGCAGCGGTCGAGCTCGCGGCGCAACTGTGTCGCCCCGGCGGCCGCGCCCTGCTGCTCGGAATAGCCGGCGAAGGGCGCGAGCTCAGGCTGCCGTCCGACCTGCTCGTCGGCAAGGACATCGCGCTGATCGGCAGCATCGCCTATCCCGAGGCGGTGTGGTCACGCGTCGTCGGGCTGCTGAGCGACCGGGTCCTCGACCTCGACCCGATCGTCACGCACCGCTTCCCGGTGAGCGAGTTCGAGGAGGCGGTGCGGTTCATGGACGACCGGCGCGGGATCGTCGCCAAGATCGTTCTCGAGCACGCCTGAGTTTCAGCGAAAGGACCGAGATGGCGACGATGCACAGCGGCGGATACGACGAGAAGAAGAACGGGAGGCGAAGCGCCGACTGGCTCGAGCGGCGCGATCTCGACGGCTTTCTGCACCGTTCGTGGCTCAAGGCGACCGGCGTCGGCGACGAGAGTTTCCGCGGGCGCCCCGTGATCGGCATCTGCAACTCGTGGTCGGAGCTCGTCAACTGCAACATCCACCTGCGCGGCCTGGCCGAGGCGGTCAA
>JAFAZV010000425.1 GCA_019239445.1 Solirubrobacterales bacterium
CTGGTCGGGATCGGCGAGAGCGAGGAGGAGCGCGTCGCGTCGCTCGAGGCGCTCGCCGAGCTGCACGCTCGCCACGGGCACATCCAGGAGGTGATCCTCCAGAACTTCGTCCCACATCAGAGCTACTACGGCCGCGAGCCGGCGGAGATCGCCGGCGCCGCGGCGCGGGAGTACTGGCGCACGGGACTGGCGACGACCCCCCAGCTCGGCGCGCCCGCATGGGCGTGCCCGGTGTCGGTGCAGGACATGAAGCGGCTGGTGGCCGAGGCACGGCGGCTGATGCCGGACGTCGGCATCCAGGTGCCGCCGAACCTGAGCGACTGGTGGATCGAGCTCGTCCGGGCCGGAGCCACTGACCTCGGGGGCCTGAGCGCCAACGGCGATCACATCTCGCCCGAGCATCCGTTTCCCTCGCCGGTGCAGGTGCGCAAGCGCCTGCAGGCCGAGGGCCTCGCGCTGACCGAGCGGCTGTGCGTGTACCCCGAGTACATCGATCCTGAGTGGATTTCGCGCCCGGTCATGGATGTGATCAAAGCCTCGTACTGGTCGTTCATCCCGCGGCGCGGCTCGGGGCGGCGGGCCGACCGGCTCCCCGGCCAGGATCTCGCGCCTCGGGCGATCGCGCGCTCGCGCGAGGGGCTGGCACTGACCGAGGACGAGCTGACGGCACTGTTCGCCGAACGGCGGTCGGAGGTGATCGAGGAGATGCGCTGGGCCGCGGACGAGCTCCGGCGCGAGCTCGCCGGCGACACGGTCACGTTCGTGGTCAACCGCAACATCAACGTCTCGAACATTTGCGTCGTCGGCTGCGCGTTCTGCGGGTTCGGCCAGTCGCGGCGCTCGCCGGACGCCTACACGCACTCCGAGGAGGAGTTCGCGCGTCGGGTGCACGAGGCGGTCGCAGCGGGCGCGAGCGAGATCTGCATGCAGTCGGGGATCCATCCCGATTGGGGGCTCGAGGACTACGAAGGTTGGCTGCGGCTGGCCAAGCAGCTGGCGCCGCAGCTGCACCTGCACGCCTACTCGCCCATGGAGGTCGCGCACATGTGCGACGTCAGCGGGCTCTCGCCGCGTCACGTGTTCGCGCGCCTGCGCGAGGCGGGTCTCGACTCGACCCCGGGCACGGCCGCCGAGGTGCTGCACGACGGCGTGCGGGAGCGGATCTCGCCGAACAAGCTCCCGGTCGGGCGCTGGGTCGAGATCATCGAGGCCTCGCACGCTGAGGGCCTGCGTTCGACCGCCACGGTCATGTTCGGGCACATCGAGGAGCCGTGGGAGCTGGCCGAGCACATGCGCGTCGTGCGCGAGCTGCAGGAACGTACGGGCGGCTTCACCGAGTTCGTGCCGTTGTCGTTCATCCCGTTTCACACGCTGCTCGGACGCACCCACGGGGTGGAGGAGATCTCCGCCGAGGAGAACCTGAAGCACACCGCGGCCTTCCGCCTGGCGCTGGGCGACTCCGTCCGCAGCCTCCAGGCGAGTTGGGTCAAGATGGGCCTGGAGGCAGCGACCGAGGCGCTGCACTGGGGGGTCAACGACCTCGGCGGCACGTTGATGGAGGAGTCGATCTCCCGCATGGCCGGGAGCTACCACGGGGTCCGGCTTGAACCGGAGGACCTGATCGCCGCGGCGCACCGCGCCGGCCGGCCTGCCGCCGAGCGGACGACGCTGTACGAAATCCGGCGCCGGTACGAGCTCGAGCCGATCGCGGCATGACCGGCGCCGTCCGTCCCGCGAGACGGTTGCGGTCATGACCGTGGTCGAGCACCCGGCGAGCCGGTTGCGGTCATGACCGTAGTCGAGCGCCCGGCGAGGCTGTTTGCGGGCGTCGAGCCGCTCGAGGTGTTCGTCGAGCTGCTCGCCGAGATCGACACGGACACGTCATCCACCCAGTTCTACGACCGCATCTGCGAGGCCATCTGCCGGCTCACGACGATGCGCCGGGCGGCGATCTTCATGGCCGACGCTGCGCGCCGGCGGGTGCGTGCCGTGGGTGCGCACGGGGCGCCGCTCAAGCAGCTCGCGCAGCTGCGCCCGACGCTCGTCAACACGCCGATCGCCCAGCGCGCGCTGCTGAAAGACGAGGTGATCGTCGTCTCTGAGCGTATCGAGGAGGCGGTGCCGCCGGACTACGCCAAGGTGCTCGGCATCACCACGCTGGTGTGCACGCCGATGAGCGCCGCCGGGCGCGCGTACGGTGTGATCTGCGCCGATCGCGGCGGTGGCCGGTTCGAGCTCTCCGACGGCGAGCGCCACCTGCTCTGGACGCTCGGCAAGACCGCCGCGCTCGTAGCGACGGCCCGCAACGCGACGCGCCAGCAGGAGCGAAACCGGCGGCTCGGCGAGCGCCTCGAGCTGGCGCGCGAGATTCACGAGCGGGTGATGCAACGCCTGTTCGGCGTGTCGCTGGCGCTGAGCGCGGAGGCGCCCCTGGGGCTGGCGGAGCGGGAGCGGTGTCGAGTCGAAATGCAGCAAGCGCTGAGCGACCTGCGCCGCGCGCTCGAGCGGCCGCTGGCGCCGCTGCCGCCGGAGACGGGGACGACGCTCGCCGACGAGCTCGACCGCCTGGCTTCCGCGGCCGGCGTTCCCGTCAAGCTCAACTGGCCCGAGGACGTGGCCGTGCCGCTCGATCTCGAGCCGCTGACGCAATCGGTTCTCTCCGAGGCGATGCGCAACGTAGCCAAGCACGCTGATCCGAGCTCGATCGAGGTGTCGGTGGGGCGGGACGCGGAGACGTTCACGCTCGAGGTGCAAAACGACGGCGTGCGAGCGGGAGCGGGGGGCTCGGGCATGGGACTGCGCCTGACCGCGTTCGAAGTGCTCCAACAAGGCGGAGTGCTCGAGTTTGGGCCCGCGGGGGACGGCAGCGGGTGGCGCGTGAGGCTGGTGGTGGCGCTGGCGCAAGGCGAGGCGTGATGGCGCGCGAAGCGGGTGGACGTGACGGCGGGGCTGGGTCGGGGGCCGGTGCCGGCGGGTTGGGTGGCGCTGCCGGCGGATTGGGTGGCGCTGCCGGCGGATTGGGTGCCGCTGCCGGCGGGTCGGGTGCCGCTGCCGGTATGAAGCTCGACCGCCGGCGGCTGCGCGTGCTCGTTGTCGACGACCACGACGTCGTTCACTGGGGCTTCCGCGTGCTGCTCGGGGGCCAGCCGTGGGTCGAGCGCTGTCTGGCGGCGCGCACAGGCGCCGAAGCGCTGGAGCTGACGCGGACGCTGCGCCCGCACGTCGCGTTGGTCGATCTGTTCCTGTCCGGCGAATCTGGCGCCGACGTGTCCAAGTCGGTCCGCGCGGCGTCGCCTTCGACGCGGGTGCTGCTGATCTCCGGGGCAGGGCGGATGTCGCCCGCCGCCGCGCGCGCCGCCGGCGCG
>JAFAZV010000080.1 GCA_019239445.1 Solirubrobacterales bacterium
CTCGTGCCGCGAGGCACCGACGGCTTCACGACGCAGGACATCCATCGCAAGCTGTCGCTGCGGGCGTCCGTGACCTCTGAGCTGCTGCTCGATGACGTGCGCCTGCCGGCTGACGCGATCCTGCCCGAGGCGACATCACTGCGCGGCCCGTTGTCCTGCTTGAACGAGGCCCGCTACGGGATCGTGTGGGGCGCGGTGGGAGCGGCGCGAGCCTGCTTTGAGGCCGCGCTCGACTACAGCCTCGAGCGCAAGCAGTTCGACCGGCCGATCGCGTCGTTCCAGATCCAGCAGCAGAAGCTCGCGTGGATGGCGCTCGAGGTGAACCGAGCCACGCTGCTAGCCCTACACCTGGGACGGATGAAGGACGAAGGCCGGCTTCGGCCCGAGCACGTCAGCATGGGCAAGCTCGCGAACGTGAACGCCGCGCTCGACGTCGCGCGCGCTGCCCGTCAGGTGCTGGGCGCGAACGGCGTCACGCTCGAATATCCCGTCATCCGCCACATGAACAACCTCGAATCGGTGGTCACTTACGAAGGCACCGCCGACGTCCACGCGCTCGTGATCGGAAGCGCGCTCACCGGCATCGACGCCTTCCGATGAGTGTCGCCGCGGTCGGCGGCCGGCGTGCGCACGCGGCGGCGGCCGCGGCGTTGCAGACGACGCCCACCGGACCTCAGACGACGCCTCAGCACGCGCTCGAGGCGCTGCGGCGGGCAATCGTGGCCGGCGAGCTCCGACCAGGCCAGCGCATCGCGCAGGAGCAGTTCGCCGAGCGCGTAGGGGTGAGCATCGCTCCGGTGCGGGAGGCGCTGCGGATGCTCGAGCAGGAAGGTCAAGTCGTCTACCGTCCGCGCCGCGGCTACTTCGTGCGCGAGCTGCGCATCGAGGACCTGGAAGAGATCTACGAGCTCCGGCGGCTGCTCGAGGAGCGAGCGGCACGAGCCGCTCTACCGGGCATCGATGCTCTTGCGCTGGCGTCAATCCGGCGCGCGGCAGACGACTGCGCCCAGGCCGCATCGCGCGGTGACGTCGCAGTGCAGCTCGAAGCCAATCGCCGCTTTCATTTCGCGATCCTCGACGGCGGCGCACAGCCGCACACGATGCGGCTGATTCGCATGCTGTGGGAATCGACCGAGCCCTACCGCGCCATGTATTACAACTCCGCCGCCGAACGCCGGCGCTCGAATGCCGCCCATCAGCGCATCTTGCGGAGCTTGAAGGCCGGTGATGCAGACCAGCTCGTCGCCGAGCTGGATGCCCATCGCAGGCGAGCCCTCGAGGTGCTGCGGCGCGTCCTTGCCGGCGGCTCGTGACGGTTCCGGTGCACGTCGGGGTGCTGCCGAATCGTCCGGTCGGCGAGGTCGCGGCGTTCGCAGAGCGCGCGGAGGAATTGGGATTCGCGGGCGTCTGGGTGGCCGATTCGCAATCGATCTTCCGCGACGCGTTCGCCGCCTTGACCCTGTGCGCAACGCGGACGCGCAAACTTGCCCTCGCGACCGGTGTGACCAACCCCGTGACGCGGCATCCGGCGACGCTCGCGTGTAGCTTCGCGACGCTCGACGAACTTTCCGGTGGACGCGCGGTTCTCGGGATCGGGGTGGGCGAGAGCTCGGTCGAGACGTTGGCGCTGAAGCCCGCGCGCCTGGCGCGGCTGGAGCAGGCTGCGGTCGCGCTGCGCGGACTGCTGGCGGGCGAGGAGGTCGACTGGGACGGAGCCCGCATCCACGTGACGTGGCCGGCGCGCGCGATCCCGATCGTCTTCGCTTCCTCGGGCCCGCGCTCCCTGGAGACTGCTGGGCGCGTTGCAGATGGGGTTCTCTTCCAGGTCGGGGCCGACCCGAGGATGGTGCGATATGCACTCGATCACGTCGAACGCGGGAGCAGGGGCCGGAAGGTAACGCGCTACATGCGCCTTGCCTGCTCCGTGGGCAGCGATCGCGCCGAGGCCCGCGATGCCATCCGGGGTTATGCGGCGGCCGCTGCTGGGACCGTGTTCCGTAGCGCTCCCGCGGAGGCGCTCGATCGCGATCTGTTGGAGGACATCCGCGCGCTGAAGGCGCGTTACGACTACTACGAGCACACGAGCTCGCGCGCCGGGCACGCGGAGCTTGTGACTGAGCGCATCCTTGACGCGATCGCGATCGCCGGCACCCCCGAGGAGGCGATTCCGCGCTTCCGCGAGCTCGTCTCCGTGGGCGTCGAGGAGTTCGTCTTGACGATCGCCGGGCCGCGACCGACGGAGACGATCGAGATTCTCGCCGAGGAGGTACTGCCGTATCTCTGACGCCGCTGAAGCTGGGCTTCCGCGCTTTTGATCCTCACGAGCTGCTCGTGCACTTCGTCGCTGCGCGGACGGGCGCCTACGCAGACGTCGGCCTCGATGTCACGCTCGTCGACCTGCGCGCCGGCGAGCTTCCGCACGATGCCTCAGTGGCCTGTGGCGCCGCGCACTTCGCCGCGCTCGCGGGAGCCGAGATCAGGATCTGGCTGATTGCGTCGGCGGCTCCGCTGTTCTGGCTCTACGGGCGGCGCACGTACGCGGAGCCGGCGTCGATCGCGAGTTATCCGCCTGGGACGCCCCCGGCTCGGTTTCTCGCGCTCGCGCTCGGCGCAAAGCCGGTTCTGATCCCCGCTCGCGACGATGCCGCACGCTTGGCCCTGGTCGTGTCTGGCCAGGCCGACTATGCCCTGCTCAGCAGCGCGACGCCGCCGCCTCGGGTCGAGGCACTCGAGCCGCTGTTCTGCTTGGCGGATCGCGTGCCGGTTCCGAGCACCGGGGTCGCTACCGAGGGCGTGGGAGGCGACCGGGTTCCCCGGCTCGTGGGTGCTCACCGCCGGGCGCTGGGGCTGATCGCCGAGCATCCGGCGATCGCGCGTGAGGGCGTCCGCGAGGCATTCGGGTTCACAGATCCGGAGGCAGCTTGGATCCTCGGCGCGGTGCGCCGGCACTTCACCCATGACGGACGGCTGCCGCTGCCACAGCTGAACGCAGCCATGCGCACGCTCGGTCTGAAGCGCTCGCCGTACGCGCCGGGCGTGGCCGTCGAAGCTCAGCTTGGCGGCATGCCAACCAACCCGCCGCGCCCCAGCCGCTGACGAAGCTGCCCCGCGGCCACGCGGGTGGCGCCCGCCGCCAGCGGCGGCAGCGCCGAGCGGGTACCGAATGCTCGCTTGATCTCGTCGTGGGCGCGCCTGCGGTTCTGGAAGGCAGGAGTCAACTGCATCGGATCGTTGAAGTTCTCGATGAACTCGTCGGCCAGCTTCTGCTGTGGGCTGTCATCCTCGGCGCGCGCCGTGCTCCCGTACTGCGCGATCAGGAGGTCGCGCCCGGCCGGCGTGATCGGCTCGAGCAGGAGGTTGTTGAAGTCGTCGATCCAGTGGTGGCGCTGCCAGAAACGCGCCTGGGTTTGCCGCATCCAGTTCGCGTCGAGCGGCCGCTCGCCGTGTCCGACGATCGAGTCCACGACCGTGCGCACCATCTTGTTGCCGTTGTTGGCGCCCATGCCGCCGATCGGATCGAGCGATTGCGCCGTGTCGCCGAGAGCCATCACTTGGCGACCTGACGGAAGCGTTCCGACCACCTGGCGAACCTCTGGCGTCAACTGTCCCACGAGCCACGAGTTCTCATCGCACGGCGTGGCGTGCGCGAACAGCTCGTCATCCCACGGCACGAGCTCCCGGTTGACCTGGCGCCCGGTGTCGAGCACCTGTTGCGCGCTCTTGCAGTCACGAAACCGGTCGAGCGGGCCGCCAGCCTTGGCTTCCCACAGCATCCCCCACGACGGCTGGTGATCCTTCGAGTACCACGGCACCCAGAACGCCTCTCCATACGGAGCAAAGAAGTTGAACTTCACAGGAAGAAACCAGGGGGCATAGGGAAGCTGCATCGGCACCCCGGTGACGCACACCATGGCGAGGAAGCGCTGCGGCTTCCGATAGACGCTGAGGGTCTCATCGCGCGGAAACAGCTTCATGATTTCCCCTCGGCCCGCGGCGACCAGGGTCAGATCGTGGTGGGCCGCGATCTCGTCCAGACGCTCCACGGAGACGCTTTCGATCTCGACATTTCCGCCGCGCTTCACGAGCTCGTCCATCCATGTCGCGCTCTGCATGCGCAAGTCGATGGCCAGGAAGAATCGTGAGCGGCTCAGCCGCCCGAGCAGCGTCACGAGTTGGTTGCCCTCTTTCGGACAGAACGTCAGATGCACGCCATCCCCTCGGGGTGCGCGATCGCCCCAATGCTCCAGGCCGAGCTCGCGCTCGAACTCGAGCGCCATGTCGAAGCGCGCCGCCACGCCGGTCGGCCGCGAGCGCTCGAGGAAATCCTCCGGCGTCTTGTCCGAATACAGCGTCACTTCGTAGTCGCGCGCGTGTAAGGCGTGCGCGGCAAGCAACCCCGCTTGGCCTGCGCCCACGACAGCAATCTTTCTCATCGTTCTCCTCGTTCCGAGTTGCTTTGCGATGCGCTGGGACTGACGGTGCCGAATGGCTTAGCGCGCGGTGTATCCGCCGTCGACGAGCCACGCTGCGCCGGTGACGTTGGCCGCTTCAGGGGATGCGAGAAACGCGATCACGGCTGCGATCTCCTCGGGTCGCCCCACCGCGCCGCGCGGGGTGCCTTCAACGCCCGCGCCCTCCCAGATCGCGTCCTCGTCGGCTTGCGGCAGATCGGGGAGGAAGTGCCGAACCTGCTTGGTGCGGGTGGGTCCCGGACAGATCGCGTTGACGCGGATCCCATCTGCGGCGTAGCGCGTCGCCAGCGAGGTCGCAAGCTGCCGCACCCCGGCTTTGGTCACGTTGTAGGCGTAGCTTGACTGTCCGCCCATCTCCTGACCAACGAAGGCCGAGATCGACGCGAGGTTCACGATCGCGCCGGACTGCTGCTGAACCATCACCGGTAGTACGTGCTTGCAGCACAGGAACGGTCCGCGCAGATTGACCGCCATCAGCGCGTCCCATTCTTCGACGGTCGTCTCAGTGATGTCCTTGAAGAACAGGTTGCCGACGTTGTTGATCAGGACGTCGATGCGGCCGTGGCGCTCTTGCGCCGCCTCGACCAAGGCCGTGGCGGTCGACTCGCGCGACACGTCCCCGACGACGTGCGCGTGAGCGCCTCCCGGGAGCCTGGGCAACAGGTCATCCAAATATTCCCCCGAGATGTCGTTCGCCACGACGTGCGCGCCCTCCGACGCGAACCGCACCGCTGTCGCCTCGCCGATGCCGCTGCCGGCGCCGGTCACGATGGCGACCCGTCCCTCGAAGCGGGCATCCGGTCGTGCGTTCATCGCTTCCTCCCTCA
>JAFAZV010000203.1 GCA_019239445.1 Solirubrobacterales bacterium
CGCGATCACCGGCAGCCACGGGCCTACCGGTTCCTGGTCGGAGACAACTCCGAGATCGGGATTCTCTGAGGCGGGTCCAGACGTGAGTCGCGCCCCGGACCCGGCGGAGGTTGGAAGGCCGGATCTCCGGGGCGCGCTCGGAGGGAGGAGAGGTGCTGCGGACATCATGGTGGCGCTTTCGCCCTTAGATGTCCAAGACGAGTTTGGCAGAGCACCTATACGCTTAGCTTATGGAGCTCCGCCAGCTGCGCTACCTCGTCGCGCTCGACGAGGAACGCAACTTCACGCGCGCGGCGGCGCGCGAGCACATCGCTCAGCCGGCGCTCTCCCAGCAGGTCCGTCGCCTCGAAGAGGAGGTCGGACTGGCGCTCGTCAACCGGACGACGCGGCGCGTGTCGATGACCGACGCCGGCCGCTCGCTGGTGGCCCGAGCACGCCGGGTGTTGGCTGAGGTCGAGTCGGCGCAGACCGAGCTCGAGGCGTTCAAGGGGGTGCAGAGCGGTCACGTCACCGTGGGCGTGATGCACACGATGGGGCCGGTCGACATCTCCTTGGCGCTGGCGATGTTCCATCGCCGCCATCCAACCGTGGAATTGACCGTGCGCGAATACTCGAGCGACGAGCTGGCCGATCTGCTGCGCGTGGATGAGCTTGACTTGGCCTTCCTGTCCGTGACCGAGCGGATCGAGAGCCACGGTCTCGGCCTTCAGCAGCTCATCTCAGAGGGGCTCGTGGTGATCCTGCCCTGCGATCACCGCCTCGCCGGGCGCCGGCGGGTTCGGATGGCAGAGCTCGCCGGCGAGCAATTCATCAGCTATCGCGAGGGGGCGAGACTGCGCGAGCTGCTCGTCTTCGCCGGCCATTACGCGGGCTTTGAACCTGAGGTGATGCTCGAGTCCAACGAGAGCCGCCGGATCCGGCGGCTGGTCGAGCGCGGCATGGGCGTGGCCATCCTGCCGCGCTCGGACGGCGAGGGGGCCGGCGCCGAAGTTGCGGTGGCGACGCTGGTCGAGCCCGAGCTCACCCGTGACATCACGCTCGCCTGGCGCGAGGATCGACGCCATCCTCCGGCGGCGGCTGAGTTCCTCGAGCTCGCGCGCGAGACCTTCGCGTGATCCAGCAGCTGCGAGCGCTCCCGGATCGTCTTCTCGCCCCAGAACGCGGCCACGGGATTGCCTGCGCGCGGCTTGAACCCCCCGTCGAGGTCCAAGCGCGCACGCTCAGGCGCCGCCGAGCAGCGAGAGCAACCCGCTCGGCGTCTCGGCTCGGCCGACGTGCACGCGCGGCATCGTCAGCGGGCTCGTCGTCGTCTCCGTCGTCCCGCCGGCGGTCGTGTAGGCCATCGTGAATCCGGCGGCGTGGACAGCGCCGACGACTTGGTCGTCGAACGCGCCGAACGGATAGGCGAAGAAGTACACCGGGTGGCCCAGCACCCGCTCGAGCACGCGCCTCGACCCCGCGGTCTCGGTTTGGAGCTGCGTCGCGTCCAGCTGGCGGAGGTCGACGTGGTGAGCGGTGTGGTCACCGACGTCCATCCCGGCGCTGTCGAGCTGGCGGATCTGGTTTGCGTCCAGGAATCCCGGTTCGCTCATCCGCCCGGTGATCACGAAGAACGTCGCCACCATGTGGAAGCGCTGC
Source organism: Solirubrobacterales bacterium (assembly GCA_019239445.1). Classification (GTDB taxonomy): domain Bacteria; phylum Actinomycetota; class Thermoleophilia; order Solirubrobacterales; family Solirubrobacteraceae; genus Palsa-465. The sequence goes on from JAFAZV010000203.1 coordinate 1,639, forward strand.
AGCGCGGGCAGGATCCGCGTGACGTCGTCGATGTAGCCGTCATCGACCGAGATGATCACCGGCTTGGACGGCAGGGTGCGGTGCTTGTAGAGCGCGTCGAACAGCTGCCACTGGTGGATCGTGTGGTAGCCGCCGGCATGCAGGGCCGCGAGCTCGGCCACGAACGTCGACGGCTCGACCTTCAGGTCGGTTATGCCGACGGCGTTGAGCGGCGCCACGCGGTGGTAGGTGAGGACGGGCACCTGCGCGCTACGAGCCGGCGCATTTGGTGGGGCAACGAGTACCGGGACGCGCCGGGCTGCGTGATCCGAGCCGGCGGCCCCGGACGCACCTGCTTGAGAGTGCTTCCCGCTCGCGCCGTGAGCGGCGTCGCTCGTGGTTGCCGCGCCGCCGCCGCCGCCGCAGCCCGCGCCCGCCAGCGCGAGCGCGGCGGCAACCGCCAGCAGTGAGACAAGCCTCATGCTCGAGAACATGGGCGGCAAGGCTAGCTAGCCTCCAGGTCGTGGCCTCCATCACCTCCTCCGAGGCGTCGGCCGAGGTCCGCGAACGGCTGCTGAAGGCATGGCGCGGTGAGATCGTCGCTGGGTCCGTGTATGAGCTGATCGCGCGCCGGATGCCCGAGCGCGAGGCGGACATCCTGCGGCGGATGGCGCAGGCGGAAAGTGGACACCGCAGCCGCCTCGAGGCCAGGATGCGCGAGCTCGACATCGAGGTCCCAGAGCCCAGCAGCGTGCGGATCCCGCTTTGGCTGCGCCTGCAGGCGCGCATCGCTCCGGTGGACCGTCTGCTGGCCGCTCGCGAGGCGGCCGAGGACGACGAGGTCGACGACCTGTACAAGCGCTCGACCGGCGACCAGGTGACCGACCAACTGCTGCGCTCGATCCGCAAGGAAGAGCGGTCCCATTCGCTCGCCGTGCAGGAGCTGCGTTCCGGATCGGACCCCGGAGATGGCGACGGCGCGCGTGCCGCCGGCGCCCGGGGCGACTTCGGGTCTTCTCGCGAAGCTCCGATCGCTGTCCCGGGCGCGCGCGACCGGCTAGACCGGATCCTCGGGCGAGAAAAGTGGCATCGGACGGGCGGAGGCTGGATCTCCGGCGCGATCTACGGCGCCAACGACGGCTTGGCAGCGGTGTTCGGAATCGTCGCCGGCGTCTCGGGCGCGACCGGAGGCTCGAGTTCGGTGCTGACGGCGGGGCTCGCGGGTGCGATCGCCTCCGCCCTCTCGATGGCCACCGGCGCCTTCCTGGCGGAGCGCTCGGAGGCCGAGGTTGCGGCGGCCAACGTCGAGCGCGAGCGTCAGGAGATCGCCGAGCACCCTGAGGAGGAGAAGGAGGAGCTCTCGCTCTTCTATCAGCTCAAAGGCATCGATCAGAAGACCGCTGACGAGCTGGCTGAGCGGATGTCACGCCATCCGGACGCGATGCTCCAGGCGCTCGCGACCGAGGAATTCGGAGCCAGCGTCGGCAGCGACGGAAATGCCGGCGAAGCCGCGCTCGCCGCGGGAGTCTCGACCGGCTTGGGGGCGATCGTGCCGGTGATCCCGTTCATGATCACGACCGGAACGGCCGCGATCGTCGCTGCCGCGGTCGTCTCGCTCGTGGCGCACTTCCTCGTCGGCGCCGCCAAGTCGCTCGTCACGCTGCGCACCTGGTGGTCGGCCGGACTCGAGATGACGCTTGCCGGCGTGATCGTCGGCGGCGCGACTTACATCGTCGGGTTGGCGCTGCCGACGTAGTCTCGCGGTGCTCTACCGGGAGTCGCGCTCGGCGCGCATCTCGGCCACGGCGAGGCGCAGCTCAGCCATCTCGTCCTCGAGCGCTGCAATCCGGTCGAGCAGTGTCGTTCCCTGCTCGAGCGTCTCGGTCACCGACGTCGGCTGCGGTTGAGTCCCAACCTCGGCCTCGGCCACCGCGAGATCGACCTCGCTGCTGCCGCCGAGCGACTGGGTGACGCGATCCTCCTTCTGGCCCGGCCGGCGCACCAGCCGGCGGGCGTAGCCGCGGTCGATCAACGTGTCCACGACGCGATCGACCTCCTCGAGCGACTGGAGCGGAGCCATCCGCTCCGTTCGCGCCTTGAGCTCGCCGGGAGTCTGAGGACCGCGGAGCAGGAGAACGCCGAGCACGGCGAGCGCCTCGCGATCGAGGTCGAGCGCCTCCTCGGCCAGATGGCGGTACTTGATCGCCCGGCTCGTGTGCCCGCTGGCCAGGCGGGCGAGCCCGTAGCGCGACAGGCGCTCGGCGGCTTCACGCACGATGTCGTCGTCGTAGTCCGTGATCGGGTCACGGTTGGTCGACTGGTTGCAGGCCAGCCGCAACGCGTTCAGCGACAGCGGATACTGCTCCGGCGTCGTCCAGCGCTTCTCGATCAGGCAGCCGAGAACGCGTCGCTCCGGCGCTGTCAGCTCGGAGAAGTGCACGGTCGCCGAGGATAATCCACGCGACCATGATCGACGTTGCCGACGCCCGCCGCCTCGCGCTGGCGCTGCCGGAAGCAGTCGAGCAGGATCACCACGGCCGACCCTCGTTCCGCGTGGGCGGGCGGATCTTCGCCACCCTTTGGGATTCCCGGCACATGAACGTGATGCTCGACGAGCCCGGCATTCGAACTGCTGCGCAGGCGCATCCAGATGCCTGCACGGAGGTGTGGTGGGGAAAGCGGCTGGCGGCGGTCCGGGTCGCGCTGGCGCGTGCGGACGAGGCGCTGCTCCGCGAGCTCCTGGAGGACGCCTGGGAGCGCAAGGCGCCGGCGCGCCTGCGTCGGGCACCCTGACGGCGTGCGGACAATGCTTTTCGCGAGGTCGATGAAAACGTCGTACTCGTGACCGCCGCTGGGGTGAGAACGACTTTTTCGCTGGCATGGATCAACAAGGTCGTGTTCGTGCCTAACGCCGGCGCGAGTACGACGAATTTGACCTGGGCGCGGGGGTGGTGGGTGGTGGCGGCTGCGGTGGATGCTGGCGGCGCGGTGGGAGTGACGGCGCGCGAGTGGGCCTGGCGGCGCACGAGGGCGAACCCGTGGCAACCCTGGCAACGTCCTGTTGACATATATATCGTCAGGATATATCTTGCCGATACCTTGACGCCGACCAGAAAGGTGATCCTCGGGATGCTCGCGCTCGGTATGCGCAGCGGATACGAGATCAAGCAGTTCGTCGACAAGTCGACCCGCTTCTTCTGGGCCGCCAGCTACGGGCAGATCTATCCCGAGCTCCAGCGCCTCGAAGAGGAGGGGCTGGTTCGCGGTCAGGCCGACCCCGCCGGCGGCCGTGCGCGCATGACCTACGAGCTGACCGAGGCCGGCGAGCAGGCACTCCAGGCCTGGCTGCGCTCGGATGATGACCCGCTCTACGAGCTGCGCGACGAAGGAATGCTCAAGCTGTTCTTCTCCGACAGCCTGCCGGAGCGACGCATCGCGAACATCGCCGCCATGCGGGCGCTCCAGGAGCGCAAGCTCGCGGCCTTGCGGGCGATCGAGCCGATGGCTGCCGGACATGGCCCGGAAGGGCCGTATCTGACGCTCCAGCTCGGGATCGGGCTCACCCAGTGGTTGATCGATTGGTGCGAGGCGACCGAGCGCCGGCTCGCCGAAGCCGAGGAAACGGAGACACCGCATGCTGACCAGGCTCGCTGACTTCCTACACAGCAACCGCCGGCGGGTGCTGCTCGCGGCCGTGCTCGGAGCGATCGTCTGCGGCGCGGCCGGCGCTGGCGTGGCGTCGGAGCTGAGCCCGTACGGGGCGAATGATCCCGCGACCCAGTCGGTGCAGGCGACGAAGCGCTTCGAGGCGGCCGCCGGCCGTCAGCTCGATCCGGGCATTGTCGCGCTCGTCAGCTCCGGCGACGTGCGCGCCCCGGCGGCGCAGCTGCGGATCGAGCAGGTCGCCAACCAGCTCCGGGCGCAGCCGGCGGTAGCCCGCGTCGCCAGCTTCCTCGACACGCGCGACCCGGCCATGGTGGCGCGCGACGGCCGCGCGAGCTACGTGCTCGCCTACTTCAAGCCGCTGTCGGACAAGCGGCTGGAAGACGAAGCTCGGAAGATCGAGGGTGACTTCGCCGCCCAGCACGACGTCAAGCTGGGCGGCCAGGCGATCGCCAACGCGCAAGCGAACACGCAGGTGAGCCATGACCTCGCGCACGCCGAGCTGCTCGCGTTCCCGGTCATCTTCCTGCTCTCGCTCCTGTTCTTCCGCTCGTTAGTCGCGGCCCTGCTGCCGCCGCTGCTCGGCGGCCTGGCGATCGTCGCCACGTTCTTCGCGCTGCGCATCGTGGCGGGGTTCGTCGACATCTCGGTGTTCGCGCTGAACCTCGTCACCGGACTTGGGCTCGGGCTGGCAATCGATTACAGCCTGTTCATCGTCTCCCGCTACCGGGAGGAGGCCGCGCGCGGCGGCTTCGACGTCCAGGCGTTGCGCCGGACGCTGCAGACCGCCGGCCGGACGATCGTTTTCAGCTCGCTGACCGTGGCGGCGGCGATCGCCTCGCTGGCGATCTTTCCCCAGCGTTTCCTGTACTCGATGGGGATCGCAGGCGCGCTGGTGGCGCTGCTGGCGGCGGCGCTCGCGCTGGTCGTGCTGCCGGCGCTGCTGGCGGTGCTGGGACCGCGCGTGAACGCCTTGGCGCCCAAGCGCCTTCAGCGCGCCGCCGGCCGCGACGCGCGCCCGGCGCAGAGCGGAGCCTGGTACAGGCTCTCGCGCTTCGTGATGCGCCGCCCCGGTCCGATCGCCGCGCTCAGCGCCGCCTTCCTGATCGCCCTCGGCATCCCGTTCACGGGGATCAAGTTCGTCACCGTGAGTGCGAGCGCGCTTCCGCCGAGCGCGAGCGCGCGCCAAGTCGACGATGTGCTGCGCACACAGTTCCCGCCCAACCGAACCGCGCCCTTGCAGGTCGTGCTCGGCGCCCCGGCAGGCTCGCGCGATGCGCGCGCGCTGGCGCTGCGCCTGCGAACTCTGCCCGGCGCAGCGGCGGTGTCGGCTCCCGAGCCGGCCGCGACGAACTTGTCGCTGATCGAGGTCGCGCCGGCGCAGCCGCCGCTCAGCGACGCGAGTCAGCACCTGTTGTCTGCGGTCCGCTCGATCCACCCGCCGATCTATCTCGGGGTGGCCGGGCAGACGGCGGCGTTTGTCGACCTCGAGCACAGCCTCGGCGCACACCTCCCGCTGGTGCTGACCGTGATCATCGCCGCGACATTGATCGTGCTGTTCCTGTTCACCGGCTCGGTCGTGCTGCCGGTCAAGGCAGTGGTGATGAACGCGCTCAGCCTGAGCGCGGTGTTCGGGCTCCTGGTGCTGATCTTCCAGGAAGGCAACCTCGAAGGCCTGCTTGGCTACACGAGCCTCGGCGCGCTCGACGCGACGCAGCCGATCTTCCTGGCCGCGGTGGCGTTCGGTCTGGCCACCGACTACGGCGTTTTCCTGCTCTCGCGCATCAAGGAGGCGCACGACGCCGGCGCCGGCGATTCCGAGGCGGTGGCGATCGGCCTCGAGCGCACGGGCCGGATCGTCACGGCGGCGGCGCTGCTCTTCGCGGTGGCGATCGGCGCGTTTGCGACCTCCCAGCTCGTGTTCATCAAGGAGCTCGGACTCGGGACCGCGCTCGCGGTGTTGATCGACGCGACAATCGTCCGCGCACTGCTCGTCCCGTCGCTGATGGAGTTGCTGGGGAAATGGAATTGGTGGGCGCCGGCCCCGCTGCGCCGCCTGCACCAACGAATCGGCCTGCGCGAACACGGCCACGACACGCCGCTGGGCGAGGCGTCGCTCACGCCGCAACCGTCCGGAAGCTGATCTCGCGCGGCGCTGAGACCGACCAGCGGCCCCGCCGCCAGCCAATCCGCGTGCCGTCGGCCAGGCGTACGGCGCTGCGTCCGAGTCGCGGCGATCCCCAAAGCGTCGCCACCAGAGGCCGCTCGTGCTCGGGAACGTCCCCGAGGCCGCGTGCTACGTGCTCAGCCGGATAGGAGACGACGATCGATCCAGACCGGACCCACACCGGGATCCGCTCGAGCGGCGCCGGGACCAGCGACTCTGCTCCACCTTGCACGCTGCGCCCCGACCAGGTTTCGATCCAGTCACCGCGCGGCAGCGCCACCTCCCGCTCGCGTGCGCCGTCGTCGAGCACCGGCGCCACCCACAGAGCAGGACCGTAGCCGTAGGCGTCGGTGATCGTCCAGCCGCGAGGATCACCAGGGTCGCTTAGGCACAGCGGGCGAACGATCGGCAGCCCCGTCCGTGCCGCGGTCACAGCCGCCGCGCGGACGTAGGGCACGAGCATCTCGTGCAGCAGCACGTAGCCCCGGTAGAGCTCAAGAACGCGCTCGCCGTAGTTCCAGGGCTCCTGCGCCATGCGGCTGTGGGCGTGCATGAGCGGCGTGAAGCATCCGAACTGAAGCCAGCGGACGAACAGCTCAGGCGGGCAGCGTTCGACCAGCCGGTGGCCGAGGTAGCCGCCGACGTCGTGCGACCAGTTCGAGATGCCGCTGCAGGCCGCGGCCAGCGTGGCGACAACGAGGACCCGCAGTGACCAGAAGTCCGAGGCCTGATCCCCCGCCCAGGTGAAGCCGATGGCCTGCTGGCCGCTCCAGCCGCTGCGGGCGAACACGACGCCCTGCCGCGGGTGCACCTCGTCGAGCGCGCGCTGCAGGGAGCGGCGATGCAACTCTCCAAGCGCCCAGGCTGCGGCGGCACCCGAGCGTCCGTCGGCCAGCCGCACCTCCTCGGGGAGGTAGTAACCCTCCCCGTCGTCGGCCTTGATGCCCTCAACCCCGAGCTCGAGCACCGGCTTAGCCTGGGCCCGCCACCACCGCTCGGCGCCGGGACTGGTGAAGTCGACTTGCGAGCCGGTGCCCATCCACCATTGGGCGACGAACGGGCCGGAGGTGTCCTGGACGAAGTGACCGGCGGCCGCGGCGGGGGCGTAGTTCGCGGCCGGTTCGCGCAGGAGGCGCTCGGACTCCGGCTGGGGGGGAATCTGGCCATCGCGCGAGTCGAGATTCACCCACGGAGTGACCCATACGACGGTGCGGACGGCGTCAGCGCGCAGCATCGTGACCATGCCGCGCGCGTCGGGGAACTGGAAGGGGTTGAACTCCCAGGTGTTGTACTGCGTCGCCCACGGCGAGTCGATCACGATCGCGTCAAGCGGGATCGCGTGGTGGCGAAAGCCATGGAAGTCGTCGAGCACGTCGTCCTGGTGCTCGTGGATGTCGCGGCTCTTCCAGAAGCCGTAGCCCCACTCGGGCGCCAGCGCCGGAAACCCGGTCAGGCGACAGAACGCGCGCAGGCGCGCCGCCGGAGTAGGCGCGCACAGCAGCGAGACCGAGAGCGGACCCGCCTGCGCCCGCGTCGACACCGCCACGCGTTCGCCGGCGAGGTCGAACTTCGTGCCGTTGGCGGTGGTTTCGACCCACACGCCGTAGCCGCGGCTGGAGAGCATCCACGGGACAGGCGCGCAGTCACCCTGCGGGATCCCGCCTGCCGCCAGCATGTCGGGCGGGCAGTCGGGCCCGGTATATCGACGGTCGGCGCCGAGCTGGACGACGCGGCCGGCCTGGTCGAGCTGGGTGCCGTGACGGGCGCCGAGGCCGACGAAGCGCTCACCCGAGCGGCGATCCCACTCGAGCGCCAGGCGCAGTGGCGTCCCGGCGGCGCGCAGCGAGAGCGAAACACGATCGTCCGCCGGGAGTGCGATTTCCAGCCTCGCGGCGCGCCCGCCTTCGAGCGTCAGCGCGAGCGCGACCGCGTCTTCACCCCGGTCAGTGAGCTCGGCGCGAAGCGCGCGCTCCACCGGGTCGAGGTCTTCGCGGGCCACGACACCCTCGGTGAGCTGGATGAAGTGGTCGTGGACACTGCCTTCGGCCACCCACGCGCTCGCGGCGCGTAGCAGCCTCCGGCCGGCGCAGTGGAGCGCGAGCGAGAATGGCCGGAGCGCGATCTCCACTCGCAACGATCCGCGGTCGAGGAGGATGAGCTCGGGGGACGTCGAGACGCGGGTCAACACCGGCAGATCTTTCTGCACCTCCGCCCGGCCCCATTCCCTGGTTCACGAGATGGTCACAGGACCTGACCGCGTTGTTCACGGACCTGGCGATTTGCAGGTCAATCCTGCTGGTCATGAACGAGAATAGTCGCGCCGACCTGCATGTCCACTCGACGGCGTCAGAGCTTTCGAAGCTCGGAATCCAGCGCAGTCTGCACCTCCCGGAATGCGCCACCGTACCGGAGGAGGTCTACGAGCTGGCCAAGCGCCGCGGGATGGACTTCGTGACCATCACCGACCACGACACGATCGACGGGGCCCTGGCCATCCAGGGGCTGCCGGGCACGTTCGTCTCCGAGGAGCTGACGGCTTGGTTCAAGGGCGAGCCTCAGGCGGTGCACGTGCTCTGTTACGGCATCACCTCCGATGACCATGACTGGCTGCAGACGCATCGTGACGACGTCGAGGCATGCGCCGAGTACCTGACCGCGAACGCCATTGCCGCCGCCCTGGCGCACCCGTTCTACGCGGTGGAGGCGCCGCTCACGGCGCGGCATCGACGCCGGCTGGCCGAGCTGTTCCCGATCTGGGAGACGCGGAACGGCTCGCGCGCCAAGGAGCTGAACCTGCCCGCGTTCGTCTACATCGAGACGCACGGCGGGACCGCGATCGGCGGCTCGGACGACCATGCCGGCATCGACGTCGGCCGCACGTTCACCGAGACCCCGCCCGCCAGCAGCCCGGAGGAGTTCCTCGACCACATCCGCAACGGGGATGCCGGCGCGCACGGGGCCCAGGGCAGCGCGGCGAAGTGGACACACGCGGCGATGGCGCTCGCGATCCGGTCCCTCGGCGGCCGCGCGCCGAGCGCGCGACCCGATCCCGCAGCGGTCCTGAAGATCGTCGAGCGCGTGATGCGCGAGGGCGACGCCCGCGGCGGGAGCGTCGGCGCCGATTTGGGTCCGGAAGACGCGGTGGCGCTGCTCGGCGCATGGCTCGAGGCGATGGACCTCGAGGTGGACGCAGGGACGCTGCTGGCGCGGCTTCAGAACGGCGAGCTCAGCCATCCCGACCTGTACCGCCGCGCGCGGCGGATCCACGAGCGGAAGCTGGCCAGCGTCGTGGATGGCGTGATCGCGATGAGCACCGTCGAGGCCCAGCTCGAGCTCGGTGCCACAGCCCTGGGGCTGTTCGACGCTTGCGTGCCGGCGATCCCGTACGCCGCGGCGAGCGCGTTTCTCGGCCGCGAAAAGCTCAAGCTGACCCGCAGCGACGGCGACCGTCCACGCGTCGCCCTGGTGGCGGATGGCCTGGGCGGCATGCACGGGGTCACCCACACGGTCGCGCAGATCCGCGAGCGGGGAGTGCCCGGATTCGAGGTCGAGGTGATCGGCACCGACGCGGACGTCGACCGCCGGCTGAGCGCAGTGGCCGAGGTCGACATCCCGTTCTACCCCGGCCTCGAGGTCGGCGTGCCTAGCCTCCCAGCCGTGGTCGACGCGCTGGCGGAAGGTCGCTACGACCTCGTGCATGTGTCTTCGCCCGGGCCGGCGGGGGTCGCCGCCTGGCTGCTGGCTCGCGTGCTCGAGCTTCCGGTGCTCGGCTCCTACCACACCGAGCTCGCCGCCTACGCCGGTCTTCGCAGCGGCCAGGCTCAGCTCGAGGCGCTGGCGGCGCTGGCTCTAGGCCGCTTCTACGCCGCGTGTGACCTCGTGCTGTCGCCGAGTCCCGCCAGCGACGAGCGCCTGCGGACACTGAGCGTGGCGCCTGAGCGGATCGCGCGCTGGGACCGGGGCGTCGACCTGACACGCTTCGACCCGGGGCTGCGCACGCCGGGCCTGCTCCCGGACGCGGTGAACGTCCTGTACGCCGGCCGCCTGAGCCGGGAGAAGGGCGTCGAGCTCCTGGCCGATGCGTTCCTGGCCGCGCGCCCGCGCGAGCCGCGGCTGCATCTGGTGCTGGCCGGCGGCGGGCCCGAGGAAGACGCGTTGCGGGCGAGGCTTGGGGATCAGGGCACGTTCCTCGGCTGGCTCGCTGGGCGCGATCTGGCGCGCGTGTACGCGAGCGCGGACGTCTTCCTGTTCGCGAGCCAGACCGACACGTTCGGTCAGGTACTGCTCGAAGCGCAGGCGAGCGGTCTGCCCGTGGTCGCGGTCGAGGCCGGGGGTCCGGCGTCGCTGATCCAGCACGGAACCACGGGGGTGCTGGCACCGGCGCACGCGGATGAGCTCGCCGACGCGCTCATCTCGATCGTGTCCTCGCAACTGCTCGCCGAGCGCCTGCGCCGCGCCGCTCTGGCCTCACTGCCGGAGCGCAGCTGGGAGGCGGCGCTGGCCCAGCTCGCCGCCGGCTACCGGCGCACGTTGCACGAGCGTCAAACCGGCGGCGCGCGTCACGCCGCGTAGCGCGCTCCGCGCACAAGTGCGGGCCGCGCATGAGCGTGCCCCGTCAGTGACCGCTCAGACTGCGGACCGGGTAGAGGTCGACGAGGCCGTAGATCAGCGCTACCACCCAGCCGATCGTGGCCGCCCGCGGAACGCGACCGGGCGCGAACAGCCGGGCGGTGATCAGATACACGCCGGGCAGCACGATCAGCATGTAGTACAGGTAGGAGATCCGGCCGAGGATCTGGGCCTGGATCACGAACGGAATAAACGTGCCCACGCACCACGCCACTCCGACGGCGGCGACCTCGTCGCGCTCATGCCAGGCGGCGGCCACCGCGGCGAACAGCGCCGGGATGGCGAGAAAGATCACGAACGGGTTGATCTCTCCGCGGGCCGCGAACACCGCCCGGCTGGCGACGATCTTGCCGCCTGAGGTCGAGTTGATTGCCACCCGCGCGTAATCGATCGGCTTCTGGTTGAGCAGCCACTGCCATGGCGTCGAGCTGATCCCGGTGGCGTTCGGCACCGCGGTCAGCCTGGCGGCGTAGGAGAGCATGTGACCGACGTGGGTGAACGGGCTGCCGGCATAGGTCACCTGCGTACCCGGGTCGTACGCAGGCTGCGCCAGGTCGAGCAGCCAAACCCCGAGCAACAGCACCGCGAGCGCGGTGGCCACGCTGACCGCGAGCGGTATCGCGCGGGCGCGGATCGCGGCGAGGCGTCCGCTCCGAGAGTTCCAGTCCCACAGGACGTGGATCAGCTCGAGCACGACGAGCGCGCCGACGAGGAAGAACGCGACCAGCTTCATGCACCCGGCCACGCCGAGCGCGACCCCGGCCATTGCGGGGCGCGCGCGCAGATACATCGCGGCGGCGAGGATCACCGGTGCCACCGCGTAGATGTCCAGCGTCGCGATCCGGCCGTGGATCAGCGCGAGGTTGTCGAGCGCCATCACGCCGGCGGCGCCGACGGCGAGCCACGGGCTGCCGCGAGCGGCGCGCACGAGCATGTACATCGCGACGATCGCGATCAAGCCGAACAGCACGCTGCCGAGTCGCCACCCCCACGGCCCGTCGCCGAGCAGCTCGATCCCGCCGGCGATCACGAGCTTGGCCAGCTGCGGGTGCTCGGCGTTCGGATCCTTGCCCAGCGGCGCGTCCGCGTACGGGACCCCAACTGGCGGATGGATGCCGGCGATCACTCGAGCCGCGTTGACGTAGTAGGCCTCGTCGAAGATCAGCGAGTGATCGCGACCGCTCCGGCACGGGCTCGAGCAGGGCCGTCCGATGAACAGCACGCGGGCCGCGAACGACAGGACGAGGATCAGCGCCAGCGCCGCCAACGGGGCCCGGGGATCACTCAGCCGTCGCCGGATTTCCCCCTTTAGCTGGCGCACCGGGAGAACGTACCGATTGCACTTCACGGCGGCGCAGCGGCCGCTGCTACGGTCGCGAGGCGATGAGCAAGAGCCGCCTGGAAGCCTTCTCCGACGGGGTGTTCGCGGTCGCGATCACGTTGCTCGTGCTCGATCTGAAAGTGCCGGCGCCCGGCGGCCGGCACAGCCTCGGCCACGAGCTCGCGCACATGTGGCCCAACTACCTCGCGCTCGCGATCTCGTTCATCACGATCGGGATCATCTGGATCAACCACCACGCGATGATCGCCCGGCTGCGCGAGCCCGATCACATGATCCTGACGCTCAACCTGCTGCTGCTGCTGAGCGTGGTCGTGCTGCCGTTCGCGACCTCGCTGTTCGCCGAGTACCTGCGCGAAGGGCGCGGTCAGAGCCTGGCTTCGGCGGTCTACAGCGGGGCGTTCACCGTTATGGCGATCCTGTTCTACGCGCTGAACCGCCACATCCTCGTGGTCAAGCCGCACCTGCTGGCGCGCGACATCCCCTACGCGCGGCGGCGGCAGATACTCACGCGCGGCTTCACCGGCGTGATCCCGTACGTGCTCGCGACCGCGCTCGCGTTCGTTTCGCCGTACATCACGCTGGGGATCACCTCCGCCCTGGCCTTGTTCTACGCGCTCCCGATCGCAAGCGGCAGCGAGCGATCAGAAGCCTGACGCGCCCGATCAGCCGGGAAGGTCTGGCCGCCCGAGTTCGTCTTAACCCGCACTAGCCGGCATCGGGCCGGCTCGAGCGCGTAGGCGCAGGAGGTAAACCAATGGGTGCAGCACGCGGGCGCACGGGACCTTTCGTACGTAGGCGCAAGGCGCTGTCGGCAGGGGTGGTGGCGGCGATCGCCGCCGTGGCCATACCGGTCGCCGCGAGCGCCGGGGCGAGCCCCGGCCAGTACCAGCAGACCAACCTGATCTCCGACATTCCGGGCGTCGCGCGGATCACCGATGCCAATCTGGTCAACCCCTGGGGCCAGGCCGCCGGCCCCGCGACGCCTCTGTGGGTAGCCGACAACGGCAAAGATGTCTCGACGCTGTACTCGGGCGGCGTCAACGGCAGCATTCCGGCGATCGTCCCGTTGGTCGTGAGCATCCCGGGTGGCGCTCCCACGGGTGTGGTTTGGAATGCGACCGACGGCTTCAAGATCACGACGGACAAGGGCACCGCGCCGGCGAACTTCATCTTCGACTCCGAGGCCGGAAAGATCACGGCCTGGAGCCGGGTCGTGTCCGGCACGACGGCGCAGGTCGAGCATTCGCGTAAGCAGGCTGTGTACAAGGGTCTGGCGATCGCCTCCGCCGGCGGCGCGACGTACCTGTACGCCGCCAACTTCCACTCAGGCCGGATCGAGGTATACAACTCGCGCTTCAAGCGCGTGCGCCTGAGCGGACACTTCCGCGACGCGCAGATCCCGGCCGGCTTCGCGCCGTTCGACGTCCAGGAGCTGGCGGGCAAGCTATACGTCACCTACGCCAAGCAGAACGCTCAGCGCCACGACGACGTTGCGGGTCCCGGCAACGGCTTCGTCGATGTGTTCGACACGAGCGGCCACCTGCTCACGCGTTTGGTCGCCCATGGCGACCTCAACTCCCCGTGGGGACTGGCCCTGGCTCCCGCGAGCTTCGGCGCCTTCGCGGGCGAGCTGCTGGTCGGCAACTTCGGCGACGGCAAGATCCACGCCTATGACCCGATGACCGGCGCTGCGAAGGGCGAGCTGGTCAACACCGACAACAACCCGATCCAGATCAACGGGTTGTGGGCGCTGCGCTTCGGCAACGGCGTGTTCGGCGCGGCGGACACGCTCGTGTTCACCGCCGGGATCGGCGATGAGAGCCACGGACTGCTGGGAGAGATCAGCCCGGCGAAGTAGCGCGCGTCAGCATCCCGTAGGCGTCCGGCCTGCGGGTGTGCAGAAACGGGAACAACTCGAGCCAATCGCGGCGCTGGTCGAGATCGAGATCCGCGACCAGCACCGCGGGCTCGTCCCGCGGCGCCTGCACGAGGATGCGTCCGTAAGGATCGGAGATGAAGCTCGAGCCGTAGAACGCGAGCGGACCCTCGACTCCGATCCGGTTGATCGCCACCATGAACGTCCCGTTGGCAATGCCGTTGGCCACGATCACCTGCTGCCACAGCGGTTCCGTGTCGAAATCGGGATGGTCGGGCTCCGAACCGATCGCGGTCGGGTAGATCAGCACCTCGGCCCCGGCCAGGGAGTAGGCGCGAGCCAGTTCGGGGAACCACTGGTCCCAGCAGGTGGGACAGCCGAGCGCGGCCGCGCCGTCGGGCAGCGGGAGCTGGACCAGGGGGAATGGATCTCCATCGGCCGGCCCGGGGCGGAAGTAGCGGTCCTCGTAGTAGCCCGCGGTGACCGGGATGTGAAGCTTGCGCGTACGCGAGACGAGGCGCCCGTCCGGACCGACGACGATCGCCGTGTTGTAGCCGAGGCCGTCGCCGGCATCGTCGTGCTCGTAGAGCGAGGCGTGTACATAGGCGCCGCTCTGCGTGGCAGCCCGGCGCGCGAACTCGAACGTCGGCCCCGTCTCGAGCTCCTCGGCCACCGCCCCGGCCGCCTCGGGCCCGTCCGGGGTGATGGCAAAGTAGGGCGAAAGCGTCAGCTCCTGCAGGCAGACGATCGTCGCGCCCTGCTCGGCCGCCAGCTTCACGCCTGCCGCGAGCGCCGCTTGGTGCTCAGCGGCGTCCGCGTGCCAGCGGTGCTGCACGAGTCCCAGGCGCAGCGGGGGACGCACAGACGGCTGTGTCCGCGCCGGGGAGGGCGGAGGCGGTGTGGCCAGCAACAGCTTCGGCGTCTCAGTCATGCTCGGCGATCGGGACCTGCTGGGTCATGGCTCGGCGATGGGGACCTGGGTCATGGCTCGCGCGATCGGGACCTGCTGGGTGATGCAGTGCGGGCCGCCGCCGCCGTAGGCGAGCGTCACCCCTGGCACCGGCACAACCTCGCGTTGAGGATACGCCGAGGCGATCGTCCGGATGGCTTGCTCGTCGCTTTCGACCCCCGCCACCGGAACGATCACCGCGCCGTTGCAGACGTAGAGATTCAGATAGCCGGCCGCGACCTGCTCGCCGTCCACGGTCCGGTAGGGCAGCAACGGCAGCTCGAGCACCTCGAGTCCGGCGGCGAGCAACCGCTCGCGGTTGTCGAGCAGGCGCTCATGGTTTGGATTATCCGGCGGGGCCGTCTGCACCAGCATCGTTCCCGGCCGGGTGAACGCAGCGATAAGGTCGACATGGCCGTCGGTATCGCGATCCTCGAGGAGCCCGTGCGCGAGCCAGACGATCCGCTCCGTGCCGAGAAAGCGGCTCAGCTCCGCTTCGATCTGCTCGCGCGACAGCGTCGGGTTGCGGTTCGGGTGAAGCAGGCACTGCTCGGTGGTCACGAGCGTGCCAGTCCCGTCCGCTGCGATCGACCCGCCTTCGAGCACCAGTGGCGCCTCCACGACCTGGTCTCCGAGGGCCTGCGCGATGAGCGCGCCGACGGCGGCATCGCGCTCCCAGGACGAGAACTTCTCGCCCCAGGCGTTGAAGCGGAAGTGAACTGCTCGGCGACGGCCGTCCTCTGCGTAAACGTAGATCGGGCCGCAATCACGTAGCCACGAATCGTCGAGCGGCAGCTCCACGATCTCCACCCGCGCCGAGCAGGCCGCGCGGGCGGCCGCCGCTTCGGCACCGGGATTCGCGATCATCGTCACCGATTCGAACTCGGCGATTGCGTTAGCCACAGCGGCGTAGTCCGCGCGCGCCGGCTCGAGCTGGCGCCCCCAGAGCTGACGGCGGCAGGGCCAGCCCATGAGGGTGCGTTCGTGAGGTTCCCACTCGGCGGGCAGGCGTGGCACGCCGCCAGCCTATAGCCGGCCGGTAAGAAAGCGCCTCCGGTCAACTTGCAGCCCGGGCACGAGACCAGCTTCAGGAGAGGTGCATCCGGTGCGCGACCGCCGCCGCCTGCGTCCGGCTGCGCACGCCCAGTTTGTTGAGGATGCGCGAGACGTGAACGCTCGCGGTCTTCTCGGCCATATACAGCGCGGCGCCGATCTGCCGGTTCGTGGCTCCCTCGGCGATCAGCGCCAACACCTGCCGCTCCCGCGGCGTGAGGCCGAACGGATCCTCCTCGCCGGCACCATTGCCGGACACGTCGGCGCCGGCCGCGCCGGCGCCGTCCGCGCCGGCGCCCACGGCCGGCCGCAGCTCGAGGCGCGCGCGCTCGGCCAGGCCGGAGATCTCGGAGATCAACCAGCGGGCTCCCAGGTGGTGCGCCCGGGTCATCGCCTCACGTGCCGCCTCGATCGCCGCCTCACGCTGCGAGCGCTCGACCGCGGCCTCTGCGGCTCGCCAGCGAGCCATCGCCTCCGGGTAGGGGCGCCCGAGCCCCGCCCAAGCCTGCGCGGCCGCGCTCCACAGGCCCGGATCGTCTCGACCCCGCGCGCGCGCCAGCTCGGCCGCTCCGGTATGCCGCCAGGCCTTCTCGACCGGGCCGCCTCCTTGCGCCGCCGCACTCAGCCGCTGCATGTGGATCCGGGCGCGGGTGATCGCGTCGCGCTCCTGGGACTTCTCGCGCAGGTCGCGTGCCCGCTGCGCGAAGTCGGCCTCGATCTTCAGGCCGATCCCGGTCACCCGGGCGATCCTCATCACGTCGTCGGTGCACACCTCGAGCCGGTCGAGCGCGGCGCCCACCGCCGCCCGAGCGCCGACGAGGTCGCGCCGGCGCCGGCGCAGCTCGCCGAGCAGCGAGCCGAGCACGCCGATCCACTGCGGCTCGGACGACTGCGCGACCAGCGGCTCGGCCTCCTCGAGGCACCGCGCCGCGACCTCCTCGTCGCCGACGCCAAGCGCCAGATCGGCCTCGCGCAGTAGGCGGAAGATCAGCGGCACGCCCAGCATCTGGCCCCGCGGCGGTCCGAGGTGAGCGCGCGCGATTTCCCAGTCGCCGAGCTCAAACGCGAGCTCCGAGAGCGTCAAAGACATCCAGTCATAGGCGTGCGGCAGGCGCCGCGGCGTCGTCGCCAGACCCTCCCGGGCGACCTCGAGCGCCTCGGCTGTGCGCCCACGCAGGTTGAGCAGGTCCGCGAGGTTGGCGTAGGCGTAGGTCATCGCGTCCACGTCCTCCTCGCGGCGCGCGATCTCGATCGCCTGCCGCAGGCTGGCGGCCCCCTGGTCCACCTGGCCGAGGGCGATCTGCGCCATGCCGAGGGTGTTCCGTACGTCCGCTTCAGCCCGCGTGTCGCCGGCGGCGACGGCGGCCGCCAGCGCCTCTTCGGCCGCGCCGACGGCCTCGCGGTAGCGGCCGCGGAGATCCCGTGTGCGCGCTAACCAGGCCAGCAGCATCGCCCTCTCGCGCGTCGGCTCGGAGTCCGGACCCAGCACCGCCAGCGCCCGCTCGGCCATCGCCACGCCCTCGAGGCCGCGGTTCAACCCCCATAGCGTGCGCGCCAGCCGGGCCAGCAGCGCGGCATACCTCTGAGGGTGGGCCTCCGCGTCGACTTCGGCCAACGCCTCCTCGAGCAGGACCTCGCTGCGCGCATTCTCCCCGCCGTGCGCGTGGGCGTCGGCCGCGAGCGTCAGCAGCTCGACGCGGTCGATGCCGACGAGCGTCTCCGCGTCGGAGACGCGCGGCCACAGCTCGAGCGCGCGCTCGGTCATCTCGGCTGCCTCGCCGTAGGCGAGCGCGCCCTGGGCCGCGACGGCCGCCCGTACGAACGCGCGAAGCGCCGCTGGCTGATCGCCGGCGGAGGCATAGTGGCCGGCGATCGTGGCCGCCAGCTGAACCTCGCGATCGCCACCGGCACCGTCGCGCTCCTCGAGCAGACGGGCCAGCGCCAGGTGCAGCTCGACACGCTCGCCCGGGAGCAGGTCGTCATAGACGGCCTCACGCAAGAGCGCGTGGCGGAACAGCAGCCCGCCGTCGTCATGCGCGATCAGCACCTGTTCGGCGACCGCCTCGCGTAAGGCCTCGTGCAGCCGCACGTGCTCGATATCGGTCAGCGCGGAGACCGTCGCCTCATCGAGACTGCGGCCCACCGCGATCGCACGCGCCGCGCGCTGGGCATCCGGGGCGAGCCGCTCGATGCGCAGCATGAACGCGTCGCGCAGGCTCTGAGGCGCGATCCCGCGCCCGTCGAGGCCGGCCGCCAGCAGCTCCTCGATGTACAGCGGGTTGCCTTCGCTGCGTTGGTACAGACGCTCGACGAGCTCGGGGCTCGGGTCGCCGCCGAGGATGTCGTTCAGTGCCTCACTCATCTCCGCACGATCGAACGGCGCCAGGTCGATCCGCCGCGCGCGCTCGAGCCGTTCGAGCTCGGCCAGCAGCGGTCGCAGCGGATGGCGTCGATGTAGCTCGTCGGTGCGGTAGGTGAGCAGGGTCATCACGCGCTCCTGCCGCAGGCTCCGAGCGAGGAAATCGACGAACGTCCGTGTCGAGCGATCGGCCCAATGCAGGTCCTCGAGGATCAGCGCGACGGGTTGGATCTCGCTCAGGCAGTCAAGGAGCTCGAGCAGCGCCTCGAACAGACGCAGCTGACCGGAACCGTCTGTGCCGCCAGGCGGCGGGACACCCGTGTCGTCCAGCGTCGGCAGCACGGCGCTGAGTTGGGCTCGGCTGCCGGCGGTAAGCCGCTCGATCGTAGGATGGCGCTCGCGCACGAGCGGCCGCAGGGCGCCCAGAAGCGGCGCATACGGCAGCTCGGCGTCACCCTGCTCGACCGACTCTCCGCGCAACACCACCGCGTCGCGATCGCTCAGGCGTTGCTCGAGCTCGCCCACCAGCCTCGTCTTGCCGATGCCGGATTCGCCGCCCAGGAGCACGACCACCGGACGCCGCGCCTGAGCCTCGCTCCAGGCCAGCTCCAACTCGGCGAGCTCTCCAACCCGCCCCACGAGGTGGCTGCTCGTCAGCCGGGCGCGCATGGTCGAAGTATCGCCGGAAGCGAACGCCTCGCGCGAGCGCCCGGCGCCGACGCGCTCGGGCTGAGCCACTGCAGCGGGCTCAGGCAGCCCGCAGGCGCCAGCGCCGGGTGCCCGACGCGCCCGCGCGATCCCGGCGCCGGCGGGAACGCCGCTGCGTTCGCGAACCGTCGGCAGCGTTGCGAGCTCGCTGCCGAAGCTCGGCCGCGCGCGCCGAAGCGAGTAGGTAATTCAGATCGGAGTTCATCTTGCTGTCCTCTCGATTGGGTTCATCGCGGCCTTGCACGATGAACTGAGAGGGGCAGCTGCACATCAGGCAAACGCAGCCGGTTCGCAGGCTCGAGGCCTTACGCGCGCCGCTTAGGGCCTTACGCGCTTACTCGGCCTCGGGCGGTTCGTCGCCGGCGCTCAGCGGGCTGGCCGGCGAGCGGGTGGAGGCGGCGATCTCCTCCGCGTTCACGTACTGGGGATGGTGACAGGCGGCGATGTGCCCGTGGGCGTACTCGCTCAGCCGGGGTTCAACTCGGCTGCAGATTTCCGTGGCGCGAGGGCAGCGGGTGTGGAAGCGGCAGCCGGAGGGCGGGCGGATCGGGTTCGGCGGCTCGCCCGACACGAGCGGTCGCGATCGCGTGCGGTTCTCGTGCGGATCCGGGATCGGGATCGCGCCGAGCAGGGCCGAGCTGTAGGGGTGGATCGGTTTGGTGTAAAGCTCCTCGGCCGGCGAGATCTCCATCACCTTGCCGAGGTACATGACCACGATGCGGTCAGAGACGTGGCGCACGACGCTCAGGTCGTGGGCGACGAACACGTAAGACAAGTGGAGGTCGTCCTGGAGCTCGTCGAGCAGGTTGATCACCTGGGCCTGAATCGACACATCGAGGGCCGAGACGGGTTCGTCGAGCAGGATCAGCTGGGGGTTCATCGCCAGCGCGCGGGCGATCCCGATGCGCTGGCGCTGTCCACCCGAGAATTCGTGCGGGAAGCGGTTCAGCTGCTCCGCGTGCAGCCCGACGCGGTCGAGCAGCTTGCGCGTCTCGTCCTCCACCTGCTCGGAGGCAACGCCCCGCAGTCGCAGCGGCGTGGCGAGGATCTGTGAGACCCGCTTGCGCGGATTGAGCGACGCCTGCGGATCCTGGAAGACCATCTGCATCTCCCGGCGGATCGGTTCGAGCTGAGCGCGCTTGGCTTTGGTGATGTCCTGGCCGCGGAAGCGGATAGTCCCGTCGGTGGCGTCGATCAGGCGAACCAGGGTGCGTATCAACGTCGTCTTGCCGCAGCCGGACTCGCCGACGATGCCAAGCGTCTCGCCTTCGCGAAGCTCGAGCGAGACGTCATCGACGGCATGCACATGGCCGGTGGTGCGATCGACGATCAGGCCGGACTTGATCGGGAACAGGACCTTCAGGTGATCGACGTCGAGCAGGTGCCCGTCACCGTTCGCGGCCTGCTCGTCGGTGTGCGGGGCCG
>JAFAZV010000242.1 GCA_019239445.1 Solirubrobacterales bacterium
CGGCCGGGATCGTGTTCGTCACGGTCCAGTCGTGGAGGTCCCACCAGATGCGATCGCCCTTGTGCAGCGCGGTGGTGCCGGCGCCCTGAGCGGCTTCGACGCCGTTGACGTAGTAGAACCAGTCGTGGCGGCCCGAGTCGCCGGAGACGCCGTCGATCGCCTCGACGAAGCCGCCGCCGTAGCGCGTCTGAACGCGGAACGAGCGCTCGAGCATCCGCATCACGGTTTCAGAGCCGGGCGCACGTTGCTCGGTCGCCGATCCGAGCGGCTGCGTGCCGAAGCCGCGGGTGACGACGAGGCTGACGTTCTGCCTGCCCGTGCCGGCGCCGGCGCCCAGCCCGCAGCCGGCCAGGATGAGGCTCGCGATCGTCGTCGCGAGTGCGCTGCGGACCGGGCGGGGCATCGGCGGCCCTACGTGACCTTGACCGGCACCGGTGCCGAGCGGATGAAGCCTCGGCGCGTGGCGCTCAGGGTGAGCGTGCCGGCGCGGGTTGCCTTTAGCGTGACCTTGCCGCGGCGATTGGATGTGTACGTGTGGCCGCCGGCGGAGACGCGAGCATCGAACAGCGCCCGGGGCTTACCCTTGGCGTCGTAATAGACCACGGTCACGGTGAAGCGACGGCCGGCACGGGCCGTCTTCGGGGACTCGACCGTGGTCGGATTCTGGCCTCCGTTGCTGTCGGCGAACAGCAGCTGGTCGCCGCGGTGGAGCTTCAGCGCGCAGATCCCGACCTGCGTGGCGACGTTGTTGCGGAACAGCTCCCAGTAATCGGCCGTGGCCGGCGGCTTTTCGCCCAGGATCGAGTTGACGAAGATGCCGGGCACGCTGGCGTACCACTTCCCGGTCCAGCGGCCGCGGGTGGCGGCGTCGAGCGCGCCGGCGGCGCTCGATCCAGAGCACGCGCCGTTCGGCGTACCGCCTTTGGTGATGAAGCCGCTGGGCAGGCTCACCGCCTTCGGCGCCAGCAGCGAGCGCTTGACGCCTTCGACGCGCACGGTGATGCCGCGGCCGCTCTCCGCCTGCGCGCTGGTGGCGAGCGCGAACGCGCTAGCCAACGTCGCTCCGGCGAGGAGCGCTTGGTTCGGTCTGTACTTCAACAGGGCCACCCCTTTCCGCGAGGGCGTATCGGCGTTGCGGTCGAGGCTGGTCTCCTGGCTCCCGGGCCTACCAGCCGCGCCTTCCCAGCGACTCGGCGTCGCCAGTGGCCTGCTGATTGCGGCGGGCTTCCCCGGTCACAGTGGCGGGTCCGCGCCGGATTCTCACCGGCTTCCCATCACCATCGACCTTGAACGCGGGGGATCGTAGCGCGGTGGCGGTGGGTGGTGGCGCGTGCCGACAAGGCCCTAGAGCGTCCGAGCGCCACCGATCGCCGTAGCGTTCGGCAGCGACGCCCTGCGTCGGCGCTCACGAACGTTGCGGCGAAGAAATCGACGTGGTGTTCGCGAGCGGCGGATTCCGCCCGCGCTCACGAACGTTACGGTGGTCGGCGGCGCGCCGGCGCCGCAGCGGCGCCGCACCCAGTCGCCAAACCGCATGATTGCGCTGGCGTAGCTCGGCGCTACCTCACGTTTGGGCGAAATCTTCGCCACATCGCAAGGAAGCGGCCGAACCACCCAGCGAATGCATGCGAAATGGCCGTTTGACCGGGCGGCATAGACTGAGCGCCGGTGACGGTCAACCTGACCCGCATCTACACCCGGCTCGGCGACTCCGGCGAGACCCACCTTGGCGATATGAGCCGCGTGCCCAAAACGCACGGGCGGATCGAGGCTTACGGCACCGTCGATGAGCTGAACGCGCAGATCGGGCTGGCGCTGGCGGTGGCGGCCTTGCCGGCGGAGTACGCGGAATGGCTGCGGCGGATCCAGAACGACCTGTTCGACGTGGGCGCCGACATCGCCGCTCCCGAGGATCCCGAGCGCGAGCGGCTGCGGGTGATTCCCGAGCAGACGGAGTGGCTCGAGCAGCGCTGCGATGAGGTCAATGCGACGCTCGAGCCCCTGAAGTCGTTCGTGCTGCCCGGCGGCACGCCCGCAGCGGCTCACCTGCACGTCTGCCGCACGGTTTGCCGGCGTGCCGAGCGACTGGCGGTGGCCTGCGGCGAGCAGCTGAACCCGGAGGTGGTGCGCTACCTGAACCGCCTCTCGGACCTGCTGTTCATCCTCAGCCGGGGCGCGAACGACGGCGACGAACCGCTCTGGCAGCCGGGTCGCTACCGCTGAGTCGTTCGCGCCGGATCGTTCGCCGGCAGAACGTCGCAGGCCCAGTCGCTGCGTTTCCACTCCGGGATCGGCGCCTCGTGGTCGCGCTCGGGCACGAAGCGCGAGCGCTCCAAGAGCGCCATGCGGTGGATGTAGCGCGGGCAGTTCGGGAACACCTCGGTGGCGCGCACGCGAACCACGAAGTGGGCGCCCGGGTAGGAGGCGACGAGCGCCTCGTCGTCGTCGAGGCGGGCGATGCCATTGACCCGCAGGCGCGAGGGTCGCGGCGACACGAAGTCGATGAACAGCAGACCGACGTGCGGGTTGACCGAGAGGTTGCCGGTTGACAAGAACATGCCGTTGCCGTCGTAGTTGGGGAACACGAGTGTCCGCTCGTCGAGCGCACGCACGAACCCGGGCGCGCCGCCCTTGTACGAGCACTGCGGGCGCCCGTGGGCGTCGGCGGTGGCGAGGAAGAACATGTCCTGGCGCTCGATGAACTCGCGCTCAGAAGGCCCGAGCACGGGATCGGTGAGGAAGCGCTCCTCGAGGCGCTCGGCGAGCCGCCGGGTGTCGAAGCGCTCCTGCAGGCGGCGTGAGCCTTCGTGGTAGGCGCTCATCGCGGCACCGACGCGCCGGGCGTGTCAGAGATTCCCGCCGCCGCCTCGGGTCCGGCGAGCACCTCCGTGCGGCTGTAGTGCCCGACGGCGTCGAACCACCGCTTGGGGTGAAGCCCGCGGCGCAGGTCGCAGTCGGCCAGCACGATGCCCTCCTCGTCGTACAGCGGGCCGGCGATGATCGCCCCCCACTCCGGGTCGATGATCGCCGCACCGCCGCGACCGAACACCTCCTTGCCCGGGGGCAGCGGGACGGGAAAGTCATCTCCGAACGCCGCCGCCGGGATGAACTGCGGAGCGCTGACCACGAACGCCCCCGACTCGATGGCGATGTGGCGCATGCTGGCGAGCCAGCCGTCGGAGTCGTCCGCCGTGGGCGCGATCCAAATTTGCGGGCCGCCCTGGTAGACGGCGTAGCGCGCGAGCGGCATGCGGTTCTCCCAGCAGATCACGTCGTGCTCGGCGCAGGCGGCGGCGAGGCGATGACGGCCGGTCCGGGCACGTCGATAGAGCTTTCCCACATCCGCTCCCACAGCTGCTCGACGCCGCCGAACCCGCTCGCCGGCGCGGCCGCCCAGGCGTTGGATGGGTACAGCGAGACGAACGCCTCGGGCAGCACGACGAGCTTGGCGCCGTCGCCGGCGGCGCGACCGATCAGCTCGATCGCCTTGGCAACCGAGCGCTCGGCGTCGAGCACCACCGGAGTGGCCTGTACGGCCGCCACGCGCGCGGTCTCAAATCGGGTCATCGCCGCAGCGTCAGCATGACCCCAGTGGCCAGCATCAGGCCCATGGCCGCGATCGCTGCCGCGCCGACCACGAACGCGGTGTGGGCCTGGGCGTAGTTGACCACCGCGTGCGGACGCGCGAGGACGACGACGCCGGCGAGCAAGACGGCCGCGAGCAGGGTGGCGACCGGCGGCCCGAGCGCGGCACGCACGCTCGGCGCTTGCACCGGCGTGACGGTGCTCCGCCGCGCGCGCACCGTGTACACGGCGGCAGCGCCGAGCAGCGTCCACGCAGTCGCGACCAGGAACCCGCCGAACACGTCGCTCGGGTAGTGCCAGCCCAGGGTCAGGAACGAATAGGAGACGGCAACCGCGAACGCCGCTCCCAGCGCGGCGACGAACGGACGCAGCCGCACGGGCGCCGCCAGCAGGCAGCACAGCGCGAGCGACATGGCTGCGGTGGCGTGGCCGCTCGGCCATGACGCGGCGGCGATCGACGCCTCGCCGGGCAGCACCGGACGCGGGGTGGCGAGCAGCGGCTTCAGGACCTGAGTCGTGACGTTGGCGCCGAACAGGATCAGCGCGATCGTCAGAGCCACCCCGGGGCGGCGGCGGAACAGCGCCACGAGGACGACCGCGGCAGCGAAGTACACGTAGGGCCGGGGATCGCAGAGGTGAGCGATGAAGTTGGCCACTCGATCGACGCGCGGGCGATGCAGCCCCGCGAAGCCATCCAGGATCTTCAGGTCGGCTTGGCGGAAGATGCCGACATGAAAGGCCAGGAACCACGTGACCAGCAGGAGAGCCGCCGCGAGCGCCGCGCCAGCCATGGCGAGGACGGCACGTCTGGGCATACCTCCAGGTTAGCCGGGTGGCGGTCTCGGGTCCACCGGCCGGCGAGACCGCAAGGTTTCGCCACCAGCCGCCCGACCCCGCCGCGGCGGTGGCTAAATAACAACGAAAACGTCGTATTCGAAGCCGGCGCTCAGGCGAATACGACGAGATCGTTGGCATAGAACAAAAATGTCGTTCTCGCGGCCGCGAGGTACGCGAATACGACGTTTTCGATGAGGAGCAAGCCGGCCGGCGGTTTACGCCCCGGCGGTTTACGCCCCGGCGGTCTGCCGGCCGGGCCGCTAGCGCGGATCCACCGACGCGCCGCGCGCGACGCGGAACTCTGGCACCTCGCCGGTGCGGCGCACGTGGTCGTATTGCTCGATGTCCTCGGGCGAGGCGACCTCGACCGCCAGCTCGGGAGCGAGCTCGAAGCGCACAGCCTCGTAGAGCAGCTCCTGGTAGCGCGGTACGCCTTCCGGGCGTCCCTCGATGTCGAGGTCGTGAGCGCCGCAGCGCACTGTCCAGCGCTGGCCGCGCACGAGTTTCTCGGCCGTGATCTTCACCGGCATCGTCTCGGCGCCGGCACTGTCGCCTTCGCCCGTGTCGACCCGCAGGCGCGCCTGCGCGGACAACAGCGCTCGGGCCAGGCGCTCGAAATTACGCCGGTAAGGCGAGGGGACGATCGCCACCGGTCCGTGGGCATCGGATTCGCCGCGCACGGCGCGTGCGGCGGCGCCGACGAGGACGAACTCGATTCGGTTGGCTTGGAGCCAGCGCAGAACGGCGATCCAGCGCTGGTCGAGATGCTCGAAGCCCTTGCTGGGCTTGGGGGGAACGGACTCGATACCCGGCGGGCGGTGTCTCAGCAGCATGGGCCCGGACTTCGCTCCGCCGGACGAGAGTCCTGCAAGAGATTTCCGATCTCTGAGCCGACCGCCGCGCCTCTCGAGGCGGGCTGAACTGACCGCGCCCGGCGTACGCTGATCGCATGATCGCTCCGAACCCGCGCACCCCGAACCAAGATGAAAAGCGCCGGCGCGTGCTCGCCGGCGTGGGCGTGGCCGTGCTTGGTGTGGCGGCGGCGACGGGCGCCATCTACGGCCTCAAGCAGGTGGCGCCGGCAGTGTCGCTGAGCGTCGTCTACCTGCCGGCGGTGCTGCTCGTCTCAGCCTACTGGGGGCTCGCGCTCGGGCTGACAACGTCGATCCTGAGCGCCGCCGCGTTCAACTTCTTCCACATCCCGCCCGTGGGCCGTTTCACGATCTCCGACAGCCGCAACTGGGTCGCGCTGGCGGCGTTCGTGATCGTCTCGATCGTGGTCTCGACGATCGCCGACCTGGCCCGCAATCGGGCCCGTGAAGCCGAGCGCCGGCGCACGGAGGCTGACCTGGCCGCCGCGTTGGCGCGCGAGCTGCTGGCCGGATCGGAGACGCGCGCCGCGCTTGCTGGCGCGGCCCGCCGCCTGGCCCAGGCCTTGGCAATCCCGTCGGCGACGATCACGCTGGCCTCGGTTCCCGGCGATGCGCGCCATCAGGCGCTCGAGCTCCGCGACGGTGCCGGCATGCAGGTCGGCACGCTGCTCGTGCCGCGCCAGCTGACCCCGGAGACCGCCGACCGGCTGCGCACGCAGGTGGTACCGGCGCTCGAAGCGATGGTGGCGATCGCGCTTCGCCGCGACGCGCTTCAGGCCGAGTCGGTCGAGACGGCAGCGCTCAGACGCAGCGACGATGTCAAGACGGCGCTGCTGCGGGCGGTCTCCCATGATCTGCGCACGCCGCTCACGGCGATCGTCGCGGCAGGCCACGCGCTCGCCAGCGCTTCGCTGAGCGGTGAAGAGCGAGAGGAGCTGAGCCAAGCGGTGGTCGAGGAGGGGCAGCGGCTGGCGACGCTGGTCGACAAGCTGCTCGACCTCTCAACGCTGCAGGCCGGGCGCGCCCAGCCACGGCGGGAATGGGTGTCGCTCGAGGATGTCGTGCTGGCGGCGCAGGAGAGCCTCAGCGAGCGTGGCGATGCGGTCAAGCTCGCGATCGATCCCGAGGTACCCGCAATTCGCGCCGACGCAGCGCAGCTCGAACGCGCGATCGCCAACCTGCTCGAGAACGCTCGGCGCTATTCGAACGGGCAGCCGGTGCTCGTCCGCGTGCGCCGCAGCGACGAGCACGTGATCGTCCGCGTCGTCGACCACGGTCCGGGCATCCCGGTCTCCGAGCGCGAGCGAATCTTCGAGCCCTTCTACCGTGGTCCCGCGGCCGGACGCGCGACGGGGAGCGGCTCAGGGCTCGGGCTGGCGATCGCCAAGGGCTTCGTCGAAGCCAACAACGGCACCATCGCGGTCGAGTCGCTACCCGGCCAGGGAACCAGCTTCGTCATCTCGTTGCCGGTCGCCGACGCGCCGCTGGCCAAGGTGCAGGCATGAACGCGGGCGTCGCCCCGAAGGTGCTCGTCTGCGACGACGAGCAGCAGATCCTGCGTGCGCTGCGAGTGATCCTGCGCGACGCCGGCTTCCACGTGCTTCCCGCCTCCGAGGGCGAAGAGGCGCTCGACGTCGCCGCCGTGCAGCGCCCGGACGCCGCGATCATCGACCTCGTCCTCCCCGATCTGGACGGGGTCGAGGTGTGCCGGCGTCTGCGTGAGTGGAGCGAGATGCCGATCATCGTGCTCTCCGCGGTCGGCGACGAGGACGCCAAGGTGCGGGCGCTGGCGGTCGGAGCCGACGACTACGTGACCAAGCCGTTCGGGCCACGCGAGCTCGTGGCCCGGCTCGAGGCGGTGCTGCGGCGCGCGTCCTCCACTGCCGAGGAGGCGGTTATCGCCGCCGACGGCCTCGAAGTCGATCTCGCGCGCCGGACCGTGCACGCCGGCGGACGTGAGGTCCACCTGACGCCGATCGAGTTCGACCTGCTGCGTCAGATGGTGCGCAACCGCGGTCGGCTGATGACCCACCGCGAGCTGCTGCAGGCGGTCTGGGGGCCCGGCTATGCCGAAGACACACAGGTGCTGCGGGCACACATCGCGAACCTGCGGCGCAAGATCGAGCCGGATGGCGGCCCGCGGTACATCCGCACCGAGTCGGGCGTCGGCTACCGCTTCGCCGCCTGAGCAGCGGCGGCCTTGGGCGTGCCGAGCCGCGCCCGGCGGCGTGCCGAGGCGCGGCCGGCGGCAGCCCTTGCCGGTCAGGCCACGGCGCGGGCGCGGGAGCTGCCGTCTCGCGGCTGACCGTCGCCACCGGCCGTCACCGGCGGCGTCTCGATCACGACGCGGCACGGCCGGTGCGCGAGCAGGTAGCTGGCGGTAGGGCCGAGTGCGCGCTCCGACGGCGGCGCATGGGCCGTACCCAGGTAGATGATCTCCGCATGCGCGCGCTTGGCCTCCTCGACGATCGCCGAGCCCGGGTTGCGCGTGCGGATCAGCCTCGTGCTCACCTTGAAGCCGGCCTTGCGGCCGGTCAGCCTGGCCGCTTCGAGGACGCTAAGCCCCTGCCGTTCTTCATCTTCCAACCCGGCATCGAGCGAAAGCTGGTTGGGCACGCGCAGGACGTATACCGCCTCGACCAGTGCCCCCTCCCCCACCAGCCGTGCTGCGGCGTGCAGCGCGGAGGCATCG
This sequence comes from Solirubrobacterales bacterium, assembly GCA_019239445.1. Classification (GTDB taxonomy): domain Bacteria; phylum Actinomycetota; class Thermoleophilia; order Solirubrobacterales; family Solirubrobacteraceae; genus Palsa-465. The sequence continues at coordinate 7,987 of JAFAZV010000242.1, forward strand.
ATGTCGGTGCCGAAGATCGGAACCAGGGCCGAGCGGTAGTCGAGCTCGACGAAGAACGCCGGTCGCTCGCGCCTGGGGATCGTGTGGTGGGAGACGAGGTCGAGCCCCTGCCGGCGGCGGTAGATCACGTAGCCGATCAGGCCGACCACCATCCATCCCGTGCCGACATAGCGGGCGTCGACGTGGAGCGCCATCACCGACACCCAGGCCGCGAACGTGCCGATCCCGCCGATCACCGCCGTCACCGGCAGCAGGCGGCCACGCACGCGAATGTTCCAGGGGGTTCGGTACGGGCGCTCGCGGTCGGGGTCCTTGAAGCGCAGCGCGATGACCGCGGCATGGGCGGTCGTGAACGACAGCATCGCGCCGAACGAGTAGAGGTTGCCGAGGAAGTCAGTCTGACCCGGGATCAGCAGTACGCCCGCGAACGCCGAGAACGTGACGATCGTGAACCACGGCGTGCGGTAGCGGCGGTGCAGGCGTGAGAAGATGCTCGGCAGCTGGCGGTGCTCGGCCAGCGACCAGGACAACCGCGAGATGCCGATCAAGCCGGCGTTGGTGGCGATGAACAGGATCGTCCCGGCCAGAACGCCGACGTAGTAGCGCAGCACGTGCTGCAGGCCGGCCGGGATCCCGAGGTGCTCGATGATGCCGAGCACGGGGTCGTTCTGAAACCCGCCCTGGTCGGGGCTTAGGCCGAGCAGCGTGTAGGCGTGCGCGCCGTGGCCTCGCACCGGCAGCGCCGACAGCGCCACCACGGTCATGCCGGCGTACACGCCGAGCACGGCGATCAGGATGAGGTTGACCGCCCGCGGCACGTCACGGTCTGGCTCGCGCGCCTCTTCGGCCATGTTCGAGACGGTCTCGATTCCCGTGTAGGCGAGCATCGCCAGCGACAGCGCGAAGATCAGGTGGCTGTAGGTCGGCGCTGTCCCCAGGTGGATCTGGTTGACGAGCAGCGACGGGTTGAGCACGAAGACCGCGCCGATGATGATGATCAGGACCTGCGTGCCGAGATCGAGGACCGCGAGGAAGAAGTTCAGCTTGGCTGACTCGCCGATCCCGCGGATGTTGAGCGCGGCCAGCGCGACGATCACGATCAGCCCGCCGATGATGTCGCCTGGGTTGTGGGTCAGCGCGGGGAAGAACGCGCCCAGGTAGTGCGGCACGAAGAAGGCCGAGATGGCGATCGTGAGGATGTAGTCGAGACTCAGCGCCCAGCCGGCGAAGAAGGAGACGAATTCGTTGAAGGCGTGGCGCGCGAATGACGATGAGCCGCCCGCCTCGGGGAACATCGACGCGCCCTCGGCGTAGGTCTTGGCGGTCAGCGCAAACAGCCCGCCGGCGAGCATGAACACGACCGGCGTGAGCCCCAGCGCATACAGCGCAACCAACCCGAGCGCGTAGTAGATCGACGAGCCGACGTTTCCGTAGGCGGTGGCAAACAGGCCACCGAGCCCAACGCTGCGCCGCAGCCCGTGTGTCTCTATTCGCGCCATTTCCCCAGCTTTTGCGTCTCTGCTCACGGTACGCCGGGGGGCATCAAGATCCCGCTAAGGATCCGGGAGCAGGCGTAGAGAAAGCGCTAAGAGGTCTGTCAGGCGGCCGGGTCGCGCAACCGGTAACCGACACCCGGCTCGGTGATCAGGTACTGCGGGCGCGACGGATCCGCCTCGAGCTTGGCCCGGATGTGCGCGACGTGGACGCGCAGGTAATGCGTCTCCTCACCGTATTCGGGGCCCCACACCGCCTGCAGGAGCTGACGGTGCGTGACCAGCCGGCTGAGGTGCTGCCCGAGCACGCGCAAGAGCTCGAACTCGATCGGAGTCAGGTGGATCTCCTCACCGGCCCGTGTGACGCGCCGGTCGGCTAGGTCGATCGTAAGGTCGCCCAGCTCGATCCTCGGGCTCCCAGTCGCCTCGGTCGACCGGCGCAGCACCGCGCGCAGCCGGGCGAGCAGCTCGTCTGAGCCGAACGGCTTGGTCACGTAGTCGTCGGCTCCGGCGTCGAGCGCGCGAACCTTCTCGCGCTCGTCACCGACCGCGGAGAGGACCACGATCGGCAGGCGGCTCCAGCTCCGTACCTCGCGGCACACCTCGACCCCTTGGCCATCGGGCAGGACGAGATCGAGCACCAGCGCGTCCGGCGGCCGTAGCGCGAGCGCGGCCATCGCCTCGGCCTTGTTGTGAGCCGCTTCGACCGCGTACCCAGCGTCGCGCAAGATGATCTTGAGGCCGCGGACGATCTGCGGTTCGTCGTCGACCACGAGTACGCGCGGGGAGCTCACCCCACGGCCTCGGGCTGCTTGACGAGCGGGAAGCTGACCGCAAACGAGGTGCCGCCTCCTGGCCCCGCCTGAAGCACGATCTGACCGCCGTTCGCCTCGACAAAGCCACGGCAGATCGCCAGCCCAAGCCCACTGCCCGAGCCGCTGTCCTCGCGCCCGCGAAAGAAAGGCTCGAACACGCGCTTTCGCTGCTGGCTCGGGATCCCGCGGCCCTGGTCGATCACCCTGACCGTGACGCGACCGGACCCGGTGCCCGCGGTCACGGTGACCGGCACCCCAGGAGGCGAGTGCTTGACCGCGTTTTCGATCAGGTTGGAGAACACCCGCTCGAGCTGTGCGGCGTCGGCGCGCACCAGCGGCAGCCCGGGCGGAAGACGGAAATCGATCGGGTGCTCGGTACGCAGCTGCGCCACGGCCGAGGCGATCGTGTCTTGGAGGTCACACCAGTCGGCACGTGGCGCCACCGCGCCGGCCTCGATCCGCGAGAGGTCGAGCAGATCGTCGACGAGCCGGGCCAGCCGCGCCCCCTCGCCTGCGATGACGTCGAGCAGCTCCGTGCGCTCAGCGTCGGTCACGGTGGCGCCCCGCAGCGCTGAGCCGGCCGTGGTGATGGCGGTCAGCGGGGAGCGCAGGTCGTGGGAGATGGCGTGCAGGATCGCCGTCCGCGCCACGTCGGCCCGCCGTGCCGCCTCGGTCTCCGCCGCCTGATCGGCGACCCGGTCACGCTCGACGGCCACGTCGACGAGACGCCCGAGCGGCTCTGAGATGCGCTCGAGGTCGCTCAGCTCCCAGCTCATATCGCGCGAGACGTAGAGCCATGCCGTGCGCGCGCGCGAGCGGATCGGCACGGCGATCTCATCCGGCGCGGGCGAAGGCACGGACTCGACCACGATCCGGGCCCGCGGGGCGCCGGTGGCGCGTGCCAAGCGGCGGCCGACACTCTCGAGCTGCGCGGCCACGCCGCGGCCGGCGAGGATCGCCGACGCGACCTCGGCCAGCAACGTGGCTTCGCGCTCACTCGCCGCGGCCTGGCGGGCTCGGCGCTCGGCCTCCGCGGCGCGCTCTCGGGAAACTGAAGCCAGACGTCCGACGACCACGGCGGCAATCAGCAGCACGCAGAGCTCGACGACGTCGCTGGAGTGCGCGATGCTCAGCTGGTGGCGCGGGGTGATGAACAGGTAGTTGAGGACCAGCATGCTCAGTACCGCTGTGGCCAGTGCCGCGACCTGCCCGTGGCGAATAGCGATCGCGAGCACGGCGAGGAGGTAGATGACGCCGAGGCCGGCCGCCGGCGCCGTCGACTGGAGCGCTGCCAACACGCCCGTCGCCGCGCCGACCGCGAGCAGGACCTCGGCCGCGGTCAGCACCGGCGCGGGAACCTGGGCGGGTATCCGGCGCAGCATGAGTGTGGAGGCTACGCCGCGACTGGTGTGCGCTGCGCGCGCCGCGCGGGTGTCGACTCGATGATGACCCGGCACGGGCGCTCCTTGAGGATCGTCTCGAGCGTACGGCCGAACCCGCTGCCCGAGCGCGCCATCGGCAGCACGATTGCGCCTGCGTGCATCCCGCGCGCTTCATCGACGATCCGCCGCCCCGTCTGCCCGGCTCTGACCTTCTCCCAGTGCCCGGTGACCCGACGCCCCACCTGCACCTTGGCCTCCTCGAGGATCGAGGTGGCGATCGCCTCGAGCTCGGGGAGTTGCGCGTCGATCGGGCTGCTGGCGGGGACCGAGATCGTCACCATCACGTGGATCCCGCGCCGCCGGCGCGCGGCCAGGCGGGCGGCTGTGGCCATCACCTCGGGCACGAAGCCGTGCTCGTCGAAGGCCACCAGCACCGAGTCGTACTCGGCCTCGGTCTCGACCGCCGGGCGCGGAATCGCCACCTTCTTGGTCGTGACCAGATCGAGCCCTTGTCGGTGGCGGTAGAGAACGTAGACGCCGATACCCACCAGCAGCCAGCCGATTCCAGCTACCGCGACTTCGAGGTGCAGGATCGTCACGGTGACGAAGGCGAGGAAGGTGCCCAGACCGCCGATGACCGCGAACAGCGGCAGCTCTCGTCCGCGCACCCGCAATCGGCCTGGCCCGCGGTAAGGTCGCGCCCGTTCGGGCTCCTTTGACCGCAGGCGAATGACCGACAGGTGCGCGATCGTGAACGACAGCATTGCCCCGAACGCGTACATGTTTCCGAGGAACGTCGCCTGGCCGGGGATCAACGTGACGCACGCGATCCCGCCGAAGACCAAAATTCCAATCCACGGAGTGCGGTAGCGCGGATGCAGGCGCCGCAGCGCGTCCGGCACCTGGCGATGTAGGCCCATCGAGTAGACGAGACGCGAGACGCCGATGATTCCGGCGTTCGTAGCGATGAACAGGATCGTCGCCGCGAGCAGGCCGACGTAGACCTCGCCGGCGTGCTGGAGCGCGCCAAGGTGCAGGTGCTTGACGATTCCCAGCACGGGATCGCCGGCGAACCCGCCCTTGTCCTCGCTCAGGCCGAGCAGGGTCTGGCAGTGGCCGCCCGAGCAGGTGACTGGCAGCGCCGAGAGTGCCACCGCCGGCAGGGCGGCGTAGATCGCGAACACCGCGATGACCACGCGATTGATCGCCGCAGGGACCGTCCTGGCCTCGTCTCTGGCTTCTTCGGCCATGTTCGAGATCGTCTCGATCCCCGTGTAGGCGATCATGCCGACAGGGATCGCGATCACGAAGTCCTTCCACGGTGGCGCGAGGCCCAAGTGCACGTTGTGGATCAGCGTTTCGGGCGAAAGCACCAGCACCCCACCGACGAGAACCAGCAGCAGCTGGGTCGAGAAGTCGGTGACCGCGAGGGCGATGTTCAGCGCCGCCGCTTCGGTCACGCCGATGACGTTGATCGCGCTGAGCAGCGCCACCACGCCGAGGCCGAAGAAGATGTCGCCCGGCGACGTCTTGAGGAACGGGAAGAACAGCCCGCCGAGGTAGTGCGGGACGAAGAACGCTGATATCGCGATCGTGATGACGTAATTGAGCATCTGGCCCCAGGCGGCGAAGAACGACCAGAACTCGTTGAAGGCATGGCGGGCGAAGCTCGAGGATCCCCCGGCCTCGGGGTACATCGAGGTGGCCTCGGCGTATGTGGCGGCAGTGAGATAGAAGATCAGGCCGCTGAGCACGAACACGATCGGCGTGAGCCCGAGCGCGAACGAGGCCACCAGCCCGAGCGCGTAATAGATCGAGGAGCCAACGTTTCCGTACGCGGTCGAGAACAGCGCGTTGACACCCAGCACGCGTTGCAGACCTTGTAGCCGCCGCTCCGCCATCAGTGCTTGCTCGGGCTGGCCCCGTCGGGCTCGAATCTGGCACGCCAGTCAGCCGGCGGAGCGGTCAAGATCACGCGGCAGGGCGCCTTGTTGATCACGTACTTGGTGATGTCGCCGACATAGTTCTCGAGGGGGCCGATACCCCCCATCAGAGCACCTCCACGCACGCGCGAGGGCTCCTCTGCGGCCAGCACGATCGCCTCGACGCCGCGCCGGCGAGCTTCGCTCACGATCCCCTGGCCGGCGCGCCGCGCGCGGACCATCGCTGTCGCCACCTCTACCCCCTCGTATTCCTCCCCTACCACCTTCGCGCGCGCGAGCGCGGTGCGCGCGCGCTGGATCTGGGACTCGGGCAGTGGCGCGTCCAACGGGAGCGACAGCGGCATCTCGAATACCCAGATCGCCTCGATCACAGCTCCCTCTTCGACCAGGTCATCACGCGTCTCCCCGGCCAGGCGGCCCGCGGTCTGGACGATGTCATCGTCGAGCGGCGTCCCGAACACGGGGACGAGGATCGAGCCGAACTCAGGCTCGAGCGTCTCGTGGCGCAGCGCGCGCTCGGGGATGGTCACCCGGCGCAGCAGCGGCTTCTGCTGCGTCTTGCGGTAGGTGATGTACAGGGTCAGGCCGCCGATCAGCCACCCGAGGCCGACATACCGCGCTCCGGTGTGAAAGATCATCACGAGCACCAGGCCGATCGCGGCCAGCAGCGCGCCGAGCAGCGTCGGGACCGGCACGCGCCCACCCCGGAACGTGAACGACAGCGGCACGGCGTAGGCGCGGCGGCGAGTCGGCTCGCGGTAGCGGAGCGCGATCACCGAGACGTGCGCGATCGTGAACGCCAGCAGCGCTCCGACGGCGAAGATCCCGACGAGCAGATCGAGGTCGCGCGGTACGACCAGCGCGGCGCCGGCGATCGCCGCTGCGCCGATCACCACGACCGGCGTTCCCCAGCGCGGGCTGAGACGGCCGATCGCGCTCGGGATCTGCCGGTTGGTAGCCAGCGAGTAGCCGACTCGCGAGACGCCGAGCATCGCCGAACCGGCGGCGGCACCCAAGCCGAGCGCCCCTCCGACAGCCACAGCGTACTTGAGCACGTCGGCCAGCCAGTTAGGGTGAAACGCCTCGGCAAGACCGAGCACGGGCGCGTTGATGTGGCGGACGCCGAGGTCGCTGACGCCGTTGTGAACGGGCAGAGCGGAGATCGCGACGATCGAGATTCCAACGTAGACGAGGATGATCACCGCCGAGCCGGGGCCCACCAGTCGCCCGATCTGGCGCCGGCTGGCGTCGACCTCGCCGGCGATGCTGGCCGCCGCCTCGAGGCCGGTGAACGCGATCACCGCGATCGTCAGCGCGAAGGCCAGA
>JAFAZV010000281.1 GCA_019239445.1 Solirubrobacterales bacterium
GCCGTCAGGCACATGGCGTGGCTGGCGAAGAAGGTCGGGCAGGGAAGCTCCTCGACTCGGCGGACGACCTCGAGCAGGCGCTGCCAGAGCTCGGCAGCGGCCTCGGGGCTGAGGCCTTCGAACAGGTGCACATCGACGCCACCGGAGACGACCCGCCCTTCGGCCCGGATCAGAAGCCCTCGCGGAGGATCGGCCGCCAGCCGCCGCGTCTCGGCGTCGAGGGACTCGATCACGGACGCGTCGAACAGGTTCAACTCGCCGTGATCCAGGGTGAGGATCGCCAGCGAACCGTCGTCGCTGCGTTGGAAGCTCATGCGGTGAAGCTTGTCAGGCTGGTCACGGACGGCTCAGCGCACGCGCTAGGGCTACGCGCACCTGGACCCGCGCCGGCCGCGTCGGCAACGCCAGCGAGAGGAAGTCCCGCACGCGAGCTCCGTGCCCGCAGAACGGGCAGGTGATGCCGGCGCTCGGAGAGACAGGTCCGCCGAGCGCGACCGGAGCATCGCAGCGGCTGCACGCGAGCGTTCCCGTGCCTAGGCGCCCGGCGGGCGCGAGACGTCGCTCCTCCGCATGCGCGCCGGCCGTTTGGGTGATCGCCCGCCAGCGAACGCGCCCGGTCCCGTCCATCCCGCTCGAGAAGCTCACACAACGATTCTAGGCTTCGGCGCGGGCTGGCTTGGCGCGCGTCAGCTCGATGACGTTGCCGTCGGGGTCGGCAACGTGAAGCGTCCGCTCGCCCCACGGGCGATCGGTCGGCGGTGCCAGCACCCGGACGCCGGCGGCCTCGAGACGGGCGTGCTCGGCGTCGACGTCCTCGACGAAGAAGGCGACCTCGCCCTGCGGCCACGGGACCGGATCGGAGGGCGCCTCGACGCCGATCAGGCTCGGAAGCTCACGACGCGGGAAGAGCGCGAACTTTGCTCCCTCGACGGCGAACTCGGCGTATGCCTCGGCGGCGAAGCGCAGCGGCAGGCCGATCGCGTCCCTGTAGAAAGCGACCGCGCGCTCGAGGTCGCTGACGAACAGGATCGCGTAGCCGAGCCGGGCAGGCACGGCGACATCGTCTCAGCTATCCCGGAGACGGCCAGTCGCCCGGTCCTACAATCCGCGCCCAGATGACGCCGGCCGCTTCCGCCACCACGCTCGAGCCGTAAGGCGAACGTTCAGGACCCATGCCTAAACGCGTCGCGATCGCCTGCCAGGGAGGCGGCAGCCACACCGCCTTCACCGCCGGAGTGCTCGCGCGCTTGTTCGAGGATGGACTGCCCGATCACGAAGTGGTGGGTCTCAGCGGCACGTCCGGAGGTGCGGTGTGTGCGTTACTGGCATGGTCGGCGCTCCTCGCCCGCGAGCCGGAAAGCGCCGGCCGGCGGCTCGATGCCTTCTGGGCCGACAACGCCGCCTCCACCCCTTGGGAGCGCCTCGTCAATGCGTCGGCGATGTTCTTCGGTGACCTGCAGGAATTCCTCGTCATGCCGGCCGTGAGCCCGTACGACAACGTGTTCGCGGAGGCAGCCGCCGATCAACTCCGGCGCCTGCTGCGGCGACATGTGGACTTCGAGCGCCTCGAAACCGAGTCCGGGGACGACGAGCCGGTTTTGCTGCTCGGCGCCGTCGATGTGCTGTCCGGCGATTTCCGCGTGTTCGACAGCCGCCGCAAGAAGATCACGCCCGACGCCGTGCTCGCGTCGGCGGCCATTCCCACCCTGTTTCGTGCCGTGCGGCTGGACGAGGGGGTCTATTGGGATGGGCTGTTCTCGCAGAACCCACCCGTGCGCGAGCTGGTCGACCTGGCGCCCGACGAGATCTGGGTGATTCAGATCAACCCCACGCAGCGCGACTCGGAGCCACGGGCCGTGCTCGATATCGCCGATCGCCGCAACGAGCTGGCGGGCAACCTCTCGCTGTATCAGGAGCTGCACTTCATCGAGAAGATCGACGAGCTGCTCGAGGACGGCGTCCTCGCCGAGGACAGCGATTACAAGAGCATCATGGTCCGGATCATCGAGCTCTCACCTTCGCGTGTCCGGCAGCCCTTGGGCGTTCGCACCAAGCTCAACCGCGAACCCGAGTTCCTCCGCACGTTGATCGCGCACGGACGCCAGCAGGCGACCGACTTCCTGACCGCGCTCGAGTTCGAGCGGGCGTGGGAGCAGCAGGACGCGCACGCTGTCCTCGGGCTGCTCGCGAGCGACGTGGAGTTCGTATCGAGCCCGCCGTTCCCCCGCCGGGGCTCCGCGGACGGAGTCGACGCAGTGGCAGAGTTCATTCACGAGCACCTTCACGGCCTTCGCATCGACCCGACGCGCAAGCAGGTGGCGCGCGACGCCGTGACCTGGACGCTGAAGGTCCGGCCGACCGGCGCGGGCGAGCACGTCCGCGGGAAGGCCGAGATCGTCCTGGACGCCGGGGCGATAACGAGCCTCCGTCTCGCTCCCGCCAATCCCGCTGAGCCGCGTTAGAAGGAGCTCAGCCGGGGAACATCCCGCCGTCGAGCACGAGCGCAGAGCCGGTCATGAATGCGGCGGTTTCCGAGGCGACGTAGAGCACCGCGGCGGCGATCTCCTCCGGCGTACCGAGCCGCCCCATCGGCTGACGCGCGACGAGCGTGTCAATCACCTCGCCCGATTCCTCGACGAGGCGCCGCACCCAGGGTGAATCGACGGTTCCCGGGCAGATGCAGTTGACCCGGATCCCGTCGTCCACGTGGTCCACCGCAAGCGCGCGCGTGAGCGCGATCACCGCACCCTTCGAGGCGCAGTAGGCGGCACGGTTGCGCAAGCCCATGATCCCCGCCACCGAAGCCATGTTGACGATCGAGCCCCCGCCGGCCGCGGCCATCCGCGGGATCGCGTGCTTGCAGCACAAGAACGTTCCCCGCGCGTTGACAGCGAACACCTTCTCCCAGATCTCGAGCGGGGTGTCGGGCGCGGTCGTGGTCGAACCGACCCCAGCGATGTTGGCAAGCACGGTCGGGACGCCCAGCTCCTGTTCGCATCGCTCGAACATCCTCGCCACCGCCTCCTCGTCGGCGACGTCCGCCTCGACCGAGACCAGCTCGCCGGCCCCCTTGGCCGCCGTGTTCGCCGCTGCCTCGCCATCGCGATCGGCCGCCAGCACACGGCCGCCCTCCCGCGCCAGCAGCAACGCCGTCGCGCGACCAATCCCGGAGCCGGCTCCGGTGACGAGCACGACCCTGCCGCTCATGTCGCCGCTGGCGGCGCTCATGCCGGCACCGGCGTGGGGAGCGGGCGGCCGCTTGCCGCCGCGAGGATGTTGTCCACGAGCAGCCGCGTCATGGCGGCCCGCGTGGTGGCGGTCGCGCTGCCGATGTGCGGCGTGAGCACGACCTGCGGCATGCCGAGCAGCCGCGCGGGAACCGACGGCTCGTCGCTGAAAACATCGAGCCCGGCTGTGATCCGGCCTGCTTCGAGCGCTGTGATCAATGCCTCCTCGTCGACAATCTCGCCCCGGGCCGTGTTCACGAGACACGCCCCGGGGCTCAGCAGACTCAGGCGCCGGGCGTCGATCAAGTGCCTCGTATTCTCCGCGAGCGGAACGTGTAGTGAGACGATCTCCGCCTCGCCGAGCAGCTCGTCGAGCTCGCGGAACTCGACGCCGAGCGCCTCCTCCTCATGCAACTCCAGGCGCCGCCGCTTGGTGTACAGGACCCGCATGTCGAAGCCGCGGGCCCGGCGGGCCACGGCTCGGCCGACGCGGCCGAAGCCGACCACGCCGAGCGTCGCGCCGGTCAGCTCCGCGCCCAGGAACCGGTCGGTGCCCGATGGCCAGGTGCCGTGACGGATGAGCGTGTCTCCTTCCACCACGCGGCGCCGCACCGCCAGCATCAGGGCGAGCGCGAGGTCGGCGGTAGCGCCGTCGATCACGCCAGGCGTGTTGGTCACCGTAACGCCGCGTGCCAGGCACGCAGCGACATCGATCCCGTCATAGCCGACCCCGTAGTTGGCGACCAGCTCGAGCGAGGGCAGGAGCTCGAGCGTGCGCTCGTCTATGACCTCGTGCACGACCGCGAGCGCCCCGACGTCGGATCGCGCGTTGTTCAGCGCGTCCGGGAGCGGCGCGTCCAGCAGCTCGACGTCGGTCAGCTCGTCGAAGGCCGGACCAGGAAAGCGCACGGAAGCGAGAACTTTCACCGCACTCAAACGTCCTGGTAGACCGTGATCTCCTCGGTGTAGAACTCGATCGCCGCGCGTCCCTGCTCGTGCGGGCCGTAGCCGGACTCCTTCGATCCGCCGAACGGCACGTGCACGTCCGCGCCCGCCGTCTGCGAGTTCACGTGCAGGATCCCGGCCTGCAACTCGTCGACGAAGCGCTGCGCGACAGCCAGGTTGCTCGTGAACACCGATGCTGAGAGGCCGAAGGGAACTGCGTTGGCTCGGCTGATCGCCTCCTCGAGGGACGAGAAGCGGTACAGCGTGGTGACCGGACCGAATACCTCCTCGCAGGAGAGGAACGCGTCGTCCGGCACGTCTTCGAACACGGTGGGCGGGATCAGATAAGCGTCAGGGTCGGCGCGATCGCCGCCGGCGATGATCGTCCCCCGCTCCTCGCGGCCGCGGGCAATCCCGGACATCACGTCGTCGAACTGGCTCTCGCTGACGATCGGGCCGACCTCGGTCTCGGGATCGCTCGGGTCTCCGACCTTGCCCTGGGCGATTCGCTCGAGGAACCGCTCCCGGAAATCCTCGTACGCCGGCTCGGCGACGAAGATGCGACGGGTCGCAGTGCACTTCTGCCCCGCCGACCAGAAGGCACCGGCGTAGGCGGCCTCGACGGCTTTATCCAGCGAAGCGTCTTCGGCCACGATCAGCGGGTTGTGGCCCCCGAGCTCGAGCTGGACGCGCTTGGAGAGCTTGGTGGCGCGCTCCCTGACCCCCTGACCGACGGGCACCGAGCCGGTGAACGAGATCGCGCGGACACGAGGATCGGTGACCATCGCATTGCCGACTTTCGAGCCCGAACCGATGACGAGGTTGAGGACGCCGTCCGGGAGCTCCGCCTCCTCGAGTGCTCGCACCAGGTGAAGCCCGGTGAGCGGCGAATCCTGCGCCAGCTTGATGACCACGGTGTTGCCGTAGGCGAGCGCCGGCGCCATCTTCCAGGTCGGGATCGCGGCGGGGAAGTTCCACGGCGTGATCAGGCCGACGACGCCGACGGGTCGCCGCCGCGTGTAGACGAGCGACTTCGCCGCTGACTGCTCGTACAGCTCGCCGACCGGCCGCCAGCCTTCGCCCGAGAAGAAGCGCAGGATCGCGGCAGCGCGCGTAGCCTCGATCCGCGACTCCCGCAGCGGCTTACCCATCTCGCGCGTCATGTCCTGGGCGATCTCCTCGACGCGAGCTTCGACGACGTCAGCGGCCTTGCGCAAATAGGCGCCGCGCTGCGCGCCGGAGAGCCCAGCCCAACCGCGCAGCGCTCGGGATGCGGCCTCGATCGCCGCGTCGGCGTCCTCGGCAGTCGAGCTGGGGAACTCGCCGATCACTTCCGAGGGTCGCCACGGGTTGTGACGCTCATAGACGTCCCCGTCGCGGCTTGGCACCCACTCGCCTCCGATGAAGTTCGCTGCTCGGAGCTCGGCGGCGGTCTCAGACATTGGCTTGGTCCTCCTTTGGCTCGTTTAGGTGCGCGGCGCCGCCCACCGGGCTTCGCAGAACGCCGATACCCGGGATCCGGATCTCCACCGTCTGCCCAGGCGTCAGGCTCACCTCGTCCGGGGGGACGATTCCGGTGCCGGTCAGCAGAACGCTACCGGCGGGCACCGGGTTGTCCCGCCGCAGAAACTCGGTCAGGGTCGAGATCGAGCGGCACATGCTCGCGGTGGACGTGCCGTCTTCGAATCGGAGCTGACCTGACGCATCGAAGATCCGCAGCTCGATCTCGTAGCTGACGCTCCAGTCGAGCGGAACCAGCAGCGCCGGGCCAAGCGCGCACGCGCGGCCGTAGATCTTGGCCTGCGGCAGGTAGAGCGGGTTGGCGCCTTCGATGTCGCGCGAGGAAACGTCGTTGCCGATCGTGACCGCTAGCGGCCGCGCGCCGGCGCCGAGCACGACCGCGAGCTCCGGTTCGGGCACGCTCCAGCTCGCGTCGCTGCGAACCGCGATCGGCTCGCCCGGGCCAACCGTGCGGCGCCCGGCGGCGTCCTTCAGAAACAGCTCCGGCCGTTCCGCGTCATAGACCAGGTCGTAGACGTCGCGGCGCTGGCTCTCCGCGGTGCGGGCTTCGCGGCTGCGTTCGTAGGTGACTCCCGCGGCCCACGTCTCCGGAGCCACGATTGGCACAAGAACGCGCCAAGGCTCGGGAAGCGCGAGTGTCTCGGCGTCGCGGATCGGGACGCTGTCGAGAACGCTGTCCACCTCCCCGCGCTCGAGCGTGCCGATCATGTCGTCGTGTCCCAGGAGCCCCAGCTCGTCGCCGGCTACCACTCCCACACGGGCATTCCCATCCGGGTCGCTGACCCGGACCAGCCGCAGCCCAGCCGATTCGACGCTCATCAGCGTGCCGGCACGCCGGCGCCCGCCCAGGCGGCGCCCTCGGGGAACGCGTACTCCTCGAGCGACTCCGGCAGCATCTCGATGCTGTAGCCGGGTGTCTCGGGTACCACGTAGCGGCCGTCGGAGATCTGTACCGGTGCGGCGAAATGCTCGTGCAGCTCATCCACGTACTCGATCACCCGGTCCTGAAGCTCACCGCTGATCGCGACGTAATCGATCACCGAAAGGTGCTGCACGTACTCGGAGAGGCCAATCCCGCCCGCGTGTGGACACACGGGAACGTCGAAGCGCGCGGCGAGCAGCAGCACAGCCAGCACCTCGTTGACGCCACCGAGGCGGCACGAATCGAGCTGGCAGACCTGGATGCCACCAGCCTGCATGAGCTGCTTGAACATCGTCCGGTTGTGCGAGTGCTCGCCCGTGGCGATCCGGATCGGCGCCACCTCTCGGGCGATTCGCGCGTGCCCGAGGATGTCGTCAGGGCTCGTCGGCTCCTCGATCCACCACGGGTCGAACTCGCCCAGGCGGCGGATCGCGCTCACCGCCTCCGCCACCTCCCAGACCTGATTGGCATCCATCATCAGGAACCGCTCGGCGCCGATCTCCTCGCGGATCATCGTCGCCCGCCGGACGTCGTCCTCGAGACTCGCGCCGACCTTCATCTTCAGGTGCGTCCAGCCCTGCGCGATTGCGACGCGGCAGCGCTCCCGCACCTCCTCGTCGGAGAAACCGAGCCAGCCAACCGACGTCGTATATGCGGGGAACCCGCTACGACTTATCTCCGCCTCGCGCGCCGCCTTGCCCGCCTGCCCGCGCGCCAGCAGGTCAACCGCCTCCTCCTGTGTCAGCACATCGGTCATGTAACGGAAGTCGATGCAGCCAACGAGCTGCTCGGGAGTCATGTCGACCACGAGCTTCCACAGCGGCTTGCCTTCGGCTCTCGCCCACAGATCCCACACCGCGTTGACGAGCGCGGCCGTAGCCAGGTGGACGATTCCCTTCTCCGGCCCGAGCCAGCGCAGGTGTGAGTCGCCGGTGAGCGAGCGCCAGAAGCCACGCTGGTCGGCGGCGATGTCGCCCAGCCGCCGGCCCTTGACGATTGGGGCCAGCGCATGAATCGCCGCTACCACGATCTCGGTGCCGCGACCGATTGTGAACGTCATCCCGTAGCCGCGCAGGTCATTGTCAGTTTCGAGAATCACGTAGGCGGCGGAGTAGTCGGGCGCTTCGTTCATCGCGTCTGAGCCGGCCAGATTCCGCGATGTCGGAAACCTCACGTCGCGGACTTCGACCGCTGTTATCTCGCAGTCGCGCACGGAGACCTGCCTACCCCACCGACCTGACGCCGAAGCGACGCAGCTCTCGGCTCTTCACCGGCGCCGGACGGCACTCAGCGAAGCGCGACCGGGCGGACCATCGAGCCGGTCGCACCGCGGATCGAGATCGGCAGGCAGATGAAGCAGAACACGTGGACTCGGTCACGCGCGAGCTCCTCGCAGTTGACCATCTCAATGATGAAGATGCCGCGCTCGCGCAGCAGCGCGATGTGCACGGGGTGAGGGTTGTGCGCGACCGTCGAGGGCAGCACCTCGAGCGACTCGGTGTCGCCCGCCACCGCCACCACTCCCTGCTCGGCCAGCCACAGCGCCGCGTCGCGATCGATCCCCGCCTGCTCGTGCGCGGCGATGAAATCCGCGTCCGGCCATCCCGACAGATAGCCGGTCCGCACCAGTGCTACGTCGCCGGATCGCAGCTCGACCCCCTCTCGCTCGGCCACCTGGCGCAGCTCTTCAGCGCCAATCGCCTCGTGAGCGGGCAGCGCATCAACGCCACGCGCGCCGGCCACGTCGAGCAGAACGCCGCGCGTGATCAGCGCCGGGATATCGGTGGCGTCGTCGCGCAGTGGACCAAAATCGCCGACGTCGCGCTCGGCCGAGCCGCCGCCGAACCACCCGTGACCATCACCCGCGGTGATGTGCGAGAGAGCGTCGATGTGCGTTCCGGTGTGAACGGTGCCCGTCACTACCTCGCTGTTCCAGCGGAAGTTCACGTCGTTGTCCCGAAGCCATTCCTGGTCGTCCTGGTTGTCGAGACCGCGTGGAGTGCGATACGAGAGGACCTGGAAGGGTGGGTGACCCGGAAACACGGG
Source organism: Solirubrobacterales bacterium (assembly GCA_019239445.1). Classification (GTDB taxonomy): domain Bacteria; phylum Actinomycetota; class Thermoleophilia; order Solirubrobacterales; family Solirubrobacteraceae; genus Palsa-465. Next base: position 8,662 of record JAFAZV010000281.1, read on the forward strand.
CATGCCCGGAAAGCGGCCGCAGTCGAGGTCATACCTCCGGCCTTCGCTGACCAGAGAGAGCGCCTGCAACACCTGCTCCCGGGTCAGCTCCGCGGCGGGAGTGCCGACAGCGCCGGTTTGGTTCGTGCTCGTCACTCCGCCCGTCCTTTCTCTCCAGTTTCGTCCTCATGCTGACGATACCCCGGCGTGAAGTTACCAAGCCGCGTTTGGGCCTCGGCGAGTCGGGAAGAGGGTCTAGTCGTGGAGGAGCAGGCCAGTACCGGCCGTCGGGCGGGACTGACTCGCCGACGGTTCATCGGCACGGCGGGTCGTGCCGCGGCCGGTCTTACCGTGTTCGGTGTCGCCGGGTGTAACGGCGCCGCCGGATCGCGGGTGAACGACAAGCTCAAGATCCCGCTCGCCAACTCGTTCATCGGCAACACCTGGCGGCTCGAGATGGAGAACACCTACCGTGCCGCGCTGGCGATGGAGCCGTATCGCTCGCAGGTCTTCGGCCAGGTGTTCAACTCCGAGAACGACATGTCCGATCAGGCCAATCAGCTCTCGAACCTGATCTCCGCCCGGGTCGACGCGATCCTGATCGACTCGGCGTCGCCGACAGGCCTGAACGGCGTGGTCAGCCAGGCCATCGAACAGGGAATCCTCGTCGTGTCGTTCGACAACATCGTCACCGCGCCGGGCGCGCTGCAGGTGAACACGGACCAGTTCAAGTTTGGCCGCGACCTCGCGCGCTGGCTCGTCGGCGAGCTCCACGGCAAAGGCAGCATCATCATGGTCACCGGCGTTCCGGGGACGTACGTCGACACCCAGCGCACCGCGGGAGGCATGTCAGTGTTCTCCCGCAATCCCGGGATAAAGGTCGTCAACAAGTTCTCGGGGATGTGGGACTCGGCCGTGGCTCAGCGCAACACGGCGGCAGTACTGCCGTCGCTGCCGAAGATCGACGGCATCTGGGCCCAAGGCGGAACAGACGGGATTCTCAAGGCGTTCAAGGCAGCGGGGCGGCCACTGCCGCCCACGGCCGGAGAGTCGGAGAACGGCTTCCGCCTCTACATGAGCGGCGCCAAGGGCACAAAGCTCCAGGCGTTCTCGATCGGGCAGCCGACCTACCTGGTGCTGATCGCGCTCGAGCTGGCGCGGCGGATCTTGCGGCACGAGTACCCGCGCAAGAGCCTGACTGTCCCTTACCCCACCGTCACCACCCAGACGGTGAAGGTAGGGCAGACCGTGTTTCCGCAGCTCCAAGACTCTTTCTTCACCCCGTTCACCGATACCACCCCGGCGCACCTCGTCAACATGCCGCTGTCCTCGGTGGTGACCGGCAAGCCGGTGGGCGCGACCCTCGACGTCAGGCTCCCGGCGCTGTGATCCGCTCATGAGCGAACCCGCACAGCCCGCCGGACACGAACCGCGCCAAGCGACCGGCGGTCAGCCGCGCGATGCAGCGCTCGAGGGCATCGATATCCGCAAATCCTACGGCGGCGTGGTCGCGCTCGACGACGCCACGTTCCGCGCCGCGCCGGGCGAGGTGCACGCGCTCGTAGGCGAGAACGGCGCGGGCAAGAGCACGATGATCAAGGCGCTCGCCGGCGTGATCCGCCCCGACGAGGGGCAGATACGAATCCGGGGTGAGGACGTGCGACTGCGCTCGCCGGAGCACGCGCTCCGGCGTGGAGTGGCCACGGTGTTCCAGGAGCTCACGCTGCTGCCGCGGATGACGGTGGCGGAGAACCTGTTGATCGGCCGCGAGCCTCGCGGGCACGGGCGCATCATCCGCCGGCTCGAAATGCCGGACGTCGCGGCTCAGCTGCTGGCCGAGCACGGAGTCGAGTCGGTCGACGCCGGTGAGCTGGTGGAGAACCTGGCGCTGGCTCAGCAGCAGCTCGTGGAAATCGTCGGCGCCGTAATGCGCGAGCCGTCAGTCCTGATTCTCGACGAGCCGACCTCGGCGCTGGCTCGGCGCGAGGTGGAATGGCTGTTCGGCCTCGTCCGCCGGCTGCGTGATCAGGGCACCTGCGTGGTCTTCACTTCCCACCGCTGGAGCGAGGTGACCGATCTCGCCGACCGGGTCACGGTCTTCCGAAACGGCACGGACGTTGGCACCCAGGAGCAGATATCCGAGGAGGAGGCGGTCAGGCTGATGACCGGGCGGCAGGTCTCCACCGCTTACGTCGAGCCCGAGGAGGAGCCCGAGCGTGAAGTTGTGCTCGAGGCTCGCGAGCTCAGCGCCTCCGGTCTGCACGGCGTGTCGCTGTCGCTACACGCCGGCGAGGTGCTGGGGATCGGCGGCCTGGAAGGCCAAGGTCAGCGCGAGCTGTTCCACGCCCTCTATGGCCTCGCGCCGGCAGATGGAGAAATCGAGATCCGCGGCGAGCGCAAGCGGCTGCACAATCCGCGCGAGGCGATCGCCGCGGGGATTGCCTTCATTCCGCAGGACCGCAAGGCCGAGGGTCTGCTGCTGCCGATGTCGGTTAGGGACAACCTGACCCTGCCGATCCTGCGCCGCGTGGCCGCCAGCGGCGTGCTGCGGCCGGCCGCAGAGCGCGGCGCTGCCCGCGAGATGATCGACCGCCTGCACATCGATGCGCGCCGGCCCGGGCAGCCTGTCGGCACGCTCAGCGGCGGCAATCAGCAGAAGGTCCTGCTTGGGCGCTGGCTGCTGGCCGACTCACACATCCTGTTGCTCTACGACGTCACGCGCGGCGTCGACGTCGCCACCAAGCAGGACATCTACAGCCTGATTCTCGATCTCGCGCGCGAAGGCCGCGCGATCCTCTTCTATTCCTCGGACACGGAGGAGATCGCCCATCTCTGCCATCGCGTCCTGGTGCTGCGCGAGGGGGCAATTGCCCAGGAGCTCCAGGGCGAGATCTCCTCCGAGGAAATCATCGGCGCATCTTTCCGAGAGGAGACGCATGCTTGAGCGCGCGGAACCCCTGCGAGGTCTCGGTCGTTCGGCTGGCTGGGTGGCGGCCCGCCGCCAGCAGATCGCCGCCCAGAACGCGCCGCTCGTCGTCGCCGGCGCGCTGCTTGTCGCGATGCTGGTGATCTACATCGTCTTGTACTCGGTCTCGCTCGGCTCGTTCCCGGGAGCCTTCGAGGCGGCGTCGATCACCAACCACGCGATGCCGCTGTGCCTGGCCGCGCTCGGCCAGACGCTGGTCATCCTGACCCGTGGGATCGACCTCTCGATCGGCGGGATGATGGACGTCAGCAACAGCCTCGCGGCGCTGAAGCTGCACGGCGGCTTCGGGGTCGAGGCGCTGTGGACGGTTCTCATCCTGCTCATCGGCGCCGGCGGCGGGCTGCTGAACGGCGTGCTTGTCGCTTTCGGCCGGCTACAGCCGATTCTCGTCACGCTTGGCACCTTTTCGATCTTCCAGGGCGTCGCGCTGTGGATCCTGCCGTCACCCGGCGGCCACGTCGCCGGCGGCTACACGAACTTCTTCCTGGACCCAAAGGCGCCGAGCGCGCTGGTTTGGGTCGTGATCCTCGGCTTGGCCTGGGCGGTGCTCCGCCGGAGCCGCTTAGGAGTGAATATCTACGCGATCGGCAACGACGAGAACGCTGCTCGCGCGAACTCGGTGCCGGTCCTGCGAACGAAGGTCCTCGCTTACGCGCTCGCCGGGCTGTTGGCCGCGGGCGCCGGGATCGCGCTGGCGACGACGACGACCGGCGGCGACGCGACGGCCGGTGACGTGTTCACGCTGTCCTCGATCGCGGCCGTCGTGGTCGGTGGCGTATCGCTGTTCGGCGGGCGCGGCAGCGGGGTCGGTGCCCTGTGCGGCGCATTCGTCTTGACGCTGCTCGTCGACGTTCTGTTCTTCGCGAACATCGACCCGTTGTTTCAGCCCTTCTACCAGGGGTTGTTCCTGGTCGTCGCGGTCGGCGCGAGCACGCTGCTCGGCCGTCACCTGGTGAGACGAAGATGAGCGCGACCACCGAGTCACAACCTGCTCCTAGCGGGCTACGCACGATCCTCAACCCGGACCGGCGCAAGATCATCTACGGCTTCGTGGCCGCGATCGGGCTGTTCATCATCGGCGAGATCGTCAAGCCGGGCTTCGCGAGTGCGAGCGGAATCCAGCAGATCCTCGAGATCTCCTCGTTCGTGGGGATTGTGGCCGCGGGGCAGACGTTCGTGATCCTCGTCGGCGGCATCGACCTATCGGTGCCGTGGGTACTGAATGCGGCGGCCATCGTCCTGATTTCCCAGTCGGCCGGGTCGAACGGCAAGCTCGCGATCGGGATCGTGCTGGCGCTCGTCCTAGGGCTGGCGTGCGGGATCGTCAACGGTCTCGGCATCGTGCTACTCGGTATCCCCGCCGTGGTGATGACGCTCGGGATGAACGGGATCGTCGAGGGGCTGTCGCTCGGCGTCACCCACGGCCTCTCCTGCGGCGGCTGCCTGAAGCCTGCGCCGACGGCGCTGGTCAACGCGATGACCGGCAAGACCCTCGGGATCGACACGAGCCTGCTGATCTGGATCGGAATCATCATCGTGGTCAGCTTCGTCCTCTCGTTCACCACCTTCGGACGTCGGATCTACGCCGTCGGCAACTCGGAGCGAGTGTCGTTTTTAGCGGGTGTCAACGTGAAGCTCGTGACGGTGACGCTGTACGCGTTGAGCGGCTTGTTTGCCGCCGCGGCTGGAATCGCCCTGGCCGGGTTCGGCGGCAGCGCGACGCTCGGGATGGGTGACCCATACCTGTTCCAGTCGATCGCAGCGGTCGTGATCGGTGGTACGTACATCCTCGGCGGCCGCGGGCACTACCTCGGCACGGTCGCCGGAGCAATCGTGCTCACGACGCTGATCAGCGTGCTGCTCGCCAAGAGCGCACCCGACTACGCCCGAGACATCGTCTACGGCGTCGTGATCTTGGCCATCCTCCTGCTCTACGGCCGCCAGCGGAGCGAGGCCTGAGCGTGCCGAGCGCTAAGCGAGGGATGGCTCGTTGAAGGCGATCGTGTGGCAGGGGCCAGAGCGGATGGAGCTGGCCGAGCGCCCCGAGCCCGATTCGCCCCAGGCGGCAGAGGTGGTGCTCCGGCCCGGCGCGGTCGGCATCTGCGGCTCCGAAGTCGAGGGCTACCTCGGGCACATGGGCAACCGCATCCCGCCCCTGGTCATGGGGCATGAGTTCGCCGGCGAGGTGGTGGCCGCCGGCCCCGGCGCCCAGGAGTGGCTCGGCGCGCGCGCCACCGTCAACCCGATCGCCGGGTGCGGCGAGTGCCGCTTGTGCCGCTCCGGCCAGGAGAACCTGTGTCCCGAGCGCACACTGATCGGCATTCATCACGACGGTGCCTTCGCCGACCTCGTGCGGGCACCCGCGGCCAACCTGCGGCGCGTCCCGTCCCAATTGGACATCCGGGTCGCGGCGCTGACCGAGCCTCTCGCCAATGGCGTGCACGCCGTCAGGCTTGGGCTCGCCGGACACGACGCCCGCTCAGCGGTCGTGATCGGCGCCGGCACGATCGGGCTAGTGACGCTGCAAGCCGCGTTGCTGAGCGGGCTCGAGCAGGTGGCGGTGATCGAGCCGCACGAGCGCCGGCGCGAGCAGGCGCGGACGCTCGGCGCACATAGCGTTCATCGCGATGGCGACTCCGCGCGCGCCGGCGGCGACGGCCTCGGGTTCGATCTCGTGCTGGACGCAGTTGGGCGGCAGGCGACGCGCGCAATGGCAGTCGAACTGGTGCGGCCAGGCGGCCGCGTCGTGTGCGTCGGGTTGGCCGACGATCAGACCACGCTCAGCTTTCACGAGATCGTGCGCGGCCAGGTAGCGATCATCGGCTCCTACGCCTACACGATGGCGGATTTCGAGCAGGCTCTGGGCTTGCTCGTCGAGGGCCG
>JAFAZV010000349.1 GCA_019239445.1 Solirubrobacterales bacterium
TGGACAGCAGCGGCGTCGGTTTCTCATCGCCGCCTCGGAGCTAGATCTGCATCCAGCCCAAGCCGGCGCGCTTCTGCAGCTTGGCTCGCCGCTGCCCATGACCGAGCTTGCGGCGGTGCTGGCATGCGATAACTCGAACGTGACCGGTCTTGTCGACCGGCTCGAGGCACGCGGGCTCGTGGCCCGCCGGCCGGCGCCGGAGGACCGGCGTGTGAAGCACGTCGTGCTCACCTCGGCAGGCATGCGCGTGCGCACGCAGCTGCTGGAGCGCGTGGGGAGGCCTCCGGCCGGATTCGAGCGTCTCTCGCCGGCTGAACAACGCCAGCTCCACGACCTCCTACACCGCTTGGTGGACGAGGAACCTGCGCCCTGACTGAGCGCCGCGCCACTCACGCCTAGACTCGGCGATGGTGTACACCGGGCTACTGGTGCTCTTCGTGCGTGTAGCTGAGGCCGGTGACGTATCGGTGCTCGTTGAGCGCCGCCGAGCGCCGTAGTGCATGCGCTGCGGCCAGAAAGCGGCCACGATCACGCGCCGAGCCCAGCTCTAGCTCATCGGCCATTCGTTCGAGCAGATCGGCGAAAGAGTCTTCCGCCTTGGCCATCTCCCAGTGATCGGTTGCGGATCTCATGGCTGAGATGATCCGCTGTTGCTCGTCGCGGATCTCAGAACGTAGGCGTTCGTCACCCATCTCCGCATTCTCCTGCATGCGACGGTGCGGGGGCTGATCCCCGGCGCGTGACCGTCGCGCGATCGATTACGTCCCGACGACAGCACGGAATCCCAGCTGCTGGATCGCGTTGGACACCGCCACGATGACCGTATAGGTTGCCTGCAGGTTCGAGGACCGGAGCTACAACATGGGAGGTAGGAGGATGGGCGTGCGCTTGAAGCTGGCGGTCGCCGCCGGGGCCGTGGCTCTGTTCGCGTTGGTGCAGGTGCTGTCGGCGTCCGCGTCGGCGGTGTCTCACGCGCCGGCGCAGAGCGTGATCGTGGTGTTCAAAAACCAGGATCGCGCCCAGCCCGCGACCCGCTCGGAACTCCGCGCGCGCCGCAGGACGCTCGCCGGCATCCAGCGGCCGGTGCTGCAGCAGCTTGCCAGCGGCAATGCGCGTAGCGTGCACAGCTACACCACGCTCAACGCACTGTCGGCGACCGTTTCGCCGACGCAGCTTCCGTCGCTGAGGTCCGACCCGGCGGTGGCGGAGGTTGTTCCCAATCGCGTCGTCCACCTCGCGCCCCCGACGACCGGAGCCACCAGCAGCGCCTCCGGCGCCGGGACCGCGCCGCTGCCCGGGGCCTGCGCCCCGGCCGGCAGGGTCCAGCTCGAGCCCGAGGCGCTGAAGACGATGCGCGTCGACTCCGACAGGCCGAACGCGAAGACGGCTCGGTCGCTGGGGATCACCGGCAGCGGCGTCACGGTCGGCTGGATCGCCGACTCGCTAGATCCCAACAATCCCGATTTCATCCGGCCTAACGGCCAGCACGTCTTCGTGGATTTCAAGGACTTCAGCGGCTTCGGCACGTCGGCGCCGACCGGCGGCGCCGAGGCGTTCGGTGATGCCTCAGCGATCGCCGCGCAGGGCCGGGAGGTCTACGACGTCAGCCACTACAGCGCGCTGCCGCTCAACCGTCCGTGCAATATCCGCGTCGAGGGAGTCGCTCCCGGCGCCAACCTCGTAGGTCTCGTCGCCTTCGGCGCGTCAAACGTAACGCCGGACTCTTCGATCCTCGAGGCGATCGACTACGCAATCACGACCGCTCATGTCAACGTCCTCAACGAGTCGTTCGGGATCAACAACTATCCCGACGACGGCGGGTCGCTCGACCTGATCGCGCAGGCCGACGACCAGGCGGTCGCGGCCGGGATCACGGTCGTCGAGTCGACCGGCGACGCCGGCGTGACGAATACGACCGGCGAGGCGGCGACCGATCCCAATGTGCTCTCGGCCGGTGCCTCGACCGATAACCAGAACTACATCCAGGACGGCTTCGGCGGTAGCCGGTTCCCCGAGGTCAAGGGATGGAGCAACGATGAGATCAGCTCGCTGAGCTCGTCGGGCTTCGACCAGCGCGGCCGCACGATCGACGTTGTCGCGCCGGGCGAGTCCGACTGGGCGCTGTGCTCGACGAACCTGGACGAGTTCGGCAGCTGCCTCAGCCCGACCGGCAACCCGTCGCCAGTCCAGTCGTTCGGCGGGACGAGCCAGTCCTCGCCGTTCACGTCGGGCGTCGCGGCGCTCGTCATCCAGGCCTACGAGAAGACGCACCACGGGACGGCGCCCACGCCGGCGCAGGTCAAGCAGTTGATCGTCTCCAACACCGACGACATCGGTGCTCCCGCCGACCAGCAGGGCTCCGGTCGCGTCGACGCCTACAAGGCCGTGCTCGCGGCCGAGAACGACAACCAGCCCGCCGGCGGCGGCTCCGCCCAGGGGCGCAAAGTCGGGGTGATGACGACGAGCCCGACTCAGCTGAACGCGGTCGATCGGCCCGGCACCGCCGAGAACCTGACCGACACCGTCACCAACGAGAGCGGCTCGACGCAGCGCCTGACGTTCTCCGGTCGCATGCTCGGCGCCTACCGGTCGCTGTTCAACAGGCAGTTCACGCTGTCAGACAGCGATCCGCAGACGCCCGACTACGCCGGCGTGCCGAGCAACTACCAGCGGCTGCGGTTCCGAGTGCCTGCCGGCGAGGACCGGCTCAACGCGGCGGCGGCGTTCCACGCGGCGCCGAACGCGTCGCTCAACGCGCGGGTGCGGATCACGCTGATCGATCCCAACGGCACGTACGTCGGGGACTCGCGGCCGCAAGGCCTCGGCAACTACGGCGACCTCCAAATTGCGAACCCGGCCGCCGGCACGTGGACGGCGTACGTCTACAGCCGTAGTGCGGCCCACGGCGGCTACATCGGCCCCGTGTTGTTCGGCGTCAGCGCCGCCAAGTACAGGTCATTCGGGACTGTCACGCCCGCCGGCGCCACGCTAGCTCCCGGCAGGTCGGTGGCAGTCCAGGTCAGAACGGGCACGCCAGTGCAGCCCGGCGACGCCAGCGGGGCGATCGTCGTACGGTCGCGTCCGGCGCGCGGCACGTCAACGACCTCGACGACCGTGCCCGTCACGTTGCGCAGCCTCATTCCGCCCGGCAACCTGACGTTCTCCGGGACGGTGACCGGCGGCAACGGACGCGCGCCAATCAGCGGGCAGGAGTTCTTCTACCAGCTCGACGTGCCCGCCGGACAGCCTGAGCTGAACGCAACGATCACGCTCCAGGATCCGGGCAACCAATTCGGTGCCTACCTGATCGATCCGCAGGGCGAAGCCGTCGCCTACGCCACCAACATGGTGCCGGGTGCGACTCCGTCCTCGTCGCCCGACAGCCAGCTCGGCGCCCAGCTGCACACGCTCAACCCCGGTCCCGGGCGATGGAGGCTGGTGGTCGTGTTCGCGCCCGTGGTGTCGGGAAACTCGCTCTCCTCGCCGTTCCAGGTGAGCGTCGACCAGCAGGCCGTGCCGGTCTCCGGCGGCGGGCTGCCGAATGCCGCCTCTACGCAGCTGACCGCCGGTCAGCCCCAGACCTATCAGGTCACTGTGAAGAACACTGGGACTGCCCCGGAGATGTTCTTCCCCGATGCACGGCTGCCCGGCAGCGCGCCGTTTACGCTCGGCACCGTCAGCGGGGCAACGGACAACCTGCCGGCAAACGACAACCTGCCCGTGTACCTCGTGCCGACCAATTCGACTCAGTTCCAGGCGCAGGCAACGACAACCGGGGCGACGCCGCTCCTGTTCGAGTCCCAGTTCGTCAGCGGCGATCCGGACCTGGCCTCGACGGTCGGCACTACGGCATCTCTGTCGTTTGCGGACAACCCGCTCGCGAC
>JAFAZV010000404.1 GCA_019239445.1 Solirubrobacterales bacterium
ACCCCATTGATTCTCGTGATGGGCCGGGCCGGGACGATGGCCGAATGGGATCCACAGCTGATCCAGCAGCTGATCCGCAACCACCGGGTGGTGATCTTCGACAACCGCGGAATGGGCACCACCAGCGCCGGCTTCTCACCGAACGAAGTGACGATCCCGCTGATGGCCCAGGACACGCTTGCGCTTGCCTCCGCGCTGCATATTCAGCGCTTCGAAATCATGGGCTGGTCGATGGGAGGCGAGATCTCCCAGCAGGTGACGGTCGACGCTCCAAGCCGAGTGCTCAGGGTCGTCCTGTGCGCCACCAGCGCCGGCGGCCCGACCGAAAAACCGCCCAGCAAGACAGTGCAGAAGATCATGAGCGACCCCAACCTGCCAGCGCCGCTGCTGCTCGGGCTGAGCTTCCCGCCGACCACGGCCGGAGTCAAAGGCTTGTTCGATTACGCGGCGCGCGTCGCCGCCCAATACGTCCGCGATCACCTGCCAAACGACAGCTTCGCGGCCAGCAGCGCGGGCAAAGCCGGCCAAGCGCACGCCCGCCAGGAATGGACTTCCGCGACCGGCGGCGTCCTCAACGATTTGCCGAAGCTCGGGCAGCACGTGCTGATCATGTGGGGCAACCTCGACGTGATCAACCCGCCGGCCAACAACCGGACGATCGCCAGGAAGCTGAAGCACGCGACAACCAAAGTCTTCAGCGGCGCCGGCCACGGCTTCCTCTTCCAGGACGCAGTCCGGGTCGGGGAGACCGCCGACGCGTTCCTGACCGCAGGCGAGCCCCGATTCACCGGTTAGGCGTCGCGTAGGCGACGACGGCGGCGCGGGCCCCCGCCCGTGCTACCGTGGCGCGCGCGGCCGACGGATGACGAGCTAGGAGGGACCGGGATGGCGGACACGTCCGGCACGCGCACGCATGTGACCAGACGCGAGGCGCTGCGCGATATCGGCGCGGCGGGAGTCGCGGCAGGCACGCTCGGGGGCGGCCTCGAGGCGCTGCTCGCGCAAGCGGCCGAGGCTTGGCCGCGTTCCGGCGGCTCGCTCAAGGACATCGAGCACGTGATCATCTTCATGCAGGAGAACCGCTCCTTCGATCACTACTTCGGCACGCTCTCCGGCGTGCGCGGGTTCGACGACCAGCGGGCGCGCAAGACGTTCCTCCAGCGCTCGAGCAGCGGCAGGACGATCGCCCCGTTTCGCCTGCCGACGCAATGTCTGCCGGACATCAGTCACGACTGGGGCCCGCAGCATGGCTCGTGGAACCACGGCCGAATGGACGGCTTCGTGCGCGCACGCGAGCCTGCCAGCGTCGACGGGCCGGCGGTCGCGCCACAGGCGATGGGCTACTACACACGCTCGGACCTGCGCTTCTACTACGCCCTCGCCGACGCGTTCACGCTGTGTGACAACTACTACTGCTCCGTGATCGGGCCGACCGATCCGAACCGGCTGATGTCGATGTCGGCCACGATCGACCCCGACGGCCGACGCGGCGGCCCCCTGCTCGAGACCCTCACCGCAACGCGGAGCTCCCTGAGCGGACGCTTCACCTGGACGACGATGCCCGAGCGCCTGCAAGCCCACGGGATCAGCTGGAAGGTCTATCAGGACAAGGTCACCGGCTTCCTCGACAACGTACTGCCGTATTTCAAGGCCTACACGACCGGCTCGGAGCTGCAGCGACGCGGCAACGGCCCGGTCTACCCGGACGACTTCCTGGCCGACCTCGCGCACGACCGGCTGCCCAAGGTGTCGTGGCTGCTGGCGAGCGTGCTGGCCAGCGAGCATCCCGGCTTCTCGACGCCGGCCTCAGGCGAGCTCGTGCTCCGCGACGTGCTGCGCGCGCTCGTGTCGCACCCGAAGATCTGGAGCAAGACTGCGCTGTTCGTCACCTGGGACGAGAACGGCGGCTTCTTCGACCACGTCGCGCCGCCGACGCCACCTCGGGGTACGAAGGGTGAGTACGTGACCGTGCCCAACCTGCCCAAGGCCGCGCAGGGGATCCGCGGTCCGATCGGGCTCGGCTTCCGTGTGCCGATGCTCGTGATCTCGCCGTTCTCGCGCGGCGGCCTCGTTTGCTCGCAGCCGCTCGATCACACTTCGACGCTGCGCTTTCTCGAAACCCGCTTCGGCGTCGAGGTCCCGAACCTGAGCTCCTGGCGACGTCGCGCCACCGGCGATCTGACCGGCGCGTTCAACTTCGCCGCGGCGCCGAGCGCCCGCGCGCCCTCGCTTCCCGGCCTGTCGGGCAACGGCCAATGCGCGAGCCCGCCCACGCCGGTACCCGTCCCGCCCGGCCGCGCGATTCCCCGTCAGGAGCGCGGTCGGCGCAAGCGCCCAAGTGGGATCCTGAAGCGGTAGCCGCTCGATTCACACGAACGTCGCGCCGGATCCGCGCTCTGGCGCTGAGCGCGCTCGGCGCGGCCTGCGTCGTGGCAGCTGCCCCCGCTCATGCCACCGCGCCTTACGTGCGCAAGCCGGCGCCGCTCTCGACGCCATGGACGAACTCGGTCTCGACCACCGCACCGCTGCCCGAGTATCCGCGCCCGCAGCTCGAGCGCCACAGCTGGCTGAACCTCAACGGCCGCTGGCAGTTCGAGCCCGCGCGAGCACATCAGCGCTCGCCGTTCGGACGCGATCTAGCGCAGACGATCCTCGTCCCGTTCCCGGTTCAATCGCCGCTTTCCGGGATCGAGCGCCCGATCACCTCGGGCTGGTACCGGCGGACGTTCCGCACGCCCGCCGCCTGGCGCCGCAAGCGCGTGATGCTCAACTTCGGCGCCGTGAGCTGGGCCGCGCGCGTCTACGTTAACGGGCGGCTCGCCGGTACGCACCGAGGCGACTACGACAGCTTCTCGCTCGACATCACGGCGCTGCTGCGCGCCACCGGCGAGAACGAGCTCGTGGTCGGCTACAGCGACCCCATCGGCCGGGCTCAGGAGCCGGTGGGCAAGCAGATCCCGGGCACTCCGTATGGCTACCACCACACGGCCGCGAGCGGGATCTGGCAGACCGTGTGGCTGGAGGCGGTATCGGCGCGTCACCTCACCGACCTCGACCTGATGCCCGACCTCGCCCGCGGCAGCCTGACGCTGAACGCGGCCGCAACCGGAGACGGCCGTGACGGGCGGCCGCTGAGGGCTGAAGCGCTGGTGTCGGGTCGCGTCGTGGCTCGCGCCACCGGACGCACCGGGCTCCCGCTTACCCTCCTGATCCCGCACCCCAGGGCGTGGTCTCCGAGCGATCCGTACCTGTACGACCTACGGGTGTCGCTACTCGACCGCGGGCGCGTCGTCGACCTCGTCCGCAGCTACTTCGGTCTGCGCTCGATTGGGCTTGGGCAAGCCGGCGGCTTCACGCGCCTGCTCCTCAACGGAAGCTTTCTCTTCCAGAGCGGCGCGCTCGCGCAAGGCTACTGGCCCGACGGCTTATATACCGCGCCGACCGACGCCGCGCTGCGCTACGACCTCCTGGCCGCAAAGCGCCTCGGCTTCAACATGCTGCGCGAGCACGTCAAGGTCGAGCCGGCACGCTTCTACTTGTGGGCGGCCCGACTCGGGATCCTGATCTGGCAGGACATGCCGAACATGCCGCTGCGCGGCGCTGTGCACCCGAGCGCAGCCGCGCGCGCTGAGTTCGCGCGCGAGCTGAGCGCGGTGGTGCGCCAGCACCGCTCTGAACCGGCGATCGTGGCCTGGGTCCCGTTCAACGAGGGCTGGGGCGCGTTCGACCCGCCCGGCATTACCGGCGCGCTGCGGCGACTCGACCCGACCCGCCCGATCGACACCGACAGCGGCAGCGCCAACTGCTGCGGCGCGGCGGAAGCACCGAGCAGCGACATCCGCGACGTGCATCTGTATTCCGGCCCGTTCACGGTCCTGCCCGACCGCCGCGCGGCGGTCATCGGCGAGTACGGCGGCGTGCTCGCGTTCCCGCCGGCGCGCGATCGCTGGCCTGGACGCCCGACGAGCATCGGTGCGCCCGCAGCGCCGTGGCCGCTCGCTTGGGTGACCGGGCTCTTGCGCCGCCAGTTTGCTGCGCTCGGGCTCGAGATGCGCGCCTACGGGTTGTCCGGCGCGGTGTTCACCGAGCTCGGGGCGTACGAGCAGGAGCTCGGGATCCTCTCCTACGACCGTCGCGTTTTCACGCTGCCGCCAGATCTGGTGCGCGCGTCGAACGTACAGCTCATCACGTCGTCCGCGACGCCGTCGAGCTGGCACGCAGCGGCCGCGATACCGCCCGGCGCCAGCGGGGTCTGGCAGTTCGACGAGGGTGCCGGCGCGCTCGCCGCCGACGCCAGCGGCCAGGGCCACGCGCTGCGTCTCCTCGCGGGCGCCGGATGGGTGCCCGGAGTAAGCGGGAGCGCCCTGGCGATCCGCTCGCCCGGCCAGCTTGCCGCGAGCGCCGGCCCGGTGATCGACACCGCACACTCGTACACGGTCTCGGCGTGGCTCAACGCCGCACGGGCCGGTCAACCCGGCTCCGCCGTCAGCCAAGCCGCGCCCGCCGGCTCCGCGTTCTCGCTCGGGCTGCAATCGAGCCCCTCCGGACGCCCCACCCCGGCCACGCGCTGGACGTTCCTGGTCCCGAACCGCGCCGGGTGCTTGCCCATGCGCTGCGGCGTACGCGCGAACACCCACTACGACGACGGCCGCTTCAGCCCCAGGGCCGGCAGCTGGCACCAGGTCACCGGCGTCTACGACGCAGGCACGCTGACGATCTCGATCTCGGTTGACGGTGTCCCCGACGACGTCGAGCACGTCACCGCGCCGCCGGCCTCGAGTGGGCCGCTCATCCTCGGCGCCGGGCAGGGGGTCTACGGCCCGAGCGACGCCTTCCTCGGCGCCATCGACGAGCTTCGCATCTACAACAGGGCGCTCACGCCCGACGAGGTGTGGCAGCTCTACCAGGCCTTGAAACCACGCCAGGGTTCCACGTAGTCTGGCGTTCCGGGGGGCCGCTGTGGAAATCCGCATCCAGGTCAGCCAGCACTTCCTCGGTCCGCAGGCTCAGCGCGACGGCTTCATTCTGCTCGGCGCGTTCTTGATCTCTTTCCTGTTCATCCGCACGAGCGCGAGGCTGATGCGCTCTCCGAAGGTGCCGTGGTGGCCGGGCTCGGTGACGACCGACTCGGGCCTGCACCTCCACCATCTCGTGTGGGGGATCGTGCTGCTGTTGGTTTCGGGGTTTCTCGGCTTCGCCGTGGCACGGGACAGTCCGTGGTCGGAGATCTTGGCCGCGCTGTTCGGGGTCGGCGCCGGCCTGACCCTGGACGAGTTCGCGCTCTGGATCCACTTGGACGACGTCTACTGGTCTCAGCAAGGGCGAGCGTCGATCGACGCCGTGATCGTCGCCGCGGTGCTCGGCGGGCTGATCGTGCTCGGCCTGGGGCCGTTCGACACCTCCGGCTCATCGCCGGGGATTTCGTTGATCGTCGCCGTGTTGATCGACGTGCTGGTGTGCGTGGTCGCGATCCTCAAGGGCCGGCTTCTGCTCGGGTTGATCGGCGTTTTCATCCCGCCGGTGGCTCTCGTGGCGGCGCTGCGGCTGGCGGCGCCTGGGTCCTGGTGGGCCCGCAAGCGCTACCGCGAGGGAGCGCGCAAGCTCGAGCGTTCCACGGCCCGCTTCGAGCGCGCGCGGGCGCGGCACGGGCGCATCATAGATGCGATCGGCGGGCGCCCGAGTCCCTCCGAGACACCCGCCCCGATCGAGACCGAGCGGGCCGGTTAGAGTCGGCGGACCGGAAACCGCCGAGAGGAGAGCGCATGATCGTCATGTTCACCGCCCGCAGGCTCAAACCAGGCGCGTGGGAGCAGTTTCGCCAGGCTTGGGAGGGCGAGGGGGGTCCGCCGGCCGGACTTCAGCGCGCCTACCACGCGCGCAACATCCGTGACGAGGATGAGATCGTGTCTTTCGGGCTGTTCGACTGGACGGTGGACGACTATCGCCGCTGGCGCGAAGAGGCCGATGCGGACGAAACGCGCCGCGTCGATCGGCTCTCGGCCTTTGTTCAAAACGAGTACGTATCCGGCGTCTACAAGGTGATCGACCGCGCGAGCCTTGACGCCTGAGAGGCTGCGTCCCATGTTGGCTCGCAACCTAGAAGGTCCACTCTTTTGCATCATGGGTAACACTGGGCCCACGTCGTCTCTCTCCTCGACGCGTTGGGGCGGACGGGCAGCCGAGCGAAGCCGCTCCAGCCCGACCCACGAACCTGCCCGTCCGCCCTACCATCAGCCGGTAGACCATGTCGGTTGAATCGACTCGAGTTCCGGGGGCACCGCTGCTCGGGCAGGGATTGCGAGCCAGGCTCCTCGACGTCGAGCCGGACCTGGTCCGGTTTCTTCCGGCTCACGAGCGTGCGTCGCTCGAGCAGCTCGAGGTGCCGGTCGTCACCGTTCCCGAGCGGACGCTCGAGCTGGATGAGTTCCTGCGCGAACGGGATGCGTTTGCGGCCATCGTCAGCCAGGGGATGCTGCTGCACTCCCTGCAGATCGGAAGCCAGCCCGCGCTGCGCTTGCTTGGACCAGGCGAGGTCGTTGCCGTGCGTGACGGAGCTCAGTCGACCCTGTATGCCAGCTGCGTCTGGCGAGCGGCCGGAGCTTCGAAGCTCGCGCTGCTCGGCAGCGACGTGCTGCTGGCGATGCGGCAAGCGCCGCGGCTGGCGATCGAGCTGCAGGTTCGAGCGGCCGAGCAAACCGAGCGGCTCGCCACCCAGATGACGATCTGCCAGCTACCGCGCGTCGAGGATCGAGTCTTGGCGGTCCTGTGGCTATTGGCGGAGTCTTGGGGTCGGGTCACGCCGACCGGGACGATCCTGCCGCTGGCGTTGACCCACGAGATCCTAGGCGCGCTGGTCGGCGCCCGCCGGCCAACCGTGACGCTCGCGGTGGGCGAGCTGGCCGAGCGCGGCGCGGTGATCCATCAGGATCGAGGGTGGCTGCTGCTCGAGCATCCGGCGGCGCCGAACCCCGCGAGTGCCAGCTCTGACAGGCCGCGGTTGCTCGACGAACGTGGAGTCGGCTGGACGAGCGAGCCCAGCGCCCCGGGCCATGTGACCTTAGACGTCGCGCCGCTGAGCGACACAGTCAAGGACTTGGCGGCTCAATACGCCCGCAACCTGGTGCAAGTCAAGGAGCGACTGCGCCACTCGGCGGTCGTGCGAGACGACGCCACGCGCGTCAGGCAGCGAATCCGCAGCCGGCGCGCGCTCACGCGCCCGCGGCCTCCATCATCATGATCAGCCCACTCGTCAGGCCGTCGTTGTCGCTCCCCAGCGGCAGTAGCGTGACTCGGCACGAGAACGCCCGGCCGCGGCGATTCGTCGCTTCGAGCAGGACCTCCTCGCGCGGCGACGCGCCGCTCAAGGCCGCTCGCACCTGAGGCCGGAGGCTCTCTACCGGGAGCCCAAAGTCGAGCGCGAATAGGTTCTGGCCCTCGACCTCTGCGGAGGCCAAGCCCCACAGTTCGTGCGCCTGGCCGTTCCAGATCTGGACCTGCTGCTGGCGATCGAGGACGGCCACCGCCAGCCCGATGATCGACAGGATCGTCTCGAGGAACGAGTTCATGTCGTTGAGCTCGAGCGTCCGGTGCCGGAGCTCCTCGTTCATCGTTTCGAGCTCCTCGTTGGCGGAATGGAGCTCCTCGTTCATGGTCTCGAGCTCCTCGTTGGTGGATTGGAGCTCCTCGTTCGTTGTCTCGAGTTCCTCGTTCGTGGACTGGAGCTCCTCGTTGGTCGTCTCGAGCTCCTCTACCGTCGATTGAAGCTCCTCGGATGCGGTTTCGAGAGCTCGCCTCGCTGCCGTCAGCTCCTCGCGCACCTGATGCGCGTCGGTGACGTCGTTGTAGGTGATCGTCGTGCCCATGACGAGGCTGTCGCTGAGCAGCGGGCTGATGCGGACGTCAAACATCCGCTCCTTTGCATCGACGCGCCACGTAACGCTTCGGATGTCTACGCTGCGCAGTTCGCTTAGGACTACATCGAGGTGGCTCCGCAGCTCGACCGGGCGGTAGGAGAGCTCGAGGTCCTGAATCGGGCGACCGAAATCATCCGGCGCCACAGACAGCATCCGACGCGCATTGTCGTTCGCCATCACCACAGCACCGTGCGCGTCCAGCACGACCTGGGCTGCGGGGGCGCCGGCAAATGCCGCCTCCCGAAGGTTGTTCGTGATCACGAGAGACGCACCGTCGCCGGCACCGCTCGCCACCACGCGCTCGCGCTGACGCTGGGTGGCACGGATCATCTTGCGGAACAGCCGGCGTCTGAGGTCGACCGGCGTGAACAGCTCGCTGTGCGTGATCAGCATCTCCGAGCGGCCAAGCAGCAGATAACCGCTGTCGTTGAGCGCGAAATGGAAGCGGCGGAGTACCTGCGTCTGGGTCTCGGCGGTGAAGTACATGAGCGTGTTGCGGCAAACGAGCAGGTCGATCCGCGAGATCGGCGCATCCTGGACGAGGTCGTTGCGGCCGAAGATCACGCACCGGCGCAGATCCTTGCGAAACGCGTAGCGCTGATCGGTGCGCTCGAAGAACCTCTCGAGCGCCTCGTGGGGGACGGCCTCGAGCTGCCGGGGCGCGTAGCTGCCGTGCCGAGCGACATCGAGCGCCTCCTCGTCGATGTCGGTGGCGTAGATCTTGACCCGTTCCTGGAACTCGCGGTCGCCGAGCGCGCGCGCCATCACCATCGCCAACGTGTAGGCCTCCTCGCCCGATGAGCAGCCGGCCGACCAGATACGGATCGGGGAACCAGGCGGCAGCCCCTTCACCAGCGCCGGGACGGTTTCCGAGGTGAGGTAATCCCAGGTGGGTTGGTCGCGGAAGAAGCCGGTGACGTTGATCAGGATCGCGTTGAACAGAGACCCGAATTCCTCCGGATGAAGCTCGAGGAAATCGATGTAGTTCTCGTAGCTGTCGACGCCGACCTCGTTCATCCGCTTGGTCACCCGGCGTTGAACGCTCGAGCGCTTGTAGCCGGTGAAGTCGAAGCCGCGAGCCTGGTTGACGAACTCGAGGAACGAGTCGAGAGCGGTGTCCGCTGCGGCCTCGGTCATCTCGGCGCGGTCGGCTCGGCACCCGCGTCGTCGTCAGCGGCCGGAACCTGCTGCAGTGCGGTGGCGGCCGCTACATCGAGCGCGTCACGCACGACGTCGGCTTGAGCTCGCGCGCTGTCCGCCTGCTGCTCGAAATGCCGTGCTGAGCGAGGCTGTCCGCGCGCGTCAGATTGCTTGGCCAGTTGCTCGAGTATGGCCCCCCGGTCGCGCAGAGCGCGCACGGCCGTCCAAAGCGCCGCCTCGACGCCGTTCGCCTGAGCATCGGCGAAGCTCGCGGGCGAGTAGCGGTGGCCTACGTGGCACTCCCAGTACGGCGTGCCCGCCTCACTCTCCTCGGTGAGCACGCCGCCGCATTCGGGGCACACGGAAGTCAGCCGCTCGTCCCGCTCGGGGTCCTCCGGCGGCTGATTCGCTCCCGCGCCCTCTGAGACGTCGTCCCCTCTCACGATCGCTGCGATAGTTTGCCCCATCCGGGCCAGCGGGACGACAGCGTCGGCAACCACATTGGCGAGCGCGCTCGTCGGCATCCCCGGATACATCGCGTCAGTCGGGCTCTGAACCACCGCGGCGCCCCCCGCCGCTTTGATCGACGCGAGCCCAACGGCACCGTCGTCTCGGGTGCCCGAGAGGACGACGCCGACAACCCGCCGGCGACGGGCGCCGGCCGCGGAGCGGAAGAGGACGTCGACGGCAGGACGGTGGCCGTTCTCCCGTGGTCCCACCGTGACGCGCGCGCGTCCGTCTTCGATGACCAGGTGCCGGTCTGGAGGCGCAACCAGGATCTCTCCGCTGCGCAGCGGCCCATCATCGTGGGCGGCCCGGCACGGCAACGGGCCTGCCCGTTCGAGGATCGCGGCGAGCGCGCTGGAGCTGCGCGGGGCTATGTGCAGCACGACGCACACGGCCGCGTCCAGATCGCCCGGCAGGCCCTCGGCCACGGCCTTCAGCGCCTCGACCCCTCCCGCCGACGCCCCGATCACGACCAGGTCGCGGTGGTTGCCGAAATCGGTGAGCGGATCGAGGCTGGGCATCGGGAGCAGCGTACGCGCATGTGATGTGGGTTACCAGCCGCGGGCCGTCGCGCCGCGCAGCGGGTGTGTTGCTTACCAACCTGGATAGGGACAAACCTTCTTGTTCCGCGGCTCGTACCGAGTAACGTCAATCCGGATGACCCTGTCGGATCAGTCCGCGCTGCCGCTCGACGCCGCGCTAGAGGTGCGGATTCTGCCGAGCGCTCCCGGTGTGGTGCGAGTAGTGGTTCGTGGCGAGCTCGATCTCGCCAACGCGCCCGAGCTGAGCGAGCTGCTCCCCCGCGCGTACGCCGAAGCGGACGAGGTGGTGCTCGATCTCTCGGGCATCGACTTCATCGACTCGAGCGGTCTCTGCGCGATCTTGGCCGCGCTGCGTAAAACCCAGAGCAACGGCAAGCGGCTGGCGATCAGCTCTACTTTGCCGCCGCAGGCACGTCGGCTGTTCGAGCTCGCGGGGGTCGCCGGCAGGCTTCCGCTGGTCGACGGCTAGCCCGGCGGGCCGCTAACCGGCTTGGCGGTAGCGCTCGATCGCGCCGCGCCGCGCTTGCGCGTGGTCGACGATCGGGACCGGATAGTCGTGCCCGATCCGGCACCCGGCCTGCGTCTGGACGTGCTCGGGCATCGTCCAGGGCTCGGCCAGATATGCGGCCGGCACTCGAGCGAGCTCCGGGACGTAGCGGCGCACGAACGTTCCATCGGGATCGAAGCGGGCCTGCTGCCGGGTCGGGTTGTAGATCCGCCGAGGCACGGGCTGCGGATCGACGCCGACTGAGGCGATCCACTGCCAGTTGCCGTTGTTGTTCGCCTCGTCGCCATCGATCAACATGCGCATGAACCACCGCTCGCCCCAGCGCCAGTCGATTCCGAGGTCCTTGGTCAAGAAGGAACCGACGATCAGCCGCGCGCGGTTGTGCATCCATCCCTCCTGAAGCAGCTGGCGCATCGCGGCGTCGACCACCGGATAGCCCGTGCGGCCTTGGCACCAGGCCTCGAAGTCTCCCTGAGCGCGACTCCAGCGAATCACGCCCCGGTAGCGACGCTGATGCTCCGAGCGTGCATTGGCGGGAAACGTCCGTAACAGCTGCGCGTAGAAGTCGCGCCAGCAGAGCTGGCGGCGGAACTGCTGCGCCCCGGTCGACAGGGGAAGACGGCTCTCGAGCTCCCGGGCGGACAGACAGCCGAGATGCAGATAAGGCGAGACCCCGGAGCTCCCGCCGCTGCCGAGGATGTCGCGCTCGCTGCCGTAGGCGTTCACGCGCTCGCCCAGGAACGCCTTCGCGCATCGCTCCGCCGCCGTTTGCCCGCCGCTGGCCGGACGCTCGACCTCTTGCTTTAACCCGAGGTCTTCCAGCCGTGGAACCTGCTCGCGGCGTATTCCCGACGGCAAGTCTGGAAGGCGCTCGGGCGGCGGCAGCGGGCTTCGGCGCGGAGCCC